>CAVDFD010000009.1:0-22984 GCA_963608145.1 Bacteroidaceae bacterium | reverse complement strand
GTCTCAAACCGCCTGAGCCTGCCGGAATTCAACCATCACCGCGCCTCGGACGATGCGCTCGTCGTTGCGCGGATAATGGGAAGATTTCTGCCCATGCTCGAAAAGCAGGGCGCTAAAACGGTAAACGACATTCAGGAGGTCTATGCACGCATAAAGCCGGCAGACCACGCAAAGTCACGGCACATGATACTGCTCGTAAAAAACAAGGTGGGTCTTAAAAACCTCTATGAGCTCGTGTCGCAGTCATATCTTAAATATTTCTACAAGACCCCGACCATGCCCAAGAGTCTTCTCATAAAGCACCGCGAGGGGCTGCTCATAGGCTCGGCCTGCGGAATGGGAGAATTATACGGCGCGGTCATGCACGGTGCGAGCGACTCGGAGCTTCGGCGCATAGCGTCGTTTTACGACTATCTTGAAATTCAGCCGCTGGGCAACAACGGCTTTCTTGTCGATAACGGCGTTGTCAGCGACATAAGCGTTCTGCAGGACTACAACCGCCGCATACTTGAGATAGGCAGGCAGCTCGGCAAGCCCGTCATTGCTGCCAGCGACGTACATTTTCTTGATGCCGAGGACGAGCAGTACCGCAAGATACTTCAGGCGGCAAAGAAATTTTCTGATGCCGACCGCGGCTGCCCGATATTCTTCCGCACCACCGACGAGATGCTTGCCGAGTTTGACTACCTCGGCGAGGAGACGGCACGCGAGGTCGTTATAAAAAATCCGCGCGCTATAGCCGACATGGTCGATGATATCGAGCTTCTGCCCAAGGATCTGTACCCGCCGAAGATCGAAAACTCGGCCCGTGACCTGCGCGACCTTGTCTACGGCAAAATGACCGATATCTACGGCGACGATCCTCCCGAGATCGTAAAGAGCCGTGTCGATACCGAGCTTAAAACGATACTTGACCATAACTACGACGTTATCTATATGTCCGCTCAGAAGCTCGTCCAGAACTCGCTCGAGCACGGCTACCTTGTCGGCTCACGAGGTTCAGTCGGCTCGTCTATCGTTGCGTACATGTCCGGCATTACCGAGGTAAACTCGCTTCCGCCGCACTATGTCTGCCCGAAGTGCAGGCACTCGGAGTTCATAACCGACGGCTCGTACGGCTGCGGCGCGGACATGCCGCCTAAAAACTGCCCCGACTGCGGAACGCTTATGCGGCAGGACGGCTTTGATATTCCGTTCGAGACCTTCCTCGGCTTTCCGGGCAACGAGAAAACGCCCGATATCGACCTCAACTTCTCCGGCGAGTATCAGGCGCAGGCGCATAAATACACAGAAGAGCTCTTCGGCTCGGATCACGTTTTCCGCGCAGGAACCATCGGCACTCTCGCAGAAAAGACCGCTTACGGCTACGTTAAAAAATATCTCGAGGAGCGCGGCATAAAGGTCACAAAGGTCGAGGAAAACCGCCTTGCAAAGGGACTGGTCGGCGTTAAGCGCACGACGGGACAGCATCCGGGCGGTCTTGTGGTCATACCGCAGGATATGGATGTCACCGACTTCTGCCCCGTGCAGCATCCGGCGGACGATCCCAAAAGCGGCATAGTCACGACACATTTTGAATATCACTGCATGGAGTCAAACCTCTTGAAGCTTGACGAGCTGGGTCACGATGACCCTACCATGATCCGCATGCTCGAGGATGCGACCGGCGTGAACGCACGCGAGATACTTCTTTCAGACCCCGATACCATGAAGATATTCACAACGCCCACAGTTCTGGGACTTCCCGAGGATGACGATATCATCGGCAAGACCGGCAGCATAGGCATACCCGAGTTCGGCACGGGCTTTACGCGTCAGATGCTCGTCGATACGCAGCCGACGCAGTTTGACACGCTCGTGCGTCTGTCAGGCTTCTCGCACGGAACGGACGTGTGGGCGGGCAACATACGCGACCTCATCGTAAACGGCATTGCTACCGTTAACGAGACGGTCGGCTGCCGAGACGATATCATGCTCTACCTCATCCAGAAGGGCATGGAGCCCTCGCTTGCGTTCAAGACCATGGAGGCCGTGCGTAAGGGCAAGGTCAAGAAAAGCGGCGAGTTCCCGGGAGATGCCGAGGCGCAGATGCGCACGCTCGACGTGCCCGACTGGTATATAGAATCCTGCCGGAAGATAGCCTATCTCTTCCCGAAGGCTCACGCCGTTGCCTACGTCATGATGGCCTTCCGCATAGCATGGTTCAAGGTACACGAGCCGCTGGCGTTTTACAGCGCCTATTTCTACCGCCGCAGTCAGAAAAACAGCTTCGATGCCGAAATGATGACGGCGGGGCTTGACGAGGTGCGCAAAAAGATATATGATCTGCGCCAAAAGGAAGATGCTACCGCCAACGAGGACAGCATACTCACGACGCTCGAATCGGTCTATGAGTTTTATATGCGCGGCTTTGAGTTTGCGCCCATCGACCTTTACGAGTCGAGCGCAACGAAGTTCAGGATAACAGACGACGGTAAGCTGCGCCCGCCCTTCGTCGCTATAGCCGGTCTGGGCGAAACGGCGGCCATCGACCTTGAAAACTGCACCCAAAACGGCCAGACCTACATCTCGGTCGAGGAGGTCAGCGCTGCCTGCCCCAAGGTCAGCACCACCCACCTTGAGGTGCTGCGCCGCATGGGTGCGTTCGGCGAAATGCCGGAGAGCTCACAGATAAATCTTTTTGAGGGCTTTTAAAATTTTATCCGGCAGTGCGGAACCTTTTGCACCGCCTCAACGTCAAAACGCTACCCGAACAGAAAGAAGGGAACGACCATAAAGATATTCAGCTCCAAGTCCACAAGAAATACGGCACCGTCAAAAAGCACGGCAGGGTCCGCTCCGCGCAGAGAGCCGGAGCGGCAGCCGGCGTATGTCAGACCCGAGCCCGCGCCCGTGCGCGAGCACGTTTCCGCCGAGGCAGCCGATGATAAGGTGCGCAAGGTAAAAAAGAAAAAGAAGGCCGCAAAGCGCAAAAAGGGCTTTATAGTTGCTTTCAGTATAATTGCGCTCCTTGCAGGACTGTATGCATTCGTGGTGTACACCAATATCCCCGCCATAAAGAACCTGCGCGAGGCGTATATCGAAACGGCGATGCAGACGATGAGCCACCAGTGGCTTGCCGAGCTGTTTTTCCCGCAGGATATGATAGACGATGTCATGAACAGGGTCAACGCCGCAAACGATCAGCAGAAGGGCATCGAAAGCAAATGGGATCACACCGTTGAGGAAAAGGACGACACCAGCTTTTATGAGCTCTTTGACGAGATAGACAAGGATTCGTTTGAAGCGTATCTCAAGGAGCATCCCGAGTACGACAAGTCCTCGCTCATGACCATCGACATAAACGAGGCAGGTCTTGACGACGAGGGCACGACGATAAAAACAAAGCAGGGCGATCAGGTGCTCGCGGTAAACGCCAAGGAGGGCGTGCTGCTCGTGCGCGTAAAGGGCTCGGGCTATCAGGGCGTGCTTGCCATCGTCAAGGATGCCTCCAAGGTGCGCTGCTGCGCCGCCGAGCATATAGGCGCTTACGGCGAATTTCTTGATAGCTTCGTGCCGCGCTGCAACGGCATACTCGGCATGAACGCCAGCGGCTTTTACGATCCCGAGGGTGTAGGCACGGGCGGCACGGTGGACGGCCTTGCGATCTGCGAGGGCAAGGAGTACGGCTACCACGTCACCTATGGCAGAAAGCGCGTCGAGTTCAGAAACGACGATAAGATGTACATCGTTGATGCAGATACTAGCATCAGCTCCGATGTACGAGATGCGGTCGAGTTCCAGCCGGCGCTCATAATCGACGGTGAGGCGCTCATCGACCAGCAGTCGGGCTTCCGCTCGATACAGCCGCGTGCGATGATAGCTCAGTCGAAAGACGGCGACGTTATGATGCTCGTCATCGAGGGCAGACTCGTCGGGCGCTCACTCGGTGTCGGACTGCCGGAATGCACTGAGATACTCATGGGCTACGATGCTTATCAGGCGATGAATATGGACGGCGGCACGAGCGCCGTCATGTGGTACGACGGCGAATATGTTACTAAGTGCTCGAATACAGCGATAAGCTGCCGCTACCTGCCCAACGCATGGATATACGGATAATATTAAAAACCGCGTTTTTTACGCGGTTTTTTAATGTGCATTTGACAAATTATAAAAATATGATATAAATTAATTCTTATGGAAAAGATAAGCTCGAGAAAAAATAGAATAATATGCCATATGCGCTCGGTCGCGTCGAGCGCGGAATACCGCTCGGAATGCCGTCAGTTCGTGTGCGACGGAGAAAAAACGCTGAGGGAAGCGATAGAATACGGCGCGGAGATAAAGCAGGTGCTGTGGTGTGAAGGGGCGCAGAGCATAGAGCTTCCGCCGGAGACCGAGCAGTACTGCGCAGCGCAGGAGCTCGTTGAATATGCCTCGCCGCTCAGATCCGGCAAGGGACCTGTGTTTACCGTAGCAATACCCGAGCAGCGCACCGCAGAGCGCGTGATGCGCGCCATTGTTATCGAAAATCTTCAGGATCCCGGCAACGTCGGAACGATAATCAGAAGTGCAAACGCCTTCTGCATAGACGCGGTCATCATGGTCGGCGCGTGCGCCGATCTGTACAATCCCAAAACCGTGCGTGCGAGCATGGGCGCGATCTTCCGCCAGAGGGTGCTCAGAATGAGCATTGCCGAGCTGGATGAATTCACTCGCAGTCAGTGCCTGCCGCTGTTCGGCGCTGCGCTGAGCGACAAGGCCGCCGATATACGCAATGCCGAGCTTCACAGAAGCGCGGTGGCCATAGGCAGCGAGGGCAGGGGACTTTCACGCGAGCTTCTGGAGATATGCGGAGGAGAGCTGATAATACCGATGGATCCGCATTCGGAGTCGTTAAACGCCGCGATAGCGGCATCGGTCATCATGTGGGAAATGTCGAGGTAGAATATGAACGACGTTATTTACTGGCTCTGGCTGTCAACCTCGCCGCGCATAGGTCCGAGAGCTATAAGCTCGCTGATAAAATACTACGGAAGCCCCGAGCAGATGTATTTTGCGCCGCTGGGCGAGATAACGCGGCTGCTGCCGCGCAATATCGAGGGCGCGGAGGAGCTTGAAAAGCGTGATCTTGACGCGGCAAAGCGCATATTTGAAAAATGCGACAACACCGGCATCGACGTTATAACGCTCAACGAGGACTCTTACCCCGAGCGCCTTCGCAATATCCACCTTCCTCCCGCAGTGATATATGTCAAGGGAAAGCTGCCCGATATGGATGCAGAGCCCGCCATTGCCGTCATCGGAACGCGCAAGGCATCGCCCTACGGTATAAAGATGGGCATGCGTATGGGATATGAGATAGCAAAATGCGGCGCGGTTGTGATATCCGGCCTTACCGTGGGCATTGATTCCGCCGCAGCCGAGGGTGCGCTCATGGCTGACGGCAGGGTAGTAGGCGTTCTCGGACTGCCGCACGAGCTGGATAAGAGCCGCTTTTCAAACGATGTTGTCATGCATGGCGCGCTCATAAGCGAGTACGCGCCGGGCACGAAGCCGTACAGCTCGTTTTTCCGTGCGAGAAACAGGATAACGAGCGGCCTGTCTCTCGGCGTTGCGGTCGTTGAAGCGCCGCTAAAGAGCGGAACGCGCCTTTTTGTCAACGAGGCCGCCGATCAGGGCAAGGAGATATTCGCCGTTCCGGGCAACGCCGACCAGCCCAACTGCGAGGGAACGAACCTCCTGATAAAGGAGGGCGCAAAGCCTGTCACAAACGGCTGGGAGATCGTAAGCGAATTTGCGGCATTGTACCCGAACAAGATAAGAAAAGCTGAATTTGAAATGTCTGCCGGAGTGCTTCCAAAGTCGGCGGCAAAGCCTGAAAAAGAGCCCCGTGCCGAAAAATGTGCGAAAAAAGTTGTTGACAAGGCACCCGACGCGGCTTATATTGACTTGCAGAAACAATTGGAGAGCCTCAGTCCCGGCCAGCTGAAGATAATCGGCGCAATGGATGAAGAGGCCGTGCACGTCGATACGATCATCGAGCGCAGCGGTCTTGCTCCGGCTAAGGTGCTGGCGGAGCTTACGCTCTTGCAGATAAAGGGCTATGTCCGGCAGGAGACGGGCAAACGCTTTACATTAAATATTAAGATGAAATGAGGATACCCAATGCCCAGTGCAAAGAAGAATCTGGTCATAGTCGAGTCACCGGCCAAGGCCAAGACCATCGAGAAATACCTCGGAAGCGATTATAAGGTCGTTGCATCCATGGGACACCTGCGCGATCTGCCCAAGAGCACCCTCGGAATTGATATAGAGAACGATTTTGAGCCCAAGTACATCCCAGTGAAGGATCACAAGGAGATCATCGACGAGCTCAAAAAGCTCAGCAAAAACGCAAAAACAGTTTATCTTGCGACCGACCCTGACCGCGAGGGAGAGGCGATTTCATGGCATCTGAAGGAGCTGCTTGCGCTTCCTGACGAAAGGGCAAGGCGCGTTACCTTCAACGAGATAACCAAAAAGGTCGTTACCGACAGCATCAATAAGCCCCGTGATATCGACAATGACCTTGTCGATGCACAGCAGGCGCGCAGACTTCTCGACCGTCTCGTCGGCTACAAGCTCTCGCCGCTGCTGTGGAAGAAGATACGCCGCGGCCTGTCGGCTGGCAGAGTGCAGTCGGTGGCAACGCGCATGGTCGTTGACCGCGAAAACGAGATAAGAAGCTTCGTAAGCGAGGAATACTGGCTACTTGACGCGGTACTCGAAAGCGAGAGCAGCGCAAAGTTCACGGCACGCTTCTACGGGAAGGACGATAAGAAGCTCGAGCTTAAAAGCGAGGACGAGGTGAACACCGTCGTAAACGCAACAAAAGACGAGCCGTTCACGGTCAAGACCGTAAAGCGCGGCAAGAAGCACCGCAGCCCCTCGCCTCCGTTCATAACCTCGACCCTCCAGCAGGAGGCCAGCCGCCGACTCGGTATGACGCCGCGCCGCACAATGTCCATTGCCCAGCAGCTTTACGAGGGCGTCGATATAACGGGCCATGGCACAGTCGGCCTTATAACCTACATGAGAACGGACTCGCTGCGCCTTTCCGACGAGGCGCTCATGGCCGCTAAAAACTATATAATCGCCCATTACGGTCAGGACTATTACCACGGCTCGTTCCGCGTATACAAAACGAAGTCCGGCGCACAGGATGCGCACGAGGCTATCCGCCCGACGAATATCGAGCTCAGCCCCGACGTTGTGCGCAAGGATCTGACTCCCGAGCAGTACAGGCTCTACCGCCTGATCTGGGGACGCTTTACCGCCTGCCAGATGGCAAACGCCGTGTACGATAACGTCGTTGTGGATGTTGACTCGGCAGGCTATGTGTTCCGCGCAAACTACTCTGAGCTCCGCTTTGCAGGCTACACCGCCGTTTACGAGGAGGGCAAGGACGAGGAGAGCGACGAGCCGCGCAGCAAGCTGCCGTCACTCAACGAGGGGGAGCGCGTATATCTTGAAAAAATGCTCCCCGAGCAGCAGTTTACGCAGCCGCCTGCACGCTATACCGAGGCTACGCTCATCCGCGCAATGGAGGAAAAGGGCATAGGCCGCCCATCCACCTATGCGCCCACTATATCGACTATAACCTCGCATGAGTACGTCGTGAAGGACGGAAAATACCTCAAGCCGACTAATCTGGGCGAGATCGTAACTCAGCTCATGGAGGAGCGCTTCCCCGATATAGTCGATCTGAAATTCACAAACCATATGGAGGAGGAGCTCGACGAGGTCGAGAGCGGCAAGCTCTATTGGAAGGAGCTGCTGCGCAGCTTCTACGGCGGCTTCAGCTCCGAGCTTGAGGAGGCCGAGAAAGCTCTTGACGGAGTGAGGATCAAGGTACCCGATGAGCTCAGCGACGAATACTGCGATGTCTGTGGCCGCCAGATGGTCGTAAAATCAGGCCGTTTCGGACGCTTTCTGGCATGCCCTGCGTATCCCGAGTGCAGCTTTACAAAGCCCATAGTCGTCGAGATGCCCGGCAAATGCCCCAAATGCGGCAGCCGCATCCTCAAGCGTACCTCGAAAAAGGGCAACACCTATTACGCCTGTGAGCGCGGTGCAGACTGTCCATGGCGCGGCACGGCTGCCGACGGCAGCGAGATAAAGGGCTTCATGACATGGTATGTTCCGACCAAGGACACCTGTCCGAGCTGCGGCAAAACGCTCTTTAAGCCCAGCGGACGAGGCCGTCAGAAGGCCTTCTGCATAAACGAGGAGTGCCCGGAGTTTGTGCCGGAGGATAAGCGCGGATACAAGAAAAAAGCCGTCGAGAAGTCTGACGATAAGGCCGAAAAAAAGCCGGTAAAGAAGAAAAGCACGGCAAAAAAGACTAAGGAATAATAAATATGAAAGAGGTCACGGTTCTCGGAGCGGGACTTGCCGGCAGCGAATGCGCATGGCAGCTTGCCAAAAGAGGAATAAAGGTACGGCTTATCGAGATGAAGCCGGCAAAAATGACCCCGGCGCACACATCGGAATACTTTGCCGAGCTTGTGTGCTCAAATTCGCTGCGCAGCGACGAGCTCACGAACGCCGTCGGCCTTCTCAAGGCCGAAATGCGCAAAATGGGCTCGCTTATCATGGAAAGCGCGGACATCAACCGTGTCGCGGCAGGCGGAGCGCTCGCCGTTGACAGAGAGGGCTTTGCCCGATACATAACGGAAAAGCTGAGAGCCTGCGAAAATGTTGAGCTTATTTCCGCCGAGGCAGGCGATTTTCCTTCCGGCGAGTGCGTCGTCGCAACAGGACCGCTTACAAGCGACGCTCTGGCCGATAAGATAGCCGCCCTGTGCGGCGGTGAGGGACTGCATTTTTACGATGCCGTCGCACCCATAGTAACTCTTGAGAGCGTGGATATGCAGAGCGCGTTTTTTGCCTCGCGCTATGATAAGGGCACGGCGGATTATGTAAACTGCCCGATGGATGAGACCGAGTACAAGGCCTTCGTCCGCGAGCTCTGCTGCGCAAAGGAGGCGGCTGTCCACGGCTTTGACGACGGCGGAGTGTTCGAAGGCTGCATGCCGGTCGAGGTAATGGCCCGCCGCGGGGAGGACACCCTGCGCTATGGTCCCATGAAGCCGGTCGGCCTGCGCGATCCACGCACGGGGCGCGAAGGCTATGCCGTCGTGCAGCTAAGGCGCGATAACGCCGACGGAACGCTGTATAACATCGTCGGCTTCCAGACGCATCTGACATGGGGCGAGCAGAAGCGCGTTTTCTCCATGATACCGGCGCTCAGAAACGCGGAGTTTGTGCGCTACGGCGTAATGCACCGCAATACATATCTCAACAGTCCGAAGCTGCTCGACCGCTATTACAGGCTCAAAAGCGAGCCGCGCCTGAGCTTTGCCGGACAGATGACGGGCGTTGAGGGCTATGTAGAGTCGGCGGCATCAGGAATGCTCGCCGGCATAGAGACCGCTGCACGCATCCTCGGCCTTGAGCCCGTTGATTTTCCGCAGGAGACGGCTATAGGCGCACTGAGCCTGTATATCTCCGGCGGCAGCGTCGGCGATTTCCAGCCCATGAATATAAACTTCGGAATAATCTCGCCGCTTGGCTACCGCGTCAAGGGCAAGCGAAACAAAAACGCCGAGATATCCGCAAGGAGTCTGGCGATCATAGATGAGCTTATGAAAAAGGAGGTCTTCGGCAGTGAAAATAATAGTTGATGCAATGGGCGGAGATAACGCGCCCGAGGCTATAGTAAGGGGCTCTGTCTATGCGCGTGACAGGCTGGGCGTTGAGCTTGTGCTCGTCGGGCGAAAGGAAGAGATAGAAAAGTATCTCGGCGAGGACAGAAGCGGCATAAGCATAGTCGATGCCCGCGAGGTCATCACGATGGAGGACGATCCGAGCACAGCAACGCGCCGCAAAAAGGATGCGTCCATGACCGTCGCGCTAAACATGCTCAAAAACGGCGAGGGAGACGCAATGGTTTCGGCAGGCTCGACGGGAGCGCTGCTCACAGGCGCTACGCTCATCGTAAAGCGCATAAAGGGCATCCGCCGTGCGGCAATGGCGCCGATGCTGCCCAGCCGCGAGAACGGCATTATACTCATCGACTGCGGCGCAAATGTCGAGTGTACGCCGGAGTATCTGCTCCAGTTTGCCTACATGGGCAGCTACTACGCCCACAGAATGATGGGGCTTACTCAGCCTCGCGTCGGACTTCTCAACATCGGAACCGAGGAGACCAAGGGCGGACAGCTCCAGCACGATACCTATAAGCTCCTGAAGCAGGCGAGCGCGGAGGGCAGGATAAACTTTGTCGGCAACGTCGAGGCGAGCACCATGCTTTTCGGCGGCGTTGACGTCGTCGTGAGCGACGGCTTTTCCGGCAATATCGTCCTCAAGACTGCCGAGGGCGTTGCAAAATGGCTGTTCACCGAGCTCAAGGGAATGTTCATGATGAGCACTAAAAACAAGCTTGCGGCAGCGGTCATCAAAAAGGACGTAAAGGGCATAGCGAAGAGAATGGACTCAAACGAGGTCGGCGGAACGGCCTTCCTCGGCATATCCAAGCCCGTTATCAAGGCTCACGGCTCATCCGGCGACGAGGCGTTTTTTGCTGCCATACGTCAGGCCAAGGCCTTTGCCGAGGCGGGTATAGTTGAAGATATCGAAAAGAATGTCGATTATATGAAGATTTCGGAAGAAGCGTAATACATTGAAGCAGTTAGAAGAAAAATTAGGATACAAATTCAAGGATCCGGCGCTTTTGAAAAACGCGCTGACGCACAGCTCCTATGCAAACGAAAACAGAGCAGAGGGCGTACCGAGCAATGAACGCCTCGAATTTCTGGGCGACTCGGTGCTCGGCTTTGTCACGGCAAAGCATTTGTATGCCGCACAGCCTGCAATGCCGGAGGGCAGAATGACGCGCCTTCGCGCAGAGCTCGTGTGCGAGCACAGTCTGTACGGCGTTGCGCGTGAGCTTTCTCTCGGCGCATATCTGCGCATGGGTCACGGCGAGGAGAAAAACGGCGGCAGGGAGCGTGCGTCGATACTTGCCGACGCTACCGAGGCCGTCATTGCCGCCATATTCATTGACGGAGGCATAGAGCCTGCCGCAGATTTTGTGGAGCGCCTTGTGCTCAGTCCCGAGGCTATCCGCGCCCATCATGCGTCCGACTACAAGACAGAGCTTCAGGAGCTTGTTCAGCGCAAGCCGGATCAGCAGCTGAGATACAGCGATGCAGGGGAGACAGGCCCCGACCACGACAAGCTGTTCATGTCTGAGGTCAGTCTGAACGGTCAGATCGTAGGCCGCGGCAGCGGAAGAACAAAAAAGGAAGCAGAGCAGGCAGCTGCCTGTCAGGCGCTTGAAAGACTTAACAAATGACAGCAAGAAACAGTATAATCCCCGTGTTTGTGCCGCATCTCGGCTGCCCGAACGACTGCGTGTTCTGCAATCAGCGCAGGATATCCGGTCATATCGAGCCCGCTACGGCACAGACCGTCAAAAACGCGATAGAGGAAGCCGCCGCCTTGACCCCTAAAGGGACAAAGCGGCAATTGGCGTTTTATGGAGGCAGCTTCACGGCCATACCCGAGGCGCGTCAGATCGAGCTTTTCGAGGCCGCGCAGCCGTATATGAATGACGGAACGATAAGCTCGATACGACTGTCCACCCGTCCCGACGCAATTGACGCAGCGGTACTCAAAAGGCTCGAAAAATACGGTGTCGAGGTAGTGGAGCTCGGAGCGCAGTCGATGTGCGACAGGGTGCTATCGCTCTCCGGACGCGGACACGACAGCAAAGCTGTAGAGGATGCGTCGCGGCTCATAAAGGCCGCAGGCTTCAAGCTCATTTTGCAGATGATGACGGGCTTGCCCGGAGACACGGATGAAAGCTGCATCGAGACGGCAAAGAAGATAATCGCCCTTGAGCCGGACGGCGTGAGGATATATCCCACGGTCATCGTGCGCGATACCGTGCTGTGCGACATGTGGCGTGCGGGAACATACAGGGAACACACGGTCGAGGATGCGGTGCGCGTGTGCGCAAAGATAGTTCCGCTGTTTGAAGCGGCAGGCATACCGATAATACGCATGGGCTTAAATCCGACGGAGGAGCTGTCCGGCGGCGACGCACTGGGCGGAGCGTACCATCCGGCGCTCGGCGAGCTCGTGCACTCGCGCATAATGCTGCAAAGGGCGCGTACACTGCTTGCCGGAACGGAGCCGGACAGCCGTGCTGTGCTGGAGGTAAACCGCTCGGACGTTTCCAAAATGGTCGGCCAGCACCGCTGCAACGTCAAAGCGCTCACACAGGAGTTTTCGCTCAGAGAGCTCAAAATTCGTGAAGCAAATGTAAAAAGTGGCGAAATACGCATTGTCAGGCTTGATTAAGGCACTGCTTTATTATAAAATATATTGAATTAACCAAAATTAAGAGGTAGAACTTTTGTATTTAAAAGCACTCGAATTGCAGGGCTTCAAGTCCTTTCCGGACAAGACCCGCATAACATTTGAAAAGGACGTTACGGCGATAGTCGGCCCCAACGGCTCGGGCAAGTCGAACATATCCGACGCGATACTGTGGGTCATGGGCGAGCAGCGCTCAAAGACCCTGCGCGGCGGCAAGATGGAGGACGTTATCTTCGGCGGCACGGAAAAGCGCGGTGCGCTCGGCTTTGCGCAGGTAACGCTTATAATCGACAACACCGAGCATATCTTCGACTGCGACAGCACCGAGCTCATGCTCACGCGCCGCTATTACCGCAGCGGCGACAGCGAATATTACATAAACCGCGAGGCCGTGCGCCTGAAGGATATAAACAGCCTGCTCATGGACACCGGCCTCGGCAGAGACGGATATTCCATCATCGGTCAGGGCAAGATAGCGGACATCGTGTCCAACAAAAGCTCGGATCGCCGCGAGGTGTTCGAGGAAGCGGCCGGCATATCACGCTACCGCAGCCGCAAGGAGGAATCCGAACGCAAGCTTGAAAAAACGGAGGAAAACCTTCTTCGCATAAACGACAAGATCGACGAGCTCGAGCTTCAGGTCGAGCCGCTGCGCCGGCAGTCGGAGACCGCGAAAAAATATCTTGTCCTGCGCGACGAGCTGCGCGTGCGTGAGATATCCGTCTGGATGGCGACGCTCGACAAGCTGCACGATCAGGCGCAGACGGTAAACGCCGATTACGATACGGCAAAGGCGGAGCTCGACGAGGCTCACCGCAGCCTCGAAGCGCTGTACGCCTCCGCCGGAAGCATATCCGAGCGTATGCACGAAAAGGACATTGAGGCTGACAGGGCGCGTGAGCGCCTTTCGCAGACCGAGGCAAGAGCCGCCGACTGCGATTCACGCGCCGCGGTGCTCAGGGCGAACATCAAAAGCAGCGGCGAATCCGTCGAGCGCATGAAAAGCGACATTGCCGGAGCGCAGGCGCGCCTCGGCGAGATCGCCCGTCAGATAGAGGATAACGAGAGCAAGGCAAAGGAGCTTTCCGAAGGCATTAAAGAGCTTGCGGATAAGGAAAAGGGCAGCGCAAACGTCATAGAGGGCTGCCGTATGAAGCTTCAAAGCCGTGAAAATGCGGCCTCACAGCTCAGGGAAAAGGTCAACCGACTGTCGGTTGACTGCCGCAGCATGGATGCCCGCATACATATGCTCTCTGAAATGGAAAAGGAGTACGAGGGCTTTTCAAAGGCCGTCAAGACCGTTATGCGCGAAGCGGGCAGGGGAAACCTGCGCGGCGTTCACGGGCCGGTAGCAAACCTCATAAAAACCGATAACGAGTACGCGCTGGCGGTGGAGACCGCTCTGGGCGCAGCAATGCAGAACATAGTCATAGATACTCAGAACGATGGCCGCAGCGCAATTGAAATGCTAAAGCGTCTCGATTCAGGCCGTGCGACCTTCCTTCCGGTAGATACAGTCCGCGGCAATATCATGAAGGACGCTCCCGTTAACGATCAGGGCTTTGTGGGGCTTGCGTATGACCTTGTGAGCTTCGATAAGCGCTACGACGGCATATTCGCAAACCTCCTTGGCCGAACAGTCGTTGCCGAAACGCTGGGCGATGCTGTGCGCATGTCAAAGGCAAACGGCAACCGTCTGCGCATCGTCAGCCTTGACGGTCAGCTTATAAACGCCGGCGGCTCAATGACCGGCGGCAGCGCCGCCCGCGGAACGGGCATACTCTCCCGCGCAAACGAGCTCGAGGAGCTGAAAGGGCGCAGACAGAGCCTCGGAAAGCAGTATGACGCGGCTCAGACGGAGCTCGAAAAGTCGGTAAACGCTCTGTCGGGACTCCGATATGAGCTTGACGCTGCGATCGAGGAGCGCGCCGAGATCCAGCGCGACAAGGCATCGAACGAGGCCGAGATGCGTGCTACCAGAGCCTCCGCCGGGCAGCTCAGGGCGCTGGCCGACAGCCTTTCGGGAGACAGTGAGCTCAGAAAGGCTGCGATAGAAAAGGCACAGCGCGGCTGCGAGGAGATAAGCACGCAGCTTGAAGCCGTTTTGAAGCAGCATGATGATATCATGGCTCAGGCTGAGAAGATCAAGGCCGAGATAGCAGAGATAAACGCAAAGCGCCTTGAGCTTGAAGGCCGCAGAACGAAGGCCGATAAGGACAGTCAGGAGTCTAACCGCCGCCTGCTTGAGCTGGAGCGCAGCGTCGCAAGGCTTGAACAGAAAAAGCTTTCAGCTGAGATGGAGGAAAAGCAGATCCTCGATAAGCTCTGGGATAACTATGAGCTGAGCCACTCGGCTGCTCAGCAGCTGCGCCAGCCGGTGGAGAATCTGCAAAAGGAGTCACGCGGCATAAGCGAGCTGCGCCGCCAGATATCAGCCCTCGGCACGCCGAATATAGGCGCTATCGAGGAATTTGAGCGCGTAAATACGCGATATGAGTTCCTGACAGGTCAGCGCAGCGATATAGAAAAGGCGAAAAAAGAGCTTCAGGGCATAATAAACGATGTCACAAACGAAATGAAAGAGGTTTTCCTCGGCCAGTTCAAGCTGATTGACGAGAACTTCAGGGAAACCTTCCTTGAGCTCTTCGGCGGCGGCAAGGCCTCCGTCATGCTTGAGGATGAAAACGACCCGCTCGAATGCGGCATAGAGATAAGGGTCCAGCCGCCCGGCAAGGCGGTGTCGAACATAAGCCTGCTGTCCGGCGGCGAGAAGGCCTTTGTAGCTATCGCGCTGTATTTTGCGATACTCAAGGTACGGCCTACGCCGTTCTGCGTAATGGACGAGATCGAGGCCGCGCTCGACGAGGCAAACGTTATCCGCTACGCCGAGTATATGCGCAGAATGTGCGACAGGACGCAGTTTATAGTTATAACCCACCGCCGCGGCACAATGGAGGAGGCAGACCACCTCTACGGCGTGACGATGCAGGAAAAGGGCGTTTCCAAGGTGATAGAGCTTGATCTCGACCAGGCGCAGCGCTCGATCGAAAATGACTGAGGAGGAGCAAAATGGGCTTTTTTGATAAAATGTTTTCCGGCCTGACAAAGACCAGAAAGAATATTGAGGAGCTTGAAGAGGTATTCCGAAATTACGATATCGACAGCGAGGATTTCTACGATGAGCTCGAGGAAATGCTCATAATGGCCGATGTCGGCGGCGAGACGACGGCGCAGATAATGATGGACTATAAGCGCATACTCCTGCGCCGCTATATAAATAAGGGCTATCAGGCAAAGGAAGCCTTTATTGAATATATGCAGGACATGCTCGGCACGATGGATACGAGTCTGAAGCTTACGACCAAGCCGTCGGTCATCCTCATGGTCGGCGTGAACGGCGTCGGCAAGACGACGACCATCGGCAAGCTGGCCGCAAGCTTCAAGGCAGATGATAAGAACGTTCTCCTCTGCGCGGGCGACACCTTCCGCGCAGCAGCTGCCGAGCAGCTCGGCATTTGGGCAGAGCGCTCGGGAGCCGATATTGTGCGTCACGAGGAGGGCAGCGATCCTGCCTCGGTGGTGTATGACGGACTGTGCGCAGCAAAGGCCCGCGGCACGGATATCGTGATCGTCGATACGGCGGGCAGGCTGCACAATAAGGCAAACCTCATGAACGAGCTCAATAAGATAACGCGAGTTATCCGCCGCGAGCTTCCCGATGCCGACGTTGAAACGCTCATGGTGCTTGACGCGACCACCGGACAGAACGGGCTTATTCAGGCAAAGCAGTTTCTCGAGACTGCCGGCATCACCGGCATCGTGCTCACAAAGCTTGACGGCACGGCCAAGGGCGGCATAGTTTTCGCAATATCAAACGAGCTCAAGCTCCCCGTGAAATACGTCGGAGTGGGCGAGGGGATAGACGATCTTATTCCGTTTGACCCCAAAAACTTTGTGGAGGCGCTGTTTAAATAATGAAGCTGATACTTGCAAGCAATAACGCAAAAAAGCTCAGGGAGCTCAAGGCGATACTGTCCGATATGGACTTTGAGATACTCTCGCAGCGCGAGGCAGGCTGCAATTTCGAGGTGGACGAGACAGGCACGACCTTTGCAGAGAACGCATATCTCAAGGCAAAGGCAGTTTTTGACGCTACCGGCGAGGCCACCGTCGCAGACGATTCGGGTCTCATGGTGGACGCACTGGGCGGCGAGCCCGGCGTATACTCTGCGCGCTATGCCCCCGGCGGGCACGACGCAAGCGACGAGGAGCGGTATATGTATCTTCTCTCAAAGCTTGAAGGCGTGACAGACAGGAAGGCGAAATTCGTATCCAGCATATGCTGCCTGCTGCCCGACGGAGCGGAGATACGCGCCGAGGGCGAGTGCCGTGGGCAGATACTCACCGAGCCTCACGGCGAGGGCGGCTTCGGCTACGACCCCGTGTTCATGCCCGACGGCTACCCCGACAGCATGGCCGTGCTCGGTCAGGAGACGAAGAACAGGATATCACACAGAGCGCGTGCGCTCGCAAAATTCAAAACGGAACTGAGGAATATAAATGGCACTGACAAGTAAGCAGAGAGCCCAGCTCAGGGGCATCGCAATGAGCGAGGATACGATAATCCAGATCGGCAAGGGCGGAATAACGGAAAACAGCATAACGCAGGTAAAGGATGCGCTCAAGGCTCGTGAGCTGATAAAGGGCAGAGTGCTGGAAAACAGTCTTTTAACTGCACGCGAGGCCGCCGATGCTCTGGCGCAGGCATGCTCGGCAGAGACCGTGCAGACGATCGGAAGTAAGTTCGTCCTGTATAAACGCAACGAAAAAGAGCCTAAAATAGCTCTTGTAAAAGACAAAAAAAAATGAAGATTGCAATTTACGGCGGAAGCTTCAACCCGCCGCACTGCGGGCATGTCGAGGCGGCCTATGCCGCGTCCGAGCGCCTGCAGCCCGATAAAATGCTGATAATACCGGCGAGCATACCGCCGCACAAGGAGCTTGCCGGAGGCAGCCCCGACGCAGCTGAACGCCTTGAGCTGACAAGGCTTGCCTTTGAAGGCATACCGAATGCCGAGGTGTCGGATATAGAGCTCCGGCGCGAGGGCAAGAGCTATTCAGCCGATACGCTTGAGCAGCTCATGAAGCTGTATCCCGATGCGGAGTTCACCTTTGTCATGGGCAGTGATATGCTTTTCAGCTTTGAGGAGTGGTACAGGTTCCGCTTCCTGCTGGAGCACATGACGCTGGGCGTGTTCTGCCGCAGCGAGGGCGAGGATGCGCGCATTATGGAACATGCGGACTATCTCAAGCGTCAATATGGTGCACGCTGTGTGTTCATTAACCACGAGCCCAGACCCATGTCCTCATCCGATATACGCGATATGCTCCCGAGCAGGCGCGGCGCTTCGTATCTGCCGGAGATGGTGTATGCGCGAATAATAAAAAACGGCGACTATGACGCAAAGCCCGAGCTTTACTGGCTGCGCGATAAGGCATACGCAATGCTTGCGCCCAAGCGTGTTGCGCATGTCGTGGGTGTTGAGTCCGAGGCGGTCACTCTTGCCCAGCGCTGGGGAGAGGATCCCGAAAATGCCGCGGAAGCCGGAATTCTGCACGATATTACAAAAAAACTTGTATTATCCGACCAATTGATATTGTGCAGGAAGTATGGTATCATAAACGATGCCGAAGAAGAGGAAAACGTGAAGCTTCTTCACGCAAAAACGGGTGCTGCGCTGGCAAAGGAGCTTTTCAACATAAGCAGCGAGGTATATGATGCCATACGCTGGCATACGACAGGCCGGCCCGACATGACTCTTCTTGAAAAGATAGTTTACATGGCCGATTATATTGAGCCTAACCGTGATTTTGACGGGGTGGACAGGCTCAGAAAGCTGGCCTATGAGGATCTTGACGCGGCAATGACGCTGGGGCTTGAAATGAGCCTCGAGGATATCAGAAGCTACGGGCAGGAGCCGTATTATGCGACTGCCGAGGCATATGAGTGGTATAAAGAGCATACGGCTCAGCAATAACGGCAGGGGTGCCGAAAGAGAAGGGAAAACAATATGCAGCTATTCGGAGGCAAAAAAAGCGGCAAGCATTCAGACAGCAGCCGCATGACCGAAAATTACGACAACTACGATTACGATTACGCCTACGATTATGACGAGCAGCCCGCGCAGCCGCAGAAAGGCAATGGCAGCGGCGGCAAAAAGCCTAAGAAAAAGGGCAAGGCCGGTAAGGTCATACTCATAATCCTGCTCTGCCTCGTCGTTCTGCTCGCGGCGGCCTATGTGTACGTTGAGTATTTCATGGCACCGCCCGACAGCAATGATGAGGGCATCAACAATAACGACGGCGAAGCGCCCGTAAATACAGTGGACGGCAGAAAGCCCGGCGTGTATACGCTGCTCGTTGCCGGTGTTGACGTTGTCAGCAATAATACCGACACCATCATGGTCGGACAGCTTGACACGGTAAATCACACGCTCAATGTCGTGAGCATCCCCCGCGATACGCTCACAAACCTCTCGCACGAGGTAAAGAAGGCAAACTCCGCCTATCACTATGCAGCCTATTATACGAACATCGAAAGCAGCTCCTACTACGGCTGCGACCCGATCGAAACCATGCGTGAGGAGCTTATAAAATCCTTCCTCGGCTTTGACGTTGACGGATATATCCTCGTTAACATGGACGCGGCTGAGGACGTTGTCGATGCCATAGGCGGCGTTGACTTTGACGTACCGTCTGGAATGGACTACGACGATCCCACGCAGGATCTGCACATTCATATACCCGAGGGTCAGCAGAAGCTCAACGGTGAGCAGTTCGTGCAGCTCATGCGCTTCAGAAGCGGCTATGCCGGCGGCGATATCCAGCGCATCGACATGCAGCACGAGCTCCTTATGGCGGTCGCAAGTCAGATGATAAGCCTCAAGAATATCCCCAACCTCTCCGAGGTCATAAGCATAGTAAGCAATAATATGAAGACCAGCCTGAGCACCGAAAACATGCTCTATTACGCAAAGGAATTTCTGAAGCTTGACAGCAGCAATATCAAGTTCTACACCATGCCCGGCAATACGAACGGCAGCATTTTCGGCGCAAGCTATGTTTTCTGCGATATCGACGCATGGCTCGACATGGTAAACGACTGCCTCAACCCGTGGGAGACCAAGGTAACGACCGAAAACGTGAACATAGTAACCTATGAAAACGGCAATTTCTATTCCACCACGGGTGAGCTCAGGGGCGGCGTTTCCTCGTTCCTCAACTACAGCTCGTCAAGCAGCATGGGCTCGGCAAGCGTCCTGCCGTACACAAGCAGCACAGGTCAGGCAAATTCAAACAGTAAGGAAGATGACGAATGATGACACCAAGCGAGGTCGTTAAGATCGCCGCCAAGGCTCTCAACGACAAAAAAGGCAAGAATATCAAGGTTTTAAAAACCGATAAGCTTACATCCCTGTGCGATTATTTCATCATCTGCACAGGTACATCCTCCACGCATATAAAATCTCTTACAGACGAGATCGACAAGGCAATGAGCGAGGCCGGTGAGCCTCCCATCCGCCGCGAGGGTTATCGCAGCGGAAGCTGGGTGCTTCTCGATTTCGGCTGCGTCGTGGCACATGTGTTCACTGAGGAAGCCCGCGACTTCTATAATCTTGAGCACCTGTGGTCAGACGCCGAGGAGCTCGAGCTCTCATCCCTTATAGGCCCCTGCTAAGGGGCGTTCGGACAAAAATATAAACTATAAGGGAGTTAATTTAAAAATGAAATACGATTTTACGGCTATCGAGAAGAAGTGGCAGAAAAACTGGGAAGAGACCAAGCCCTATGCGGCAGTGACGGGAGATACGACCCGCCCCAAGTTCTACGGACTTATCGAGTTCCCGTATCCCTCCGGCCAGGGACTGCACGTCGGTCATCCGCGCCCCTTCACCGCGATGGATATAGTCACGCGCAAAAAGCGCATGGACGGCTATAATGTTCTGTTTCCGATAGGCTTCGATGCCTTCGGACTTCCGACCGAGAACTATGCTATTAAAAACCATGTGCATCCGGCGAAGGTCACGGCGGACAACATAAAGACCTTCACCTCTCAGCTCAAAATGCTCGGCTACGGCTTTGACTGGGACAGAGCGGTCGATACCACCGATCCCAAGTACTATAAGTGGACCCAGTGGATATTCCTCCAGATGTACAAGCACGGCCTTGCCTATAAGACGACCATGCCCGTCAACTGGTGTACCTCCTGCAAGTGCGTGCTTGCAAACGAGGAGGTCGTTGACGGTGTGTGCGAGCGCTGCGGCAGCGAGGTCATCCGCAAGGAGAAAAGCCAGTGGATGCTGCGTATAACCAAATACGCCCAGCGCCTTATAGACGATCTTGACGATGTGGATTATATCGAGCGCGTAAAGATCCAGCAGCGCAACTGGATAGGCCGCTCCACCGGCGCGGAGGTCATATTCAAGACCAGCATCGGCGGCGAGGTCACCGTTTACACGACCCGCGCAGATACGCTTTTCGGCACGACCTACATGGTCATATCTCCCGAGCACCCGATGCTCGGCGAGTGGAAGGACAAGATCAAAAACTGGGACGAGGTCGAGGCATATCAGAACGAGGCCGCGCACAAGTCCGATTTCGAGCGCGGCGAGCTCAACAAGGATAAGACCGGCGTTCGTCTTGACGGTATCGAGGTTGAAAACCCCGTTACTCATAAGATGCTGCCGATGTTCGTTTCCGACTATGTCCTTATGGGCTACGGCACGGGCATCGTCATGGGCGTTCCCGGCCACGACCAGCGCGACTGGGAGTTTGCAACGAAGTTCGGCCTGCCCATCGTCGAGGTCGTCTCCGGCGGCGATATCACCAAGGAGGCCTTCGTCGCAAAGGACGACAGTGCGATCATGGTAAACTCGGGCTTCCTCAACGGCATGACCGTGAGGGAGGCTATCCCCGCAATGAAAAAATATGTCGTCGAGCAGGGAATAGGCAGGGAAAAGGTCAACTACAAGCTGCGCGACTGGGTATTCTCACGCCAGCGCTACTGGGGCGAGCCGATCCCGATGGTAAACTGCCCTAAGTGCGGCTGGGTGCCCGTTCCCGAGGAGGAGCTTCCGCTGCTCCTGCCGGATGTTGAAAACTACGAGCCGACCGATAACGGCGAGTCTCCCATAGCAAAGATGCGCGACTGGGTCGAGACGAGCTGCCCCAAGTGCGGCGGCAAGGCCGAGCGCGAGACCGATACCATGCCCCAATGGGCAGGCTCGAGCTGGTACTTCCTGCGCTATATGGATCCGCATAACGATAAGGCGCTGGCCTCCAAGGAGGCGCTTGAGTACTGGTCGCCCGTCGATTGGTACAACGGCGGTATGGAGCACACGACGCTGCATCTGCTCTACTCCCGCTTCTGGCACAAGTTCCTGTACGATATCGGCGTTGTGCCGACCAAGGAGCCCTACGCCAAGCGCACGAGCCACGGCATGATCCTCGGCGAGGGCGGCGAAAAAATGTCGAAGTCCCGCGGCAACGTCGTAAACCCCAATGATATCGTCGCGCAGTACGGCGCTGATACAATGCGCCTGCACATCATGTTCATCGGCGACTTTGAAAAGGCCGTTTCCTGGTCAAACGAGGCGGTAAAGGGCTCAAAGCGCTTCCTCGACCGCTGCTGGAACCTCATGGAGCTTGCGCAGGACGGCGAGGGCTACTCGGCAAAGAACGAGGCCACCATCCACAAAACGATAAAGAAGGTCGGCTCGGATATAGACGAGCTGAAGATGAACACCGCGATAGCGGCGCTCATGACCATGGTAAACGAGTTTTATTCCAACGGCTGCACCAAGGGCGAGGTAAAAACTCTCATCCTTATGCTCAGCCCCTTTGCGCCGCATATCGCGGAGGAAATGTGGGAGCTCATGGGCTTTGCGGCTCAGGAGGGCAAGATGGCCATGCAGATGCACTGGCCTGAGTACGACGAGGCCAAGACCGTCGATGCGACACGCGAGATGGCAGTTCAGGTAAACGGCAAGCTCAAGACCACCATCACCGTCGCGTCCGACTCTGACGACAGTGTTATTGTCGAGACCGCCTGCGCCGACGAAAAGGTAAAGCGCCTGATGGAGGGCAAGCAGCTCGTCAAGACCATCGTCGTAAAGAATAAACTTATCAATCTTATCATAAAGTAAAGGTTGACATTATGCCCGAATGTGAGTATAATATCAACGTTAAGCCATGAATTTGGCCCTTAAAGCGTCGAAAGGCGTATATGGAGGGAGTGAAATAAATGTCTGAAGTCTATGTCAAGGAGAACGAATCTCTGGACAATGCTCTTAAAAGATTTAAGCGCAGCTGTGCCAAGGCTGGTGTACTGGCCGACCTGAGAAAGAAGGAGTACTACCAGAGCCCCAGCGTCAAGCGCCGCAAGAAGAGCGAGGCAGCACGCAAGAACAAGAATAAGCGTTATTACTAAGACGCAATTAAAATTCCGTACCGAAAAGGTGCGGAATTTTTTTGTGCTTAAAGCGCTTTTCTGGCCGGTCAACAGACCGTTTAT
>CAVDFD010000008.1:0-24629 GCA_963608145.1 Bacteroidaceae bacterium | reverse complement strand
GAAAGCACCCCGAAAAACGGGGTGCTTTACTTTGCTTATATGCTGATCAGACCAGCTCGATGACTGCCATCTCGGCTGCGTCGCCGCGGCGGGGTCCGATGCGGGTGATGCGGGTGTAGCCGCCGTTGCGGTCGGCGTACTTTACGCTCAGCTCGTCAAAGGTCTTCTTTGCAACGTCTTCGCGGGTGATGAAGGCCAGCGCCTGACGGTATGCTGCCAGATCCTTTTTCTTGCCGAGGCTTATCATTTTCTCGGCCATGGGAGCGATCTCTTTGGCACGGGTGACGGTAGTCTCCATGCGGCCCTTATCGAGCAGATCGGTGACCTGCTGACGGAGCATTGCCATGCGCTGATCGGTCGTCTTGCCGAGCTTTCTTGTTCCGGGCATTTCGGTGTTTCCTCCTTGTTAGAGTTAGTTGTTGTCCTCGTCCGCGAGAGACAGTCCCATCATGGCGAGCTTGTGCTCGACCTCCTCGAGGGACTTGCGGCCAAGGTTACGGACCTTTATCATCTCGTCCTGAGTCTTGGAGATGAGGTCCTCAACAGTGTTGATGTTTGCTCGTTTGAGGCAGTTGAAGCTTCTTACGGACAGGTCAAGCTCCTCGATGGTCATCTCGAGAACCTTATCACGCTGCGTCTCGGTCTTTTCAACGACGGTCGGACGGCTGCCGACTGCATCGGACAGATCGGTGAACAGTGTGAAGTGGTCGCAAAGGATCTTTGCGCCGAGAGAGACTGCATCACGGGCGGTGATGGTCTTGTCCGTCCACACCTCGATAGTCAGCTTGTCAAAGTCGGTCTGGTTGCCCACACGGGTATTCTCGACCGAGAAATTGACCTTCAGGACGGGTGTGTAGATAGAATCAACGGGGATGGTCCCGATTGCGGTTTGGGCTGTTTTGTTCTTATCCGCAGATACATAGCCCCTGCCGTGATCGAAGGTGAGCTCCATGGAGAGCGCACCGTCAGGGCCGAGGGTGGCTATGGGCTGCTCCGGATTGAGGATCTCGACCTCAGCGTCAGCCTTGATGTCGCCGGCGGTGACAACGCCTTCGCCGACGGCCTCGATATAGACGGTCTTGGGCTCCTCGGAGTGGAGGCGGGCGATGATGCTCTTAACGTTAAGAACAATCTCCGTCACGTCTTCCTTGACACCGGGGATGGTCGAAAACTCGTGCTGCACACCGGCGATCTTGATCGAGGTGGCGGCAGTACCGGGGAGTGAGGACAATAAGACCCTGCGCAGAGAGTTACCAAGTGTCGTGCCGTAGCCGCGCTCCAGCGGCTCGATGATGTACTTGCCATAGGAGCTGTCTGTCGGAGTTTCAATGCACTCTATACGCGGCTTTTCTATTTCGATCATATTAAATATAACCCTCCTTATTAAGTTCGGCGCATATTCGCGCCCTGAGTTTTGTCAGCTTACCAATTGAGGGTATCTGTATTACTTGGAGTACAACTCGACGATGAGGCGCTCCTCGATGGGGAGGTCGATATCATCGCGTGCAGGCACTGCGACGACCTTTGCGATCATGTTGTTTGCGTCGTACTCAAGCCACTTGGGTGCGGGACGTGAGCTGTTTGCCTCAACATTGGCCTTGATCTTCTCAAGACCGCGGCTGCTCTCTTTCAGAGTAATAACCATGCCGGGCTTTACCTGATAGCTGGGGATGTTGACCTTGCGGCCATTTACGGTGAAGTGACCGTGGCTGACCATCTGACGTGCTTCGGCGCGGCTCATTGCGAAGCCGAGGCGGTACACGACGTTGTCCAGACGGCACTCGAGGATGCTCAGGAGGTTCTCGCCGGTCTTGCCGGGACGGCGCTCTGCCATCTCATAGTAGCTGCGGAACTGACTCTCAAGAACGCCGTAGTATCTCTTTGCCTTCTGCTTCTCACGAAGCTGCATACCGTACTCGGAGCTCTTGCTGCGTCCCTGACCGTGCTGGCCGGGTGCATAGGATCTGTTCTCAAGCGCGCACTTGGTGTAGCAGCGGTCGCCCTTCAGGAAGAGCTTCTGACCTTCTCTGCGGCACAGGCGGCAGACTGCTTCAGTATATCTTGCCATTTGTCTTTCCCTCCTTCAATTAGACACGACGACGTTTCGGAGGACGGCAGCCATTGTGAGGAATGGGGGTAACGTCCTTGATCATCGTTACTTCAAGACCCGCAGTCTGCAGAGCGCGGATAGCTGCTTCTCTGCCCGAGCCGGGACCCTTGACGAACACTTCGACGGTCTTCAGACCATGCTCCATGGCTGCCTTTGCGGCAGTCTCGGCTGCGGTCTGTGCTGCGAAGGGGGTAGACTTTCTGCTGCCACGGAAGCCCATGCCGCCGGCAGATGCCCAGGAAAGTGCGTTGCCCTGGGTGTCGGTGATGGTGACCATGGTGTTATTGAAGGAAGAGCTGATATGAACCTGGCCCTTTTCAATGTTCTTACGCTCTCTGCGGCGTGTTCTGACTTTTTTCTTTGCATTTGCTGCCATAATTCATATCCCTCCTTACTTCTTCTTATTTGCGATGGTGCGTTTCGGACCCTTGCGGGTACGGGCATTGGTCTTGCTGCGCTGTCCGCGGACGGGCAGACCGCGGCGATGACGCAGGCCGCGATAGCAGCCGATCTCGGTCAGGCGCTTGATATCGAGCGCCACACTGCGGCGCAGGTCGCCTTCGACGATGAAGTTGTGGTCAATGCACTCACGCAGCTTTGCTTCTTCCTCTTCGGTGAGGTCTTTTACGCGGGTGTCGGGATTTATACCGGTCATTGCCAGTATTTTGTTTGCGCTGGTTCTGCCGATACCGTAGACATAAGTGAGTCCTATCTCAATTCTCTTGTCCTTGGGCAGGTCAACGCCGGCTATACGTGCCATATTGATCGATCATTCCTTTCGATTATTATTCCGCATTTGAACGGATCCGCTTGGCTTATTCCCGCCGGAGGGAGCCTTACGGTCCATGCGGGATCTTACTTTTGTCGGACGAGCTGGGTTAATTATCAGCCCTGTCTCTGCTTATGCTTGGGGTTTTCGCAAATTACCATGACTTTGCCCTTGCGCTTTATGATCTTGCACTTTTCGCACATAGGCTTCACGGAAGGTCTTACTTTCATTTGTTTTACCTCCTACTTACTTCTCCAGGTGATGCGTCCGCGGGTCAGATCGTACGGAGACATCTGCACCGTGACCTTATCGCCGGGGAGGATCCTGATGAAGTTCATTCTGAGCTTACCGGAGATATGGGCGAGGATCGTGTGACCCTGGCCGATATCGACCATAAACATGGTGTTGGGCAGGGACTCGACCACCGTGCCCTCGAGTTCGATTACGTCGTCTTTTGCCAAAATAATTTTCCTCCTGGTCGGTTTGACGAAATGTCAGTCAATGTTCTCTGCCATAGTGAGTATCTCTGCCTCGCCGTCGGTTATGAGGATCGTGTTCTCATAATGCGCGGCAAGACTTCCGTCATTGGTCACGACCGTCCACTCGTTGTCAAGAACATGAACGCCGTAGCCGCCGGCTGTTATCATCGGCTCGATGGCTATCGTCATGCCCGCGACGAGACGGGGGTTTGCTCTTTTGCCCTTTATGCTGTAGTTCGGAACCTCGGGAGCCTCGTGCATATTGCGTCCGACACCGTGCCCGACATAGTCGCGCACAACGCCGTAGCCGTGCGACTCGGCATACTGCTGTATCGCCGAGCCGATATCGTCGATGCGATAGCCGGCTCTTGCGAATTTAAGTCCCTCAAAAAAGCTCTGACGCGTGACTTCAATGAGTTTTTTTGCCTGCTCGGAGACCTCGCCGCAGGGGTAGGTGCCCGCGCAGTCGCCAACGAAGCCGCCGAAGGTCGCGCCCACATCAACGGAGACTATATCGCCGTTGCGGATGACGCGCTTCCCGGGGATGCCGTGGATGACCTCCTCGTTGACGGAAAGGCAGGTGCTCGCCGGAAAGCCGCCGTAGCCCTTGAAGGTCGGGATGGCCCGCGACTTCAGGATAAAGCTGTTGACCTCGCGGTCTACCTGCTTTGTGGTCAGGCCGTCGGCTATTGCGGCGCGTGCGATGGATCGTGCGCCGGCGGTGATTGCTCCCGCCTTGCGCATGATCTCGATCTCGTGAGCGTTTTTTATAATGATTGGATCTCTCGACATAGCTCAGATCCCTAATGCAGCCTTGATAACCTCAGTCGTTGCCTCGATGCTCGGCTGGTTGTCAACGCTCTTGAGCTTGCCGCGGCTTTCATAGAAAGCCTTGAGAGGCTCGGTCTCCTTGTGGTAGGTGGCAAGACGTGCCTTGACAGTCTCGGGAGCGTCGTCCTTGCGGATGGTCAGCTCGCCGCCGCAGAAGTCGCACTTGCCCTCCACTTTAGGAGGATTGGACACTATGTGGAAGGTCTGGCTGCAATCCTTGCAGGTCCTGCGTCCGGACATACGCTCGATTATCGTCTCGTCCGCTATCTCGATGGACAGGGCGCAGTCGATGTCGATGCCGGCCTGCTCAAGCGCCTCTGCCTGAGGGATGGTCCTGGGCATACCGTCGAGGATATAGCCGTTCTTGCAGTCGGGCTCGGCAAGGCGCTCGTTTACGATGCCGATGATGACATCGTCGGGAACGAGCTTGCCGCTTTCCACATATGCCTTAGCCTGCAGGCCTACGGGCGTGCCGTTTTTCATGGCTGCACGAAGGATGTTGCCGGTCGAAATGGTGGGGATAGAGAGCATACGGCTCAGTATCTCGGCCTGAGTACCTTTGCCTGCGCCGGGGGCGCCTAAAAGTATAAGCTTCATATCACTGCACCTCTTCTTAGCTAAGGAAGCCCTTGTAGTTGCGCATCAGCATCTGTGCCTCAAGTGCGCGGACAGTCTCAAGTGCAACACCGACAACGATGATTATCGAGGTGCCGCCGAGGGAGATGCCGCTGAGAGTGGCGGATGTGCTGAAGTGGCTGATGAGGATAGGAACTATTGCGATAATGCCCAGATAGATCGCGCCAAACAGGGTGATCTTGTTGAGCACCTTCTTGATAAACTCGCTTGTCGGCTTGCCCGGACGGAAGCCGGGGATGTAGCCGCCGTTCTTCTTGAGGTTGTTTGCGACCTCCACGGGGTTGAACTGGATGGTGGAGTAGAAGTACGCGAAGAAGATTATCAGCAGGAAGTAGATTATCGCATAGGGGATGCTGGTGGTGCTTGCCCATGCGCTGTCGGAGTGACCGGTGAAGGCCGCGATGGTCGCGGGCAGGGTCGCTATCGACTGAGCGAAGATGATGGGCAGAACGCCGGACATATTCACCTTCATGGGAAGGTGGGTGCTCTGACCGCCGTACATCTTGCGTCCGACGACGCGCTTGGCGTACTGGACGGGGATGCGGCGCTCGGAGTCGTTTATCAGAACGATCAGGACGATCATCGCAAGTGCGCCGAGGAGCAGGAGGACGTTGACCCACCATGCTACGGTGCCGTTTACGGTGTTGGTGATCATCTGGTACAGGGACGGCGGGAAGCGGGAAACGATACTTGCAAACAGGATGATGGAAATACCGTTGCCGATGCCGAACTCTGTGATCTGCTCGCCGAGCCACATGATAAGGGCAGAGCCCGAGGTGAAGGTCAGGATGATGACGATCGCCGCCCAGACGCCCTCGCCGTCGGAGGTGAGGAAGCCGGACTTCATGATCATGTAGTAGTAGGCAAAGCCCTGGATAAGGCCGATCGCTACGGTGGTGTAGCGGGTGATGGAGGCGATCTTCTTCTTGCCTTCCTCGCCCTCTTCCTTGCTCATACGCTCAAGTGCGGGGATAGCGATGCACAGGAGCTGAATGATGATGGATGCATTGATGTAGGGCTGGATGGACAGTGCAAAGATGGTTGCGTTGGAGAACGCGCCGCCGCTCATGACGTTCAGCAGGCCGAGAACGGTATTCTGCATCTGCGAGAAATACGCATTGAGGGCATCAATGTTGACGTAAGGAACGGGAACGGCATTACCGAGACGGTAAAGGAGGATGATGACGAGCGTGAAGAGTATCTTGTGACGCAGGTCCTCGATCTTCCATGCGTTACGCATTGTCTGCAGCACTTAGATCACCTCGGCCTTTCCGCCTGCCGCCTCAATTTTCTCTTTTGCGGTTTCAGAAAAAGCGGAAGCCTTAACGGTAAGTTTCTTGCTTATCTCGCCGTTGCCGAGGATCTTCACGCCGTAGCGGCACTTGGAAAGCACGCCCGCGTCAAGAAGAGCCTTTGCATCGACGACTGCGCCGTCCTCAAATCTGTCGAGCTCGGAAACGTTGATCGCCTCGAGGGGCTTTGCAAAGATATTGTTGAAGCCTCTCTTCGGGATACGGCGTGCCAGAGGCATCTGGCCGCCTTCGAAGCCGATACGGACACCGCCGCCGGAACGTGCCTTCTGGCCCTTGTGACCGCGGCCTGCGGTCTTGCCGTTGCCGGTAGCGTGGCCTCTGCCCTTGCGCTTGTCAACGTGGGTGGAGCCGGCCACGGGAGAAAGTTCATGAATATACATTATGCCTTTTCCTCCTTATTCTTCAGTTACCTGGAGGAGATAGCCGATCTTGGCGATCTTGCCCCTGGTCTGGGGGTTGTCGGGCTGGACGGTCTCGTTGCCGATCTTGTGCAGTCCGAGGGAGTTTGCGGTCGCAATGTGCTTGTCGAGGCGACCGTTCAGGCTCTTGACGAGCTTAATTCTAAGATTAGCCATTTTGCGTCCTCCTTAAGCCTGAACTTCTTCAGGAGTCTTGCCGCGGACGGCAGCCACCTGAGCAGCATCGCGCAGAGACATCAGACCCTGCATGGTTGCTGCAACGACGTTTGCGGGATTGTTGGTACGCAGGCACTTGGTACGGATATCCTTGATGCCGGCTGCCTCAACGACTGCACGGACAGCGCCGCCGGCGATAACGCCGGTACCGGGTGCTGCGGGCTTGAGCAGGACGCGGCCTGCGCCGAAGGAACCGATGATCTCGTGAGGAATGGTCGTGCCCTGAAGGGTGACGGTAACGATGTTCTTCTTTGCATCCTCAAGACCCTTGCGGATAGCTTCGGAAACTTCGTTTGCCTTGCCGAGGCCGTAGCCTACGCGACCCTTGCCGTCGCCTACGACGCAGAGTGCGGAGAACTTCATAACACGGCCGCCCTTGACGGTCTTGCTGACGCGGTTGAGGGAAACTACCTTTTCAACGAACTCGGATGCTTCCTCGTCTCTGCGGCGATCTCTTCTGTCATTATTGTATGCCATAATAGTTTTCCTCCTCCCCTTAGAACTTCAGGCCGCCCTCACGGGCGCCCTCTGCAAGTGCTGCTACACGGCCATGGAAAATGTAGCCGCCGCGGTCGAACACGACGTTCTCGATTCCCTTTGCCAGTGCACGCTCGGCGACGGTAGCGCCGATCTTCTTTGCGGCCTCGACGTTGCCGCCGTTGCCTTCAAAGCCCTTTTCAACGGTGGAGGCGGACACGAGGGTATTGCCTGCCACGTCGTCGATGATCTGGGCATAGATGTTGTTTTCGCTGCGGAATACGCTCAGGCGGGGTCTTTCGGCAGTGCCGGAGATCTTGCCGCGTACTCTTGCGTGGCGCTTGATGCGCTGCGCTCTTGTATCAGGTCTTTTAATCATTCAGGCACACCTCCTATTACTTAGCGCCGGTCTTGCCTTCTTTGCGGCGGATAACTTCGTAGTCATACTTGATGCCCTTGCCCTTGTACGGCTCGGGAGGACGCTTGCCACGAACTTCTGCTGCAAACTGGCCGACCTTCTGCTTGTCGATACCCTTGATGACGATCTGGTTGGGGTTGGGGACCTCGATCTGGATGTCCTCGGTCTCAGGCACGATGACCTGATGCGAGTAACCGATGTTCAGAACCAGGTTCTTGCCTTCCTTCGCTGCACGGTAACCTACGCCGTTTACCTCGAGGGTCTTGGAGAATCCTTCGGATACGCCGACGACCATGTTGTTGACGAGGGTACGGGTCAGGCCGTGGAGGGATCTGTTCATCTTTTCGTCGTTGGGGCGGGTGACGTGAACGACACCGGCTTCGACTTCGACCTTCATAGTGGGTGCCACGTTCATCTCAAGCGCACCCTTGGGGCCCTTGACGGAAACGTGCTGACCGTCTACCTTGACTTCCACTCCTGCGGGAACGGTAATGGGTGCTCTACCAATTCTTGACATAGTTAGCTTTCCTCCTTACCATACGAATGCCAGGACCTCGCCGCCGATGTGAGCTGCGCGAGCAGCCTTGTCGGTCATGACGCCCTTGGAAGTGGACACGATTGCGATACCGAGGCCCTTGAGGACCTTGGGCAGCTCGTCTGCTCCTGCGTAAACGCGCAGACCGGGCTTGGAGACACGGCGAAGACCCTGAATGGCCTTCTCCTTGCCGGGGAGATACTTGAGGGTGATGCGGATGATGCCCTGAGTGCCGTCGTCGATGATCTGGAAGCTCTTGATGTAGCCTTCCTCAAGAAGGATCTCAGCAATTGCTTTCTTCATCTTCGATGCGGGGACATCGACAGTTTCATGCTTCGCTACACCGGCGTTGCGGATGCGGGTCAGCATATCTGCAATGGGGTCTGTGATCTGCATAATCTTTTCTCCTTTTTTAGAAGTTACCGGGGATGACTCCCTCGGTCATGGCCGCGAGGTTCCGCACTAATACATGATTAGCTGCGGCCTTTCGTCGGCTCAAGTTTATGCTCGACGGCCGAGCCTTGATCGGGGGTTCGGGGTCTCGGGCACAAACTGCGGGGGTAAGCTGCCTCAAAAGAGACTTTCGAGGCAATATTTGAAAAACCGCCGAAGAGATACACCGAGTTTTTCGGTGTATCTCAACTTCGTTTTCCGCAAAATTGGCATCATACTATTTTACCGCAAGCAGCTTGATATTGCAAGCTTTTTTACGCAAAATCAGATGCTTTTTTCACCGGAGCGTCCGATTACCAGGATGCCTTGCGGACGCCGGGGATCTGACCCTTGTAAGCCAGCTCGCGGAAGCAGATACGGCAGATGCCGTAGTCACGCAGGTAAGCGTGAGGACGGCCGCAGATCTTGCAGCGATTGTACTTACGGGTAGAGAACTTAGCAGGAGCCTGCTGCTTGAGAATCATAGATTTCTTTGCCATTGTCAGTTCCTCCTTAGTTCGCAAACGGAGCGCCCATAAGTCTGAGCAGCTCGCGTGCTTCTTCATCGGTCTGAGCTGTGGTGGTGATCGCAATGTTCATGCCGCGCAGCTTCTCGATCTTGTCGTAGTCGATCTCGGGGAAGATGATCTGCTCCTTCAGACCCATGCTGTAGTTGCCGCGGCCGTCGAACGCGTCTGCGGAGATACCGCGGAAGTCACGAACACGGGGAAGTGCAACGTTGAGCAGTCTGTCGAGGAACTCCCACATACGATCCTGACGCAGGGTGACCTTGACGCCGACATGCATGCCCTCACGGAGCTTGAAGTTAGCGACGGACTTGCGTGCTACGGTAGCAACTGCGTGCTGGCCGGTGATCGCGGAGATCTCTTTTATAACATTGTCAAGTGCCTTGGCGTTGTCCTTGCAGTCGCCGCAGCCGACGGATACGACGATCTTGTCGATCTTGGGGATCTGCATAACGGACTTGTACTGGAACTTCTCCATCAGAGCAGGAGCAACTTCCTCAACGTACTTTTTCTTCATTCTGGTCATAGTAAGTTATCTCCTTTCTCAGATTTCTGCGCCGCACTTGCGGCATACGCGCAGCTTCTTGTCTGCAACGTACTTGTAGCCGACGCGAACGCCCTTATTGCACTTGGGGCAGACGAGCTGGACCTTGCTGACATACACGGGAGTTTCCATCTTGATGATGCCGCCGTCCTGACCCTTCTTCTTTGCCTTCTGATGCTTGGTGGCTACGCTGACACCCTCAACGGTAACCTTGCCGTTTTTGGGGTCTGCGGAAATGACCTTGCCGGTCTTGCCCTTGTCCTTGCCGGACAGGACTATAACTTTATCGCCAGTTTTGATTTTCATTCTCTGTGCCCTCCTTAAATCACTTCGGGAGCCAGGGACAGGATCTTCATGTAATCCTTATCGCGCAGCTCACGAGCGACGGGTCCAAAGATACGAGTGCCGCGGGGGTTCTTATCGGTTCCGTTGATAAGGACCGCTGCGTTCTCGTCAAAGCGAACGTAAGTGCCATCTGCGCGGCGAACGGACTTTGCCGTGCGCACGACGACTGCCTTGACGACGTCGCCCTTCTTGACAGAGCCGCCGGGGGCTGCCTTGCGGACGGAAGCAACGATCACATCGCCGATGCTTGCGTATCTGCGCTTGGAGCCGCCGAGAACGCGGATGCACTTGATTTCCTTGGCGCCGGTATTGTCGGCAACCTTCAGATAACTTTCCTGCTGTATCATTATGCTGCCTCCTTACTTAGCCTTTTCTACGATTTCCACGACGCGCCATCTCTTGTCCTTGGACAGAGGGCGGGTCTCCATCACGCGAACGATATCGCCGATGCCGCACTCGTTGTTCTCGTCGTGCGCCTTCAGACGGTAGGTTCTGCCGATGATCTTCTTATAGGTCTTATGTGCGACGCGGTCCTCCACGATGACAACGACGGTCTTATCCATCTTATCGGATACTACCTTGCCAACGCGAGTCTTACGGGAAGTTGTTCTATTATTCATTCTGACTTACCTCCTCACTGCTCGAGTTCTTTCTCGCGGATAACGGTCTTGACTCGTGCAATGTCACGCCGTACAGCGGAAATCTTTACGGGGTTATCGAGATGATTGGTGGCATGCTGCATTCTGAGCATGAAAAGATCCTTCTTGAGTTCTACGAGCTTCTTCTCGAGATCTGCTGCGGACATGGAACGTATTTCATTTGCCTTCATCTTATTCACCACCGTTCTCAGACTCGGCGCCCTTGGCAATTATCTTGGTCTTGCAGGGCAGCTTGTGGCTGGCAAGGCGCAGAGCCTCGCGTGCGGTCTCTTCGGGAACGCCTGCGATCTCAAACAGCACTCTGCCGGGCTTAACGACTGCGACCCAGTACTCGGGAGAGCCTTTACCGGAACCCATACGGGTCTCGGCGGGCTTTGCGGTTACGGGCTTGTCGGGGAATATCTTGATCCAGACCTGGCCGCCGCGCTTGGTGTAGCGGGTCATGGCTATACGGGCTGCCTCGATCTGGTTGCTGGTGATCCAGCACGGCTCGGTGGCCTGAAGGCCGAACTCGCCGTATGCAACGAAGTTACCGCGCATTGCTTTGCCCTTCATGCGGCCGCGATGCACTCTGCGGTACTTTACTCTTTTAGGCATTAACATCAGTTGTTGCCTCCTTCCTTTGCGGGAGCTGCCGGACGGGGACCGCGGTTGTAGCCGCCCTGTCCTGCCGGACGCTGGCCGTAGCCGCCCTGACGGCGCTCGCCGCCCTGCTGACGGTCACGGTTGTATCCACCCTGACGGCCACCGTTGCGGCGGTCACCGCGGCGGTCGTCGCGGCGGCGGCGCTCGCCCTGGGGCTTATTCATATCCATCACACGGGGAGTCGTGCGCAGGGTCTGGGAGAGAACCTCGCCCTTGTAGATCCAGACCTTTACGCCGATGCGGCCATAGGTGGTGGCTGCCTCTGCAAAGCCGTACTCGATGTCGGCACGGATGGTCTGAAGAGGAATGGTACCGTCGTGGTACTGCTCAACGCCTGCGATCTCGCGTCCGCCGAGACGGCCGGAGCACATGACCTTGATGCCCTTTGCGCCCATGCGCATTGCGCGGCCCATTGCGTTCTTCATTGCGCGGCGGTGAGAAATACGCTTCTCGATCTGCTGTGCGATGTTCTCGGCTACGAGCTGAGCGTTGGTGTCGGGGGTGCGGACCTCAACGATGGAGATCGCCACGGGCTTGCCTATCATCTTCTCGACGGACAGGCGGATGCGCTCGATCTCCGCGCCGCCCTTGCCGATGACGACACCGGGTCTGGAGCAGTGGATATAGATGCGTACCTTGCTGGAATCGCGCTCGATCTCGATGGTAGGAACACCGGCGGAATAGAGGGTCTTCTTCAGGTAGTTGCGGATGTTGTAGTCTTCAACGATAAGATCGCCGACTTTGTCTGCACGGGCGTACCAACGGGAATCCCAGTCCTTGATAACGCCGACGCGCATGCCGTGAGGATTAACTTTCTGTCCCATTTATTCTGCCTCCTTCCTTAGTCTCTCTCAGCCACGCAGATGGTGATGTGGCTGGTGCGCTTGTTGATGCGGTACATACGTCCCTGTGCTCTGGGCATGCCGCGCTTGAGGATGGGGCCGCCGGTCGCATAAGCAACTGCGACATAGAGCTTCTCGGGATCCATTTCAAAATTGTTCTCCGCGTTTGCCTTGGCACTGTCAAGAAGCTTGATCATGTACTCGCAGCCGGCCTTGGGGGTGTGCTGCATGAGTGCCTTTGCAACGGCGACGTCCTTATTGCGGATCATATCGCAGATGATGCCGACCTTGCGGGGAGAAATGCGAGCATACTTGACTTCTGCTCTTGCCATTTTCTTTTCGTCCATGTTCTCTCCTCCTTACTTGCCGGTCTTGCTGCCTGCATGGCCGCGGAAGGTACGGGTGGGAGCAAACTCGCCGAGCTTGTGGCCGACCATATCTTCGGTGACGTATACAGGAACATGACGGCGGCCGTCGTGTACTGCGATGGTGTGTCCTACGAAGGACGGGAAAATGGTAGTGGCGCGGCTCCAGGTCTTGAGGACCTTCTTTTCGCCGGCCTTATTCATTTCATCGACTCTCTTCAGAAGCTCGGGAGCTGCGAAGGGGCCTTTCTTAACGCTTCTACTCATTTATCTTTTGCCCTCCTTACTTAGCATTGCGGCGCTTGACTATGAACTTATCGGTGCGGTTCTTAGTCTTGCGGGTCTTGTAGCCGAGTGCAGGCTTGCCCCACGGAGTTACAGGGCCGGGACGGCCAACGGGGGACTTGCCTTCACCACCGCCGTGGGGGTGGTCACAGGGGTTCATGACGGAGCCGCGGACGGTAGGACGGATGCCCATATGACGCTTGCGGCCGGCCTTGCCGATGGAGATGTTGGAGTGGTCGATGTTGCCGACCTGACCGATGACCGCGAAGCAGTCGAGGCGGACCTTGCGGTACTCGCCGGAGGGGAGACGAACGGTAGCCATGCCGTTTTCCTTAGCCATGAGCTGTGCGGAAACGCCGGCGGAGCGGACGAGCTGTGCGCCCTTGCCGGGGTAGAGCTCGATGTTGTGGATAACGGTACCGACAGGGATGTTTGCCAGAGGCAGTGCGTTGCCGGGCTTGATATCGGCTGCGGCGCTGGATACGACCTTGTCGCCTGCCTTCAGGCCGACGGGAGCGAGGATGTAGCGAAGCTCGCCGTCCTCGTACTTTACCAGAGCGATGAATGCGCTGCGGTTGGGGTCGTACTCGAGGCGGACGACTTCCGCTTCCATCTCGAGCTTGTTGCGCTTGAAGTCGATAACACGGTACTTCTGACGGTTGCCGCCGCCCTTATGGCGAACGGTGATGCGGCCATAGCTGTTGCGGCCGGACTTTTTCTTGAGGACCTCAGTCAGGCTCTTCTCGGGCTTTGCGTGCTTGTCAACACCGTCAAAGCCGGAAACGGTCATCTGTCTGCGGGCCGGAGTGGTAGGTCTGTAAGTTTTAATAGACATTCTTTGATCCTCCCCTTATGCCATGTTCTCGAACAGCTCAATGTTCTTGGAGTCTTCGCTGAGCTTTACGATGGCTTTCTTCCAAGAGGCGGTCTTGCCCATGGGGTACGAGCCGGTGCGCTTTGCCTTGCCGTTGACGTTGAGGGTGTTTACCTTGATGACGGTCACGTCGAAGATCTCCTCGATGGCCTTCTTTATCTCGATCTTGGTTGCATCCTTAGCGACTTCAAAAGCGTACTTTTTGATGTCCAGGTCTTCCATGGACTGCTCGGTGATGATGGGGCGAATGATGATATCATAAGCGGTTTTCATCAGGCGTACACCTCCTCGATCTTTGCAAGCGCTGCCTTGGAGACGACGAGCTTGCGGGTGTTGAGTATCATATAGGGGCTGAGAATGGTTGCGATAGTGGTGGTGACGCCTGCGAGGTTGCGTGCAGACTTGACTACCTTCTCGTCAACGCTCTCGGTAACGACGAGGGTCTTGCCGGAGACATTGACCGCGTCAAGGAATGCCTTGAAGGTCTTGGTCTTGATCTCATCGACCTTGATATCGTCGATAACCACGATCGCGTCCTCTGCTGCAAGTGCGCTCAGTGCGCTCTTGAGAGCAAGGCGCTTCACCTTCTTATTGAGGGTGTAGCTGTAATCGCGGGGCTTCGGAGCAAAAGCTACGCCGCCGTGAGTCCACACGGGAGAACCCTTGTAGCCTGCGCGTGCGCGGCCTGTGCCCTTCTGACGCCAGGGCTTTGCGGTCGTGTAGCTGACCTCGCCCTTGGTGAGTGCGCTCTGGGTGCCCTGACGGCAGTTTGCCAGATGATTCTTGACGCTGTCATGCAGGACAGACTTGTTCGGCTCGATGCCGAAGATGGCTGCGGAGAGTTCGATCTCGCCGACCTTCTCACCTGCCATGTTGTATACGTTAGTAGTAGGCATTTAAGATACTCTCCTTTCCTTACTTGTTTCGTGCGGAAGCCTTCTGCGGGTTGACACGAGCAGATGCCTTCTGCGGGTTGAGGCTGATGCCTGCGCCCTCGCCCTTCTTGACGGGTGCGATCTTTGCGGTGCTCTTTACATAAACAAGGCCGCCCTTGGGGCCGGGGATAGCGCCGCGGATAACGAGCATGTTCAGCTCGGGGTCTACCTGAACGACATCGAGGTTCTGAACAGTGACCTGATCTACGCCCATGTGACCTGCGCCGATCTTGCCCTTGAAGATGCGGCTGGGGTCGGTGCCGGAGCCCATGGAGCCTGCGTGACGGTGAACAGGGCCGCCGCCGTGGCTGGTCGGGGTGCGCTGCGCGTTGTGGCGCTTTACAACGCCTGCGTAGCCGTGACCCTTGCTGGTGCCGGTAACATCGACCTTATCGCCGGCTGCGAATACGTCTGCCTTCAGAACGTCGCCGACATTGAGCTCTGCCGCGTTTTCGAGCTTGAACTCTTTAAGGTGCTTGAGCATGCCGAGGCCGTTCTTCTTCAGATGGCCGGCTTCGGGCTTGGAGATGTGCTTCTCGGAAACTTCCTCGTAACCGAGCTGGACGGCGGAATAGCCTTCCTTTTCGACGGTCATCTTCTGAGTCACGACGCAGGGACCTGCCTCGATGACGGTCACGGGGATGACCTTGCCCATTTCGTCGAAGATCTGCGTCATGCCGACCTTCTTGCCGATAATGGCTTTCTTCATTAGATATTTCCTCCTTTGGTTATTGGTTGCCTCGCTTAATCTTATAAGATCAGAGGCTGGCAACTTAACCCGTCCGCATTCGCAAGTTACGGACTATGGGTCGTTGACTTGGGTTTTGTGGGGTGCTTCTCAGAGCTTGATCTCGATCTCAACGCCTGCGGGCAGCTCGAGGGACATAAGAGCCTCGACCGTCTTCTGGGTGGGATTGATCACGTCGATCAGGCGCTTGTGAGTGCGGCGCTCGAACTGCTCGCGGCTGTCCTTATACTTATGAACAGCGCGGAGGATCGTGACGATCTCGGTCTTGGTGGGCAGGGGGATGGGGCCGGAAACCTGTGCATCGGTGCGCTTTGCAGCCTCAACGATGGTCTCTGCGGCCTTGTCGATCAGCTGATGATCGTAAGCCTTGAGTCTGATGCGGATCATGTTCTTGTTTGCCATTGTTTTTCTCCTTTTCGTACAGTTTTTGCGGCGTCATTGGGATCGCCTCATGTCCCGTACGGATGAAGCGAAGATTTGCACACTCAACCATGTGTATCAAACCCTGTCCGAAAAACAAACCGGCTTTTTGAGCCGGTCTGATACCGTACAGGTGATATACACCATGTGCAGTACGCTTCAGCCGCCCGATTGTGTACCGAAATGGCATCGGTACCGGACATACTCCACGGAAGTTACCTCGCATCTGCGAGCAATCTCCCGCTTCATCGCATAATACGCCCGTCAGCAACGCACAGGCGCTCTAATAGAATACCAAAACTCCCCCTGTATGTCAAGGGGGAGTTTTGTCATTTTCGCAGAAATTTCGGACTTATTTTTGTACAAAAGCTTTAATTTTTCATTTCGCTTTCGAGCTCGTCGGCAAGAGCGAGCAGCTGCCTTGCCATTGCGCAGAGCTTTTCGCCCTCGGGAGTCACGCCGAGCACCTGATTGCCGCGCAGTATGAGGCTCACGCCGAACTCTCGCTCGAGCGCGGAAACGGCACGGGACATCGTGGAGTGGCTCATGTACAGCCGCTCCCCTGCCCTTGTATAGCTTTTTTCCTCCGCCACGGCGACGAAGGCACGCAGTTGTTCAAGGTTCATACCGCAATTAATAATTAAATGTATAGGGCAGCAGCTCCTTGAGCCTGTAGCTGACGTATCTGCCGTCGGCCTTGCAGCAGAGTATCTCCATCTCGCCGTCGTTAAACTCGGACAGAAACTGGCGGCACGAGCCGCAGGGCATGCAGTAATTCTGGCTCTCCGCGTAAATCGCAAGGCGCACATAATCCCTGTAGCCCTCGCTTACGGCCTTGACGCAGGCCGTGCGCTCGGCACATATCGTGTCGCCGAGAGCCGCATTTTCCACGTTGCAGCCGGTGAACACACGTCCCCCGCGGCACTCGAGCGCCGCGCCGACCGCGAACTTGGAATAAGGAACATACGCTCTGCCGGATGCATCTCTTGCTATCGCCAAAAGCTCCTTGTCTGTCATAAGACACCTCTCCGTTTCTCTCTTAATCAGTGCTTGCTTTACTCGTATCCTCTGTTTTCTCCGCTGTCTGGATGTTTACCGTCCAGTTTTCAATATTGCACATGGGATTGTTTTCGTTCGCCTTAGCGCCCTCGATCACGCCGCGGTGACTTACAAGCTGGTGACGCTCGAAGATCAGCGGCACGATGTAGGCCTTATTTGCGATGTATGCGCACATGTTGTCGCAGGCGGTATTGCTGTCCTTGGTTCCCGCGGCGAGATAGTCGCTTATCAGCTCGTCGAGCTGACTGTCGCTGACAGAGCCGTAGTTGAGCGCAGCTCCCGAGCCGAGCAGCCTGCTCAGGTCAAAGTCGCCGCCCAGACGCACCTCGCAGTAGCACATGTCATAATTGCCCGCTTCGAGAGCCTTCTTGTAATTATCCCAATCCTGCTTGTTGATCGTGACCTGCAGGCCGAGGCTCTTCATATCCTCGGCAAATTTCTTCGCGGCGTTTACCTTGACGGTGCTGCCGCTGTAAACGAGGAAGCTGAGGTCGATCTCAACGAGCGTCTCTCCGTTCTGTATCTCCAGAAAGCCGTCGCCGTCATAGTCCTTCATTCCGGCGCTGCTGAGCATCTCCTGCACCTTGTTCAGATTATAGTTGAACTGCTTTGCGTAGTTTTCGTTATAAAGGCTGCTGGCCGGATTTATCGGCAGGTTTGCCTCGGATGCATAGCCTCCGAGCTGGTCAACGATATAATCACGGTCGAAGGCATAGTTCATCGCAAAGCGCAGGGCAGCGTTCTGGAAGTCGGTGCTGTAGGAGTTGAATACGATATAGTGCATATTCGTTGTGTTGAAGGCGCGTATATCGTTTTCATTGCCGTAGCCTATATTCGTCGTCGCGCTCGGATCGTTTACGACAAGGTCGATAAGCGAATCGGCAAAGGCCGACATCGTCTCCTCCGTGCCGGAATACTCCTTGAGATATATCGTCTTGAGCGGCAGCGTCGCCGCGCTCTTGTACTTTGAAAAGACCGTCAGGCTGTTGTAGTCGTCGGCATACTGGTAAGGCCCCGAGCCGCCGGGATAGGTCTGCGTCGCAGTGCCGTACTGGATAACGGGAATGCTCAGAAGCGCCATGAACTGCATGTTTTTCTTGGAGAGATTTACAACGACAGTCTCCGAATCGCTTGCCGAGCAGCCCGCGACGCAGCTCAGGCGGGACTTGAAGCGGTCGTTTCTCATTGCGATCTGGATGGTATAGGCCACATCCGTCGCGGTAAGGGAGGCTCCGTTATGGAAGGTATGTCCCGACGCGACCTTGAGCGTCCAGCTCGAGCCGTCCTCGGAGGACCACTCGCTGACCACGTTCGGCTGCACCTCAAAGCTGTTGTCCACCTCGACGATATTTTCATACACGAGGCTGCACACGAGCTGATTGTTCGTGTTCGTCGCAATGAGCGGATTCATGCTGTAGCTTTTATTGCAGTTGAGCGTGAAAACATCGTCAGCCGCGGCGGTCTGCGCCGTTTTGTCAACGCCGGCGCTCTGTCCCTTTACATAGTCGTCATTATCATCGTCAGCCGTGCCGCAGGCTGCGAGCGACAGGCTCATCAGCAGCGCAAGCACGAGCGCGATGGTTCTGTTTATCCTTGCCATCGGCTCACCTCAAAGCATTATTGCCGCCGCCATGCTGCCGCGCACGCCGTCCGTTGCGCGGTGCGACCAGTATTTCTGCGGAAGGCACATGGTGCACTCGTCCGACACGTCGATATTCTCCCGTCTCAGGCCGAGCTGCATGAGCCTGCGTGCGTTCGCGCCGCGAAGATCGACATGCGTCTTGCCGTTGGGCTTTTTCTCGAAAAGTCCGTCGGTATCGCCGCCGAGATAGCTATCGACCGCCGCGGGCACATCGTCGTCGCACTCAAAGCAGCATTTGCCGATGCTCGCGCCTATCGCCGCACGGATGTTCTCCGGCCTTGCGCCGAGCGCGCACATTTTTTCCACAGCCGCGCCGAGGATATCCTGCACGCTGCTTTTCCAGCCGCAGTGCACCGCCGCGATAACTCCCGCCTCGGGCTCGTGCAGGAGCACCGGCACGCAGTCGGCGATATAGATCATAAGCGGCAGCCCCTTTACGTTCGTGACAAAGCCGTCGCACTCTATGCGCTTATCCGAGCCCACGGCACAGCGGTCGGACTCCGTTGCAAGATAGACGATGCGTCCGTGCACCTGCTTTGTGACGACGAAGTCGTCCCTGCCGCAGCCGAGTATCTCTCCGGCAAGGCGGTAGTTTTCGCAAAGGGCGGCATCGTCGTCGCCGCGGTTCATGCCGAGGTTCCACGAGGCGAAAACGCCCCTGCTCACTCCTCCGATGCGCGTTGTGAACATGTGCCTTGCGCTTATTTTGTCCGATACCATGTATACGCAGCCGTGCTGCTTGTTTTCAGTAAATGCCATTATGCTTCCTCAATCGTTTCTGCCGCAGCATTCCTTGTATTTGAGCCGGCGCGAGCCGTCGGCCTTCATCTTGCCGCAGGGGCAGGGATCGTTGCGCCCCGGCTTCGGCGCTTTCTTTATCGGCTTTTTCTTCTGCACCTCGCCGCCGACGTTTGCCGCCATGTTCTTTGCGACGGCCTTGCGCTCAAGCGTCTGCTCCTTGCGGACGCGGATGGTGTAAATTCTTCTTACGGTCTCCTCGCGGATGCCGTTTATCATCGCCTCGAACATGTCGTAGCCCTCGCGCTTGTATGCATCGATGGGCTTGACGTTGCCATAGCCGCGCAGACCGATGCCGCGCTTGAGCTCTGCCATCGCGTCGATATGATCCATCCAGTATTCGTCAACGACGCGCAGCATGACAACGCGCTCGATCTCGCGCATGACGGGCTGACCGTCGGGCGCAAGGCCGAACTCTTCCTCGCGCTTATCGTAGACCTGCTGTGCGATATCGTACACGCGCTCGATGATATCCTGCGCCTTGGCAGCACCCTTGAAGTCCTCCGTTTTTATCGCGCCCTTGGGCAGGAAGAGCTTTTCAAAGGGAGCCGTGACCTCGGCAAGATGCTCGGCGTTTTCCGCCGCGCCGCCGTGCAGAGCATCGTTCACGCTGCCTGCGATGAAGTCGTATATCATCTTATTTATGTGCTCGCGCAGATCCTCGCCGTCGAGCACCTTGCGGCGCTCGTCATAGATGATGTTGCGCTGCTGGTTCATAACGTCGTCGTATTCCAGAACGCTCTTACGGGTCTGGAAGTTGCGGCTCTCGACGGTCTTCTGAGCCTGCTCGATGGCGTTGGAGAGCATCTTGTGGTCAAGCGGCGTATCCTCGTCAACGCCGAGTGACTCCATCATATTGCTCATGCGCTCGGAGCCGAACAGGCGCATGACATCGTCGGTCAGCGCAATGTAAAAGCGGCTCTCTCCGGGGTCTCCCTGACGGCCTGCACGTCCGCGCAGCTGGTTATCTATACGGCGTGACTCGTGGCGCTCCGTGCCGAGGATGAACAGGCCGCCGACGGCCTTGACCTTCTCGGCCTCCTCGTCGCAGACGGCCTTGTGCTCCTTGAGCTTTTCGGCGTACAGCGCACGGGCCTTGAGTATGTCCCCGTCGTCGGTGTCGGCATAGCCTGTCGCGTCGGCTATGACCTCCTCGGTAAAGCCGGCCTTGCGCAGATCGTTCTTTGCAAGGTACTCCGCGTTGCCGCCGAGCATGATATCGGTACCGCGGCCTGCCATGTTCGTCGCAATGGTGACTGCGCCGAGCTTACCGGCCTGTGCAACGATCTCGGCCTCCTTTTCGTGGTGCTTTGCGTTGAGAACGTTGTGCTTGATGCCGCGTGCCTTCAAAAGCTTGGAGAGGTACTCGCTCTTTTCAATGGATATCGTACCGACCAGAACGGGCTGACCCTTTTCGTGGCAGGCGATTATCTGCTCGATAATGGCTCTGTCCTTGCCGGCCTCGGTCTTGTAAACAACGTCGGGCTGGTCGATTCGCGCAACGGGCTTGTTGGTCGGGATCTCGACGATATCGAGCTTGTAGATAGACGCAAACTCCTCTTCCTCCGTGACGGCTGTACCTGTCATGCCGGAGAGCTTGTCGTAAAGTCTGAAATAGTTCTGGAAGGTAATAGTCGCAAGGGTCTTGTTCTCGCGCTGGACATCGACGTGCTCCTTGGCCTCTATCGCCTGATGCAGACCCTCGCTGTAGCGGCGGCCAAGCATGATACGGCCTGTGAACTCATCGACAATGAGCACCTCGCCGTCCTTCACGACGTAGTCTATATCACGCTTCATGATGCCGTGGGCACGCAGCGCCTGATTTATGTGGTGGGTGAGGGTCGAGTTTTCGATATCGGCGTAGTTTTCGAGATTAAATGCACGCTCTGCCTTGGCAATGCCGCGGGCCGTGAGCGTCGCGGTACGCGCCTTTTCGTCTACGATGTAGTCTGCGTCGAGGTTCTCGTCCTCCTCCTCCTTGGAGTCGGTGGAGGCGTAGACCTTTTTTCTCAGACCCGCGACGAAGTCGTTTGCCTGACGGTAAAGGTCGGTGCTCTCGTCGCCCTGGCCGGAGATGATGAGCGGCGTTCTCGCCTCGTCGATGAGGATCGAGTCCACCTCGTCAACGATGGCAAAGGCATGGCCGCGCTGCACGCGGCTTTCCTTATAGATCGCCATGTTGTCACGCAGATAGTCAAAGCCCATCTCGTTGTTCGTGCCGTAGGTGATATCGGCGGCGTAGGCTGCCTTTCGCTGCTCGTTGTCCAGACCGTGAACTATAAGGCCGACATCAAGACCCATGAATCTGTGTACCTTGCCCATCCACTCGCTGTCGCGTCGGGCGAGGTAGTCGTTGACGGTGACGATATGAACTCCGTCGCCGGCTATGGCGTTGAGGTATGCGGGCATGACCGCGACGAGGGTCTTGCCTTCGCCGGTCTTCATCTCGGCGATACGTCCCTGATGCAGGACGATGCCGCCTATGAGCTGAACGCGGAACGGCTTCATGCCGAGTACACGCCATGCGGCCTCACGCACCGCGGCAAAAGCCTCGGGCAGCATGGAATCGAGATCCTCGCCGTTATCGTAGCGGTTCTGGAACTCGGCTGTCTTGGCGCGCAGCTCCGCATCGGAAAGAGCCTGCATCTGCGGCTCGAGCGCCTCTATCTTATCGACGATGGGGTATATTTTTTTAAGCTCATGATCGGTATGGCTGCCGAAAATTTTACTGAAGAAACCCATATTATTTGCCTTTCGTATGTAAAGATAATTTCACGAATAGATTTTAACACATAATTATGAATAAAAAAAGACCTTCGTCATGGCTTTTACTGTCTTTTTATGAGTTTTTGCGCTCTGTGGCACAGGCGCTTGTTATTTCTCCGCCTGTTTGTTATAATGACGGCAGCTTATGAAAAGAGGTATCCCCCGTGGATTTCAAAAAAATAACGCTGTCCGATGTCGCCGTGCTGCGGCCCTACCTGCTCGGCCAGTACCGCTCCTGTGATTACTCGGTGCTGGGCATATTCATGTGGGCGGACAGATTCGGATATGAATACTGCATATCCGGCGGCGTTCTGTTCATGCGCGAGCGGGCGCGGCACGGCGGCGAATACGACTATCTGCTGCCGCTGGGCGAGGGCAGCCTGTGCAGCCGCGTCGAGGCGCTGCGCGAGGCGGTCGGCGGGCAGCTCACGATGAGCCTCGTCCCCGAGGAGGCCGTAAGCGAGCTGCGTCAGGCCTTTGTCTTCACAGCCGAGGAAGAGCCGAACCTTGCAGACTACATGTACAAGGCCGAGGATCTTGCATATCTTGCCGGCAAGAAATACAGCAAAAAGCGCAATCTCATCCATCAGTTCGAGAAGCTCTGCCCCGACTGCCGCCTTGAGCCGATAACGGCTGAAAACGCCCATCTTATCGCCGAGTGCTGTGCGCACGACTGGTCGGACGCGGGGCTGAGCGAGCTTGCGATGTACGAGAACGACCACACACGCGAGGTACTGCGCGACTTTGCCGCCTACGGCTGCACGGGCTACGCGCTGCACTGCGGCGGCGATATCGCAGCCTTCTGCATCGGCGAGGTGCTCGGCGATACGCTGATCGTACACATCGAAAAGGCCAAGCGCGAGTACAAGGGCGCGTTTCAGATGATAAACTGCCTGTTTGCAAAAACAGAGCTGGAGCAGTGCGGAATACGATACATAAACCGCGAGGACGATGTCGGCGACGAGGGACTGCGGCAGGCAAAGCAGTCCTACTTCCCCGCCTATATGCTGAAAAAATTCAAGCTGAGATATGAATAATTACAGGCTCACCCTGAGCTACGACGGCACACGCTACCGCGGCTGGCAGCGTCAGGGCAATACGGAAAACACGATACAGGCCAAGGTCGAGGCCGCGCTTTCGCGCATTCTCGCGCAGCCGGTCGAGGTCAGCGCCTCAGGCAGAACGGATGCCGGTGCGCATGCAAAAATGCAGGTCGCGTCGTTCCGCGCAGACACCTCTCTCACCACACAGGAGATACTGTCGCGTCTGCGGGACGCGCTGCCGGAGGATATCGCCGCAGACGGACTCTCTCCTGCCGATCCGAGGTTTCACGCCCGCCTCAGCTGCACCGGCAAGACCTATGTTTACCGAGTGCGCAACAGCGCTGTTCAGGATGTGTTCGAGCGCAGATATATGTACCGCGTCGAGGATGAGCTGGACGCGGACGCAATGCGCAGGGCGGCGGAGATCCTGCTCGGCGAGCATGATTTTACCGCCTTCCAGTCAAATAAGCGTATGAAAAAATCCGCCGTGCGGCGGATAGACGCAATCGATATCGTTCGCCTCGGCGAGGAGCTGCGCTTCACCGTCTCTGGCGACGGATTTCTGTACAACATGGTGCGCATCATCGTCGGAACGCTGCTCGAGGTCGGCGCACACAGAATGACGGCAGCGGATGTGGAGCATGCGCTCACGTCGAAGCAGCGCGAAAACGCAGGGCCTACGGCTCCCGCACAGGGGCTGTGCCTGTGGGAGGTTTTTTATTGAGCTGACGCTGCAAATAATCTGATGCAAGCTCGGAACCTTTGGCTTTTTTCTCCGTCTTACGGATATCTGAAACTGTACGGAGGTGTCAGATATGAGAAAAACCACAGCGCTCGTCCTTGCGCTTGCGCTTATCCTGTCGATTGCCGGATGCTCTTCGGATACCATGAGGCTGAACGTCGGCAAAGCGAGCAGGCTTGAGCTCATATCCGGAGTCACGGGCAGGACCGTCGAGCTGAACGATGCGGGGAGCATAAGGCGCATAAGCGACAACATAAATTCCCTCGAATTTGCGCGCTCCGGCAAGCTTGATTCCGGCAGCTGGTCATATGCGCTTAAATGGTTCGCCGCCGACGGCAGCTGCACGGAAAAGCTCACCGTCATTGACAGCCGCACCATCGTCCACTCCGGCAGCGCTTACACCGTCCTGAGTCCGAGCGGCGGGATAGACCTCGATCTCCTCCAAGGTTTTTTAGAGGCGCATTTTTAGAGGCGCACTGACGCACCTACGGATACTTTTATTGCGGTATCCCGACCGGAGACATTGGCATAAACTACAGCGTTTCGCGTTTTTTCAGTGGCGCATTAGGGCTGCGACCTGTACGGAAATTGCGGTAGCACGGTATCGAAGCAATGGGATAAACTACAGCGTCTCGCCTCCCGCAGGTGCGGCGAAAGTCTTGTCCGTCCCGTTGTATCGGTTTCCTCCGCAGCTGCCGGTCGGGACACCGCAAAAACCGTATCGGCACAACGCAGCAGCGCCTCTGAAAACCTTG
>CAVDFD010000007.1:0-25021 GCA_963608145.1 Bacteroidaceae bacterium | reverse complement strand
GTCTTGCTGTCTATCACAAACTGCCGGAAGCTCGCGGCGCACGGCGGCATAAAGACGCTGTCGTCGCTGACCATGAACAGATTTCGCTCGTAAGCCGGAGAGTTTATCTGCAATATCCGCACGTCGAGCTTCAGCAGCAGATCCATGTACGGTACGACGGCGATCCCGAAGCCCTTGGCGACCAGACCGGCGATGACCTGATCCTCCTCGGTCTCATAGGCTATGTGCGGCTCAATGCCGGCATCAAGGAACATCTGCTCCACAACGGAGCGTATGCCGGAGCGTCTTTCGAAGAATATCTGCGGATACGGCGCGGTCTGAGCAAGCTCCACGCTGTGTCCCGATGCGAGCGGGTGATCCTTCGGCACGATCAGAACGAGCTCCTGCCTCTGAACGGGAACGGCAGTCAAGCCGAGCTTCGGCGAAGGCTCGGAGCAGAATACGAGGTCAAATTTCCGTGCGGCAAGCCCGTCGAGCAGGCTTTGACTGACACCCGTGTGGAAGCTGAACTGAACGTTTGCATCGGGCCGCTTTTGCATAAATTCCGCTGCGAGCCTCGGAATAAATTCCACGCCGAGAGGCCGCAGAAAACCCAAGCGTATCAGCCCGTCGCCGCGTGCGCTGCGCCTTAGCGACTCAACGCCGGAGTCGAGCGTGGCAAGAGTGTGCTCGGCGCAGACCAGAAACTCCTCGCCGAAGCGCGTCAGCGTAGTTTTTCTGCCGCTTTTTTCAAACAGCGGAAGTCCAAGCTCCTTTTCGAGCTGCGATATCGCATGGCTCAGACTCGGCTGCGCAATGCACAGCTGCTCGGCTGCCTTCGTATATTGCTGTACCCTTGCCAGCGTGACAAAGTATCGAAGATAAAATAAATTCATACTGACATCTCCTTGCGCATCAGTATAGCACAAAGTATAGACTTAATCTATATTTTTCAACAGATTATTTATTTGCTAATGTGCAGCGATGCTGTTAAACTGCATTCTTTGTGAAGAGCCGCTGCGGCGGAAGCTTCTCAAGGAGGGAATTACAATGAATGAAATGACAGACGAGGGCGAAAAGACGGTTCTCAGGGGCGAGGCGGCGCTTGTGCTGGCTGTTATAATAAACAGCTTCGGCGTTGTCCTCATGCTGTATTCCGGCTCGGGCATATCGGCGATATCGAGCGTGCCCTTTGCTTTTTCCGAGGTGCTGCCCGCACTTACGCTCGGAACGTGGACATATATCTTTCAGGGGCTTCTGATCCTGAGCCTGATGCTTCTGCGCCGCCGCTTCGTGCCGGAGTATCTGTTCAGCTTTGTGGTCGGCTTTGCCTTTGGCGAAATGCTCGATGTGCATGAAATGTGGGTCAATGTGCTGCCCGACGGCCTCGCGTGGCGCGTTTTCTATTTCATAGTGAGCTACCTGCTTATAAGCTTCGGCATTGCCCTGTCAAACCGCTGCCACCTGCCGATCATACCGACCGACCTTTTCCCGCGTGAGGTGTCGCACATCACGGGTACGGCCTATTCCAGAGTGAAGATATTCTTCGATGTGAGCTGCCTTGCAGTTACCGGAGTTATGACGCTTGCCTTTCTCGGGCATCTGGACGGGCTCGGCCTCGGAACGATACTTGCGGCGTTTACCATGGGCAAGGCCGTCGGACTTATGGGCGACTGGCTCGACAGGCGCTGCAGCTTTGCTGCCTTCCACATGGACAAGGCTCCGGCATTGCGGCATAAAAGAGCATAGAAACCTGTGCTGCTGCGGAGATATATCCGCGCAGCGGGGGAGTTCGAGGGGGCAAGACCCGCCTCGAGTTGGATTATAGCCATCGAAAATGTCCGAAGGACTTTTTGACGAGCGTAGCGAGATTTTTTGCGAAGCTTGAGCTTCACAAAAAATGTGGCGTATTTTCAGCGTAAAAAAGTCACAGACTTTTTTACGCTGGAGCATAAAAGAAAATCCGCAGTTCGCACAATGAACTGCGGATTTTTAACATTTTTATCACTCCATAAGCACCCAGCACTCGGTGGATGGAGCCGTCGAGCATATGGGGACAACACGCATTTTTACATCGCCCAGCTCGATAAGCTCCGAGCAGCTGCTCACAAGGTCTGCCGCCGCCGAGCTCTCGGAGGTGTAATAGACCCTGTCAAAGACCTTGAACAATATCTCCGCACTCTGGCCGGTCGTGGTGTCGCCGCCGGACTTCATTGCAGCAGAGCTTGTCAGCTGTACGCTCATCCTGGCCGATGCACTTCGCATTGCGCGTGTGACACTTATGCCGAAGCCCGACACTGCCGTGAGCGGAGTGGGCTTTACCGCCGAGGACGAGGAGTAGGAAAACTCAACGCCGCTGACCTCCGGCAGACGCATGCCCAGCAGCACGATCTCGTCAACGCCCATCTTCGACAGCTCGCTGCACAGGGAGCTTATATAGCTCTTGACCGTCGCGTTCGTCGGGTCGAGCCATGCGCCGTTTGAGTCTGAATATGCCTGCCCGTCGGTGGTCTTGAGCGCAAGCTGAGTGTAGCGCGAGGCAAGGGTGTTATCCACAAAGCAGCACATGCGCACGGCAACATACTTGCCCTGCTCCTTGAGCGAGGACACGATGGAGGCCAGATCGACCGTGCCCGTCGTGCCGTAGCCCTTGGCAATGTCTGCCTGCGACTCCCACACGAGCATGCCCGTGACGGTCTTTACATCGAGCAGAACGCCGGTAGCGTCCGGCGACTTGCTCAGATACGAGGCAACGCCCGAGGCCGTCACCGATGAGGCGGGAACGTACACGAGCTTTACGGCGCTCAGCTCCTCGCCCGCCGTAGCCTTGACGTTTGAGTAATCGGCCTGACCGATCTCAAGCTGTGCCTCCACGGGCTCAAAGCTCTGAACGACGATCTGACCGTCGTCTGTCTGCTCGGTCTGCCCGCTGCCGTCCTCAAGAAACGGTATCTCAAGGTGCAGGCCGGAGTTTGTGACCACTATATACTTTTGCAGCCCGTAGAAAAGCATGACCACAAAGGCGATGACGGCCAGAATGATTATCGTGGCTATCAGCGCCGGAGCGGTCTTTTTTCGTTTTCCGCGGTAAAACTCAGAGTTGTTTGCCAATTTGATCAGTCCTCGATCTGCTTTATTCGGCGGATATGTCTCTCATCACCGGAGAAGGGGGTGTCAAGGAAGGTATCGACGATCTTCAGCGCAAGGCCGGGGCCGACAACACGCGCACCGAAGGCCAGAATATTCGCGTCGTTGTGCAGTCTTGTCATTTCAGCCGAGAAGCAGTCGCTGCACAGGGCGGCACGAATGCCCTTTATCTTGTTCGCGGTGATGGATATGCCGATGCCCGTTCCGCAGATTATTATGCCCTTTTCGCACTCGCCGTCCGCGACCGCGTGAGCGACGGCCTTGCCGTAAACGGGATAGTCGCAGCTGTCCTCGGAGTAAGTGCCGTAGTCTTTGTATTCAAGGCCGCGTGCGTCGAGGTGCTTCATGACCTCCTGCTTGAGCGCCCAGCCGCCGTGATCAGAACCTATTGCGATCATATATTTGATCCTCCAAAAAATTATTACATTTCATTATCGCACCAAAACGCCATAATTACAAGAAAAATTCTCAAAACGGCCAGCTCGGCAGCCATTTGAGCAGACTTGTCGCAAGCTGAGTGTTCACGCTCACGCCCGACAGCACGGGGTAGAAGGCGATAAACAGCGCACAGCTGAGCCCCGTCAGACCGTAGACGTTAAATTTCCAGCCCTTCGTGTTGTCCTCCATGAGGCTGAATATGCGTGCGATCGCGAGCACGAGGAACACCGAGGAGGGAAAGTAGTGGTACTCAAAGGTAGTGCGCGTTATGAACACCCATGGCAGAAGCTGCGCAAGATAGCCGATGACTATAAACTGCGCGAGCTTGTCGCGCCGCTTGACGGCAAAGACCGCGCACAGCGCCATGGCTATGAGCCCCGCCCAGCACAGCACGGGATTTAAAAACGCTCCGAAAGATGAGCGTGTGCCGTCGTCAAAATACTTGAGATAGTACAGGATAGGCCGCTCGTCTATCACCCACTGCAACCAGCGCGAGGAATACGGATGCTCGGAGTGAACGCCGGAGTGGTAGCTGAACATGAACTCCTGATTGTCAAGGACGAGCTTTGCATAGTCGGAGCTGAAATACATGCCGACGCCGTCGAGCCCGAGCGCCCTGCCGTAGGGGTAGTAGCTCATGTAATATATCATTGCCGGAACGATGACGAAGAAAACGACGCAGAACGCGCAGTTTTTAAGAAAAGCCTTCAGCTCAAAATTGCGTATCCAGTGTATGAGCCATATCAGCGCAAGCCCCGCGCCGGCGTAGAAGCAGGTCCATTTGCAGGCAGCGCCTATGCCGAAGAACAGCCCCGACAGCGCAAGATCGCGCTGCTTTCCGTCTGTTATGTACATGTACATGAACAGATACATGAGCAGGATGAAGAACACCGAGTAGCTGTCTATCGTCGCTATCCTCGTCTGCGTAAAGTGCATGAAGTCAAAGGCGAATATCGCGGTGGCGCAGGCGCACACGCGCACAGACGAGAACATGCGCTTTAAAAGAGCATACATGACCGGCAGCATGAGAACGCCGATAAGCGTTCCCGAAAAGCGCCAGCCGAAGGGAGTCATGCCGAAAAGCGCTATGCCTATCGAGATGATGAGCTTCCCCAGCGGCGGGTGCGATATCTCGTAGGGGTAAATGCCCTCGAGATTTTCAAGCGCCGTGCGTGCATGGTATATCTCATCAAAATATGTGCTGTTGGTGTAGTGCTGATACTCCGGCACGACATCCTGCTCGTCAAAAAGCTCGGGGGCATCGCAGCTGCTGCCGGCAAGCTCGCCGCCGCAGCGTATCGCCAGCTCGCCGAGCCAGACATCACCGGCAGCCGTAAAGCGCAGATACCGCGCAGCGCCGGTGCTGAGCGCGTCAAGCTCCACCTCGTTCCATTTAAACAGCGCCACATAGTTCTGCTCAAACGAGCACAGCTCAAACCAGCTCTCGCCGTCGTCGGAGGCCTCGATGCGATAGCTTCCGGTGTTCAGCCCCGAGTAGACCGTTATGCTGTCTATATCCCGAACCTGTCCGAGGTCTATGACAGCGCTCTCGCCGCTTTGAAATTTATGAAACGACTGCGGCGCGTCGGTATCTCCCAGACCTGTGAACGCGACGGCGGCGTATACGAGCGCAATAATGCCGAGAGCGAGGGCATCAGCCCGCCGGAAGGCGCTTTTCGGCCTATCCTCGAGCACCGCCGAGGCAGGGGAGGGGCAGCCAAAGAAAAACAGCCCTATGAAAAGCAGTATCAGTATCGGAAAAACGTATGTAAGCTGCACGATGAGCCTCCATGTAAACAAATCATATTAATTAATTATATTAAATTGTTTGCCGCTTGTCCACCGCGCAGCGGCTTTGTTTTAAAAAATTCACATATATTTAAGCAAGCGCTTGACTTAATTGACTTTTGGGGATAAAATAAATCGGATAATATTTTAGACATCTGCACCCATTTGGGGATGAAAATCGGGTGCGGCTGAGGAAGATGCCCGGGGAGGCTTCTTTACAAAATATTAGATACAATTTTACGGACGTGTGGCGCTTGATGCCGCGTCTTACAGCTAAATTTTTAAACCACCGCAAAATTCTTGAAGAATGGAGGTGTGTTTACTTTCTATGACTATTCCATTATGGTTAGCAATAATTCTTATTGTTGCTTTTTGTGTTATAGGATTTGTTTCCGGCATGACTTACCGAAAAAAAGTCGCCGAGCGTGAGATATCCAGTGCAGAAGATGAAGCAAAAAGAATAATTAATGATGCCATAAAGAGCGCCGAGAGCAAAAAACGTGAGGCTCTCGTCGAGGCAAAGGAAGAAATACACAAAAACCGCTCGGAGTTCGAGCGCGAAGAAAAGGCACGCCGTGCCGACCTGCAGAAGCAGGAAAGAAGACTTCAGCAGAAGGAAGAAAACCTTGACCGCAAGACCGATTCCCTTGAGCGCAAGAACGAGACTCTTGCCCGCAAGATATCCGATGTAGAGGCGCAGCAGCAGGAGATAGCCCTTATAAAGAAGAGCCAGCTCGAAATGCTCGAAAAGGTGTCCGGCTACACGGTCGATGAGGCAAAGGCATACCTCATCAACGCCCTCAAGGACGAGGTCACGCACGAAATGGCCGTCAAGGTCAAGGAGGTCGAGGCTCAGTACAAGGAGGAGGCCGATGCCCGCGCACGCGAGATCATCGTGACCGCCATCCAGCGCTGCGCGGCAGACCATGCCAGCGAAGTCACCGTATCCGTCGTACCACTCCCCAACGACGAGATGAAGGGACGCATCATAGGCCGCGAGGGCCGCAACATCCGCAGCATAGAAACGCTTACAGGCTGCGATCTCATCATCGACGATACGCCGGAAGCGATAACCGTGTCGAGCTTTGACCCCGTTCGCCGCGAGGTGGCGCGTCTTGCTCTTGAAAAGCTCATTGCCGACGGACGCATCCATCCGGCGCGCATCGAGGAAATGGTCGCCAAGGCGCAGAAGGAAGTTAACGCAACGATAAAGGCTGAGGGCGAGCGCGCCGTGTTTGAAACGAACATCCACGGCCTTAACTCCGAGCTTGTGAAGCTGCTCGGACGCATGAAGTACCGCACGAGCTATGGTCAGAACGTTCTGCAGCACTCCATCGAGGTGTCGCACATTGCCGGTCTGCTTGCAGCGGAGCTCGGCGTTGAGGTAAACATCGCAAAGCGCGCCGGCCTCCTGCACGATATCGGCAAGTCCATCGACCACGAGGTCGAGGGCAGCCATGTCTCCATCGGCGTTGATATCTGCCGTAAGTACAAGGAGAGCGAAGCGGTCATCCACGCTATCGAAGCGCACCACGGCGATGTTGAGCCGCACACGGTCGTTGCCTGCCTCGTTCAGGCCGCCGACGCGATCAGCGCATCCCGCCCCGGCGCACGCCGCGAGAATATCGAGAACTATGTCAAGCGCCTCGAAAAGCTCGAGGAGATATCCAAGAGCTTCCCCGGCATCGCCGGCAGCTATGCTATTCAGGCCGGACGCGAGATCCGCGTAATGGTCAAGCCCGAGGATGTTTCCGAGGATCAGATGGTGCTCCTTGCCCGCGATATCGCAAAGAAGATCGAGGAGGAGCTGACCTATCCCGGTCAGATCAAGGTCCACGTCCTGCGCGAGACAAAGGCCGTAGAGTACGCAAAATAAGAGCAAAAAGCAGAGCCGTCCGGCTCTGCTTTTTCAGCGTAAAAAAACCCCGCACCGTAAGGTGCGGGGGTAAGTGATGCTGATCAGATTAGAAGTTGTTATCCTCAAGCCACTTTGCAATCTCGCCGAAGGTCTCGCCAACAGCCGCATCCCAGCCGTTATCGATGTGCATCTTCTCAAGTGCTCTGAAAATACCAGAAAGCTTCATTTGTTTTCTCCTTCCTAAAATTAAAACGGTTTGAAACTAATTAAAACTTGGTGAGAAAATCGAGATACTTCTCGACGAAATCAAAAGCGTCGTCGAGACCGCCTTCGACACTCAGGAAAAACTTCTTAATGCTTTCGTACATTTTGCTTTACTTCCTTCCTAATAAATTTCTTAAGACTATTTCCACGCATATGTTAGCATATACATCAGACTTGTGTCAACACGAAATTGTCGCTTTCTGTATAAAGAAACCGTAAACGGTCGAATTTTGCTGCCCAAAAAAGTAGATTTTTCAATGGATACAGGCGATTTTGTTTATTTAAAAACAATTAAGAAAAATATTAAAAGCACCGCTCCTGCGGTGCTTTTATGTGCATGATCTGTCTTAGAAGGGCAGCATGTGAGCATTTTAGCCGTTCAAAACCGGCAGCTGCGTCGGCTTTATCGGCAGCTATTAAATGTTCCAGGTCTCTACACCTTCCTCGAGGACTTCGCCGTTGTTGTATGCCTCGATGATCTTCTGTATGGCGTGGTCGGCAAAGACGGTGCTTATCTTGTCCTCGGTAGCCTCCGGCCATTCCTCGTCGGTAAGCTCGGGTATCTGCTCGATGTTGCGCATCTGGTTGACGGCCTTGCGCCAGCGGTTCTGATTTTCCACCGTGTGGCGCACGAGCCTGTCATCGGGAGCAAGCTCCGTTACGTCGAGCTTGCCGAGCACACGGTCGATGACTATCGTGCCGTGGCCGTTTTCCTCCTTGCCGTGGGGGAAGTACCAGTAGACGAGCTGCTGCTCGTTTTCTTCTTTAAGCTTGAAAGTTACCATATCTCATTCTCCGAAGTATTTAAAATTTGGATGCGGTCATTATAACACGCCTCCGGAGAAATTTCAATCAATATGAATGATGCTCTCCATAAGCTCGGCGGCAGAGACATTCGGATTGTGGTAGTGCTCGCGCTTTACGGTCTTCTTGGTCAGCGTGATGGCTTCCTTCGGGCAGTATTGCAGGCAGCTCAGGCACTGGATGCAGTCTGTGCCGAACACGGGCTTTCCGTCAACAAAGCGGATATTTCCCTTGGGGCAGAGCTTTTCACACTGATGGCAGCCTATGCATGCGTCGGTGACGGCAAACTTCTTGGCCTTTTGCTCTGCAAGCTTAGGCCAGACCTTGCTCTCAAGCGCGTTGAGTCCCTTCTTCGGCGGCTCCTTTTTGCTTTTTTCGTTGCAGAGAATGGAGTTTACGAGCTTTTCGGCCTTGCGCTCGCTGCGCTTCTGCGCCATTGCCGGAGTTACGGGCGGCATCATGAGCTGGTGCGGGAACAGCCATATGGCCGAGCACTGGTGGGAAAGACCCGTCCAGAGGTCGAGGTGAAAGCGCTCGTTTATCTTGTGCAGGCCGCAGCCGAGATAGCCGGCGTACTGGCCGACGGCGAAGGTGTACGCGCTCGGGGAAATTTTGATGCTTGGAAGGAAGCTCTCAACGTCGCCGGGCAGACCGCCGCCGTAGCAGGGGACGATGAAGCCTACGCGCTCAGCATCCGTCACGTCTGTTTTGACAGGAGCCTTGCGCATCATGATGATGTCCGTGTCGCCCAGACCCTTTGCAATGTTCTTTGCCATATCCAGACAGTTACCGCTGCCGGAATAGCAGAATATAACGTTTTTGCTCATGGTATCTACTCCTTTGTTAATTTATCTTCATGCTGCGATTGTAACACAAAAGTATTTGTGATACAATAGTACCGCAACAAAATAATACAAAGGAGAAAATAATGTATCACATAAAGCAGGATAAACGCGCCCGCGCCTCTGTGGAGCTCATCTGCGCAGGGCTCAGGCAGTGTCTGAAGGAAAAAAGCTTTGAGAGCATAACGATATCGGATATACAGCGCGTTTCAGGCGTGAGCCGTTCGACCTTTTACCGCAACTTTGACCGCATCGAGGATGTGCTCGCCCTTATGTGCGACAGGGTGTTTGAGGAGGCGTTCACGGCGGGCTATGCCAATATAAGCGAGGCGGTGTTCCGCACATGGTTCCGGCACGCTGACATGGTCGAGACCGTCGTCAGCATTGGCCGCAGCGATATGCTGTATTCCAGCCTGCGCCGCTGCTCGGACAGCCTGCGCGCCTCTCTGACGGGCTTCGGCGATGCCGCGCTGTTTGACTACCTCGTTTCGATCATCTCCTCTGCCATGATGGGCATCATGGTGACGTGGATCGAGCACGGCAAGCGCGAGAGCGAGGAGGAGCTTAAAAATATGGTCGTTCAAAGCTTCAAGGCCATGAAATTCATTGGTCTGGCATGAAAAAAGCTCCCGTCCTGCGAGACGGGAGCTGTATTGTTAATATTGCAGGAAGTTCTGCCGCGGCTTTGGTCGGTATTTTACGCCCGAGACAAGGCCGATGCAGGCGTACATCGCAACGATAGACGAGCCGCCGTAGCTGAAAAACGGCAGCGTTATGCCGACGACGGGAGTTATGCCGATGCACATGCCGATGTTGACGAAGGCCTGAAACGCCAGCGATGCCGCAACGCCGAAGCATATGAGCATACCGAAGGGGCTGCCTGAGCGCAGACCTATGACGCAGCAGCGAATGATTATTATTGTAAGAAGTATAATGATCGCAAGGCAGGCCACCATGCCGAGCTCCTCGCCGATGGAGGCAAAGACGCAGTCGGTGTGACGTGCGTTGTAGCTGCTCTGCGAGAAGCTGCCCTGACCGAAGCCCACGCCCGTCCAGCGGCCCGAGGCCAGCGCGTTCTTGCAGTGATTGGTCTGCCATGTTATGCCCTGACCGGTGGGATCAACGACATCGGGGATATACGGCGCGAGGATGCGCTGCTTCTGATAGTCCTTGAGCAGGAAGTTCCAGAACAGGGGAACCATCGCCGCAACAGCCGCAGCAGCTGCCGCCATCCAGTACCACGCGATGCCCGCGCATATGAGCATGACGACGAATATGGCCATGAATATCAGCGCACTGCCGAGGTCGTTCGGGATAACGACGATAAGGCCGAAATACAGCGCCCAGTGCAGGCCGAGCTTTATGATGGAGGAAAACTGGTTGAGCGTTCGCTGCTCCCTGTAGGTCGCCATCTGCCGCGCTATCAGGACGATGAATATGACCTTGACGATCTCCGAGGGCTGAACGCCGATACCTGCAAAGCGGTACCATGCGCGGGAGCCGTTGACCTCCGTGCCGAAGAAGACGAGACCGACGATAAACAGCACGTTGAATATCGTAAGATACACCCATTTGTCCGCAATAAGGTCGGGGTCTATGACCGTGAACACGACAAAGGCAGCGATGCCGATGAACATCGAAAAGGTCTGAACGAAAACATATTTCGTCCAGCCGTAGGACTGCGTCATGCTGTATATCATGATTATTCCAAAGACCGTGCACACGGTGCATACGGCAAGAAGGAAAATATCCGCTCGCCTGAAAAAGTCTTTAATTTTTCGTGAATCTATTTTAATTGCCGCCGCCGCCCTTCAAAAATGCTCGATTTCACAAATTATCGCAATCGGACAGGCTACATTTTAGCATAATATTGCCCTTTACGCAATGAGGTATCTTGTGGTATAATTCAAATTCAGAAAAAGTTTAAAAATGAGGTGAGATCAGTGCAGACGTATATAAGCCGCAGCGAGGCAGAGACAGAGAGCATCGGCGAGCGCTTTGCAAAGGATCTCCCCGACGGTACGGTCATCGCCATGTACGGCGACCTCGGCGCGGGCAAAACCGCCTTCGTGCGCGGAATGGCGAGGGGAATGGGGCTCTCCTGCCGCGTGTCCAGCCCGACCTTTACCATTGTCAACGAATATATCGGCGAGCGCGAGCTCATCCATTTTGATATGTACAGGCTTGAGAGCGCGGACGAGCTGTTTGATATCGGCTGGGAGGATTATCTCCGCCGCGGCGCGGTGTGCGCCGTGGAGTGGAGCGAAAAGGTCGAGGATGCGTTCTTCGGCGACGAGATCGTCCTGCGCATAGAAAAGCTCAGCGATAACGAAAGAAAGATCACCATTGAGGAGGGGAATGCAAAATGCTGATACTTGCACTTGAATCCTCCGCAAAAGCCGCGTCAGCCGCGCTTATGGAGGATGAAAAGCTCATCGCGCAGTACAGTCAGTGCAGCGGACTTACTCACAGCCGCACGCTCCTGCCGATGGTTGACGATATGCTCAAAAATACAGAAAATACGATCGCCGGCGTTGATCTTATCGCCGTTGCTCACGGACCGGGTTCCTTTACGGGGATCAGAATCGGTGTTTCCACCGTCAAGGGTCTTGCATGGGCGGCAGATAAGATGTGCGTCGGCGTTTCCACGCTTGAGGCTATGGCATGGCACGGCGTGTCCTCGGGCGGGCTTGTCTGCCCCGTGATGGATGCACGGCGCAGTCAGGTCTATAACGCGCTGTTTGAAATCAAAGGCGGAAGGCCGCAGCGCCTGTGTGATGACAGGGCGATAGCCCTCGAGGAGCTTGCAGAGGAGATACGCGGCAAAAATGCCTTCCTCGTCGGCGACGGGGCGGAGCTTACATATAAATATATGCAAAGCTCAGGCATCGACTGCCGCATTGCTCCGCAGAATCTGCTGTACCAGAGCGCATGGGGCGTAGGCATGGCGGCTCTGGACAAGACACCGGGTACAGCTGACGATCTTCTGCCGGTGTATCTGCGTCTGAGCCAGGCCGAGCGTGAGCGGCAGGCAAAAATGAAATAGTATATAGCAACCGGCTTGCCGGTGTATATAAATAGGCTCCTTTCAGGAGCGGACTAAACAAAGGAGAATTATAATGAGCAAGGTATGCGTATTTGACCACCCCCTCATCCAGCACAAGCTGTCGATCCTCAGAGACAAGGGAACCTCCGTCAAGGAATTCAGAGAGCTCGTTTCCGAGATAGCAATGCTCATGTGCTATGAAGCAACGAGAGACCTCCCCCTCGAAGAGGTCGAGGTAGAAACTCCCGTGGCAAAGGCGACGGTAAAGCGTATCGCCGGCAAGAAGCTTGCTGTTGTTCCCATCCTGCGCGCAGGTCTGGGCATGGTAGACGGTATGGTCAGCATGATGCCCAACGTCAAGGTCGGTCATATCGGCCTGTTCCGCGATCCTAAGACCCTCGAGCCTGTTAAGTACTACTTCAAGATGCCGCCCGACATCGAGGAGAGAGACGTTATCGTCGTCGATCCCATGCTCGCCACCGGCGGCTCGGCCTCGGCAGCCATCAAGTTCCTCAAGGACGACGGCGTAAAGCACATAAAGCTCATGTGCATCATCGGCGCTCCCGAGGGCGTTGAGCGCATGCAGAAGGATCATCCCGATGTGGATATCTATGTTGCCGCTCTTGACGATCACCTCAACGAGCACGGCTACATCGTACCCGGCCTCGGCGACGCAGGCGACCGTATCTTCGGCACGAAGTAAGATAAATCAATAGACAATAGATATAAAAATCCCCGACCGGCGGTCGGGGATTTTTGCGCTTATTTACGCTTTCAGAAGCTTTGCAAGAAGCCTGGGCTTTATGTCCGCGCCGTCAGCGTCGTCGGCAAAATAGAGCCGGCTGAAGGCAATGGCAAGCACAAAGTACTGGCCGCTCGTGACGGTAAACAGAACGTGTCCGGCAAGCGTGAGATAGCCGAAGGTCATGCCGAGGGCAATGAAGAAGGCAAAGCCGATGAGGTCAAATTTTTTCAGCAGCGACTTTATGAACTCGACCGCCGCCCAGACATAGAGCCAGAGCATGGCCGCCGCGCCTACGACACCGTAGTAGATAACGACCTCGAACAGATCCATTTCTATTATATACTCGACCGAGCTGCGGCCAATGCCGAACAGCCATGTGGCCGGACCGCCCCACTGGAAGCGGTGGAGCTGCTGGACGAGCTTGCTGCTGCGTCCGCTGAGAACGGCGACCTCAAGTCCCTTGTCCTCGGCAACGGCGGACGGAGCGTCAAAGCAGACGGAGATATCGCCGTAGAGCCTGCCGAAGCCCACGAGACAGCCCAAAATCACGAAAATGACCAGTACGACGAGTATGAGCCACAGCAGACGCTTTATGCGCTCGCTGCCGTCCCTGCGAAGCCTTACAAGGGCAAAGGCGAGGATGAGCAGGCAGGTGCCTATAGCGGCTATGAAGGCGGTCTTTGAGCCTATCAGCAGCAGCGAGGCTATCGCAAGCGCCGGAGCGAGCACGGCAATGACGGCCTTTTTGGAAAACAGCTTGCCGTCGAGCTCAATAAAGCTTGCAGCGGCTATGGGCAGCGTGACGGTCAGAACCGCGGTAATGTCGTTTCCGGAATAGAAATAGCCTCTGCATCCGCGGTAGCCGAGCGGATCGGCGTAGGTGTAATAGCCAAGCTTGAGAACATAGGGCACGAGAATGCCGAGCGCACATACGATACAGGTGTAGCGCACTATGTTAAACAGCTTCTCCACAAACTCGGCCTTATCCCTGCACAGGCTGCGGAACAGCGAGATATACGCAAACAGCATGGTAATATTATAGCAGTACTTGATAAAGTACTTGACATCGGTGCCGAGAGAGAGCCTTGCGCCGCTCAGCAGCAGCACGCCTATCGAGGCGCAGAAGGCAAGACCCATTATCACCAGCGTGCCTACAGCGATCTTTTCCCTGCGCATGAGAATATACAGGCCGAACACAGCGAGCATGGCAAGACGTATATAAAGACTCGGAGTGCTTGAAAATTCAGCCTTTGCCACGTCAAGCTCCGTTGCGCCGAGCACCTCCTTTATATACAGTCCGGTGCAGAAGTCTATAAGCGGGTTTATTATGATGTACAGTACGAGAAGCTTTTCGATAAAGCTGCGTACAGGGGTGTGTTTTTCTATCATGCGAGCCTCCAAATGATCAGCAAACTTATAACATAATATCCTATCGGGAGCGGAATTTCAAGGATTATGTGAAACTAAGTTTAAATTGACATAAAAGTAGAATGCGTGTATAATTTTTGACAGTGAAAGAGGTTGGGGAATGAACATTAAACGCATTAACAGAAAACTCAAAAAGCTCTTCGGCGATGCGGTAAGGGCAGAGCTTAGCGATAACTGCATCGTTTTAAAGGGCAAGCTTTCCGCCTGGAACAACGTTGTCGCCGCAGGTATGACGGCTGCGACACCGCATTCCCGTATGCACGTTGTGAACGACATCGTCTGCACGACCGTTCAGCCGGAGAAAATGCACATGCCTGCGCTGTGCGACAAGGCGCTTGACGGCGATAAGCCCGATGTTCTCATCATCGGCGGCGGCATTTCCGGCTGCTCGATTGCACGGGAGCTTTCAAGATATAAGCTAAATGTCCTGCTAATAGAAAAGGAAGCTGACCTTGCCCTCGGCGCGTCGGGTCGCAACGACGGCGAGGTGCATCCGGGCGTTGACCTTTCAAAGGGCTCGCTCAAGCACAAGTACATACGAAGGGCAAACCATATGTACGAGGATATCTGCCGTGAGCTTGATGTTCCCTTCAAGCGCACGGGGCAGTACGCCTGCTTTACGCGGAAAAGTCTGCTGCCCTTTGTGTGGCTGTATGCCAAATGGCGCAGATATCATGACGGTATTGAGGATACGCGCATCGTCATGGGCACCGAGATACGCGCAAAGGAGCCGAAGATATCGCCCGATGTCGCATTCGCTCTTTCAAACCCCTCGTCCGGCAGCGTAAGCCCCTATAACCTCGTCATAGCCTATGCCGAGAACGCCGTTAAAAACGGCGCACGCATTTCGCTGAGCACCGCCGTTACCGGCATGGAGGTCGAAAACGGCGAGATAAAAGCAGTATACACAAATCGCGGCACGCTATATCCGCGTGAGGTAATAAACTGCGCCGGAGCGTATTCGGACATCGTCGCGCAGATGGCGCAGGACAGGTTTTTCAGCATCCACCCGCGCCGCGGCACGAACTCCATACTTGATAAAAAAACCGGCGAGAGCTTCAAGACCATCGCCTCCGTCGTCGGAGCGAAAACGCCTGGACATACGCACACCAAGGGCGGCGGCATACTGCACACGGCGCATGATAATCTGCTCGTCGGCCCCGATGCCGTCGAAACACCCGAGCGCGAGAACACGGCTACTAATGCCGAGAGCATTGCGCGTGTTTTCGCAAAGCAGAAGATAACCATGCCCACTCTCACGGAGAAGGACATAATAACATATTTCACCGGCGTTCGCGCTCCTACCTACGAGGAGGATTTCATCATCGAGCCCGGCAGAAAAACGAAGAATATCTACCACGTCGCCGGCATACAGTCTCCGGGGCTTACGACCGCGCCCGCCGTTGCGCAGGATGTTGCGGCCTATATAGCGCAGCTTTTCAAAGCGGAGAAAAACGAGAGCTTCGACCCCGTGCGCAAGGCTCCTCCGCGCCTTGCGGAGATGGACGATGACGAGAGAGCGGCGCTTATAAAAAGCGATCCCGATTACGGCCTTATCGTGTGCCGCTGCGAGGAGATAAGCCGCGGCGAGATACTCGATGCGCTCCGCAGCCCCGTATGCGTTCCGACGCTGGACGGCGTGAAAAAGCGCGTCAGACCCGGCATGGGCAGGTGTCAGGGCGGCTTCTGCTCGCCGCTCGTCGTGAAGATCATAGCCGAGTACCTCGGTGTTCCGCTCACGGAGGTAAAGAAAAGCTCAGAACAGTCGCCGATAGTATTCGAGAGCAAAAAGGGAGGCCGCGGCAATGCATGATTATGACGTTATCGTGATAGGCGGCGGCCCCGCCGGTCTTGCTGCGGCTGTGGCGGCAAATGAGCAGGGAGCAAAAACGCTCATCGTCGAGCGCGAGGAGCGCCTCGGCGGAATGCTCAAGCAGTGCATTCACGACGGCTTCGGCCTGCGCACCTTCGGCGAACGGCTCACAGGGCCGGAGTATGTCGAGCGATACATGGATAAGGCCGCGCAGTCGGATATATCCGTTTCGTGCAGCACCTTCGTCACCCGTGCGGTGAAAACCGAGGACGGCTTTGCCGTCACGCTCGTCTCCCGAGAGGGACTGCGCACGGTCACGGGAAAGAGCCTCGTGCTTGCGACCGGCTGCCGCGAGAGAAGCGCAAAGCAGGTGTTCATTCACGGAACACGTCCGGCGGGTGTGTTCACTGCCGGAACTGCGCAGCATTATGTAAACCGCCTTGGCCTTATGCCGACGAAAAAATGCGTCATCCTCGGCTCGGGCGATATCGGCCTTATCATGGCTCGCCGCCTGACGCTGGAGGGAGCGGAGGTCGTCGGCGTGTACGAGATAAACCCCACACCCTCGGGACTTACGAGAAATATCTATCAGTGCCTTACGGATTATGATATCCCTCTGCACCTGAGCCATACGGTCACTCGCGTTTTCGGCGCTGACCGCCTTGAGGCGGTCGAGGTCTGCGCGGTGGACGATAATTTTAAGCCCATACCGGAGAGCGCCGAGCGGATAGAATGCGATGCGCTGATCGTGTCCGTCGGACTCATTCCGGAAAATGAGCTTGCCCTGTCGCTGGGCGTTGAGCTTGACCGTCACACGGGCGGCCCTGTATGTGACGCTCAGCTCATGACAAAAGTTCCGGGTATATTTTCATGCGGCAACGCATTGCATGTAAACGACCTTGTTGACTATGTTTCCGAATCCGGCGAGCAGGCGGGCAGAAACGCCGCCGCTTACTGCGCCGCCGCGCAGCGCAGGGTGGATATAAAAATAGGCGATGAATTTCTCTACCTCGTTCCGCAGCAGCTTGACCTTAACGGCGATAACTCAAAAACGCTGTTTTATTTCCGCTCCAAAAAGGTTTTGAATAAAAGTGTTCTGCGCATGCTGCTTGACGGCAGGGAGGTCTGGAAAAGGAGCTATCCCTTCCTGCGCCCGCCCGAGATGCAGCAGCTCACGCTGGACATGACGAGGTTTGAGATAAACGAAGGCAGCGAGCTTCGCTTTGAGATCGAGGTGGTACAATGAAACAGCTCGTATGCATAGGCTGCCCGCGAGGCTGCCGCCTCACGGTCGAGGAAAGGGACGGCGAGCTTTTCGTCACGGGAAACAGCTGCCCCAGAGGGCACGAGTTTGCCGTCAGCGAGATGACCGAGCCCAAGCGCACGATATGCTCGACGGTCAGGACCGTTTTTGCCGATGCACCGGTGCTGCCGGTCAGAGTGTCGGATGATATCCCAAAGGACAGAATATTCGACGTTATGCGCGAGATAAACGCCGTAACGGTCACAGAGCGCATCGGCAGGGGAGAGCCGGTCATAAAAAACGTGCTCGGCCTCGGCGTTGATGTCATTTCAACAAGTGATTTATTAAAACGATAAATATAAATGTACAGACGGAGGGAGAAAGATGAACAATCCACTCATCCTGACTTACGATGTCGGCACTCAGAGCACGAGAGCCATACTGGTCGATAAGCAGGGCAACATCGTGGACAAGGAGCAGGTGAAATACTCGGAGCCCTATTTCCGGCAGCGTCCGGGCTGGGCGGAGCAGAAAACGGATTTTTATTTTGACAGCATGTGCAAGGCATCGACGGCGCTCATGGCGCGCAATGCCGACAAGCTGCCCGATATCATCGCCTGCGTGGTCACGGTTATCCGCGATACGCTCGTGTTCCTTGACGAAAACTACAAGCCAACGCGAGACATCATCCACTGGCTCGATGCGCGCAAATGCGTTTACGACGATCCCTTCCCGCTGTGGAAGGAGGCCGTGTTCGAGCTCATCGGCATGGGCAAGGGCACGAAGATAGTCTACCGCACCTCGAAGGTCAACTGGGTGCGCCAGAAGCAGCCCAAGGTATGGGCGCGGACAAAGAAAATAGCCTGCCTGCCGGCATATCTCAACTACCGCATGACAGGCCGTCTTGCCGACACTCCGGCAAACACGATAGCGCACATACCCATGGACTATAAGAAAAAGCGCTGGATGAAGGAAAACGACCTCACCCGCTGCTTTTACGACGTTCCGCAGGACAAACTGTATGAGCTCATTCCCTCCGGCGAGGTGCTCGGCTATGTCACGAAGGAGGCAGCCGCGCTCACCGGCGCGCCAGAGGGTCTGCCGCTTATCGCAACGGGTGCGGATAAGGCCTGCGAGACGCTCGGACTTTCTGTTGCAAGCGACGACAAGGCATCTATATCATTCGGTACGAGCTCGACCATAGAGATGTACACCGAGAAATACTTCGAGCCGCAGCCCTTCCTGCCCTCGTACCCATCCGTCATCAACAAGGCGTGGAATCCCGAGATCCAGGTGTTCCGCGGCTTCTGGATGCTCAGCTGGTTTATCAAGGAGTTCGGCGACAAGGACAGGGAGGAGGCCGAAAGGCTCGGCGTATCACCCGAGGAGATACTCAACAAAAAGGCCGCCGAGATACCCGCCGGCTGTCAGGGACTCATGCTCCAGCCCTATTGGACGCCCGACGTGCTCAAGCCCGATTCCTACGGCGCTATCATCGGCTTTTCCGATTACCACACGAAGTATCACATTTACAGAGCCATCATCGAGGGCATCTGCCTTGAGCTTTACATGTCCATGAAGAGCATGGAAAAGCGCGGCAAAAAGCAGATAAAGGAGCTGTATGTCGGCGGCGGCGGCTCAAAGAGCGATCTTGCCTGCCAGATCCTTGCCGATACCTTCGGCCTGCCGGTAAAGCGCATACATACGCACGAGGCCTGCTCGCTGGGCGCTGCAATGGTTGCCTTCGTCGCAAAGGGCGAGTTCTCCGGCTTTGACGAGGCGATAAAGAGCATGGTTCACGAAAAGGACGTGTTTACGCCCGATCCGAAGAACCATGGGATATACATGAATATGTACAACAAGGTCTACCGCAAGATATACAAAAACGTAAGACCCCTGTATGCCACGATGAATAACCTCAAAGAAAGGAACATGATCTGATGAGTCATAAGCAGTACAAGGGCTTTGAGCCCAAATGGGTAAAGACCCCTGCACCGGCAAACAGCTACCGCTCGATATTCCGCTGGGGCGATCCTGAGTTCTTCAAGACACCCAAGGAGTCGCTGTACAAGATGATGAAGGAGGTTTTCAAGCTCACCGACGACGACTTCAGGGAATATTCCGACGATATAGGCTTTGACCCCGTCGATCTTTCAGACCACCCCGTGAAGCTTGCGCAGGAGCACCTGACGGCGCTGAAGGAGATAGTCGGCGAGGAGGGCTTCTCCGTCTCTGACTACGACCGCCTTGCCGTCGCATACGGCTTTACGGCCTATGACATCCTCCGCCTGCGCCATAAGACAATCGACTCCGTGCCCGACGTTGTGCTCTACCCCGACACGACCGAGCAGGTCGAGAGGATCGTAGCGTATGCCACGCAGCACGATATACCCCTGTACGTCTACGGCGGCGGCAGCTCCGTCACCCGCGGCGTTGAGCCCGTCAAGGGCGGCATCTCGCTTGACATGAGAAAGCGCTTTAACAAGGTGCTGTCGTTTAACGAGATCGACCAGACCATAACCGTTCAGGCGGGAATGTCCGGCCCCGACCTTGAAAAGACGCTCCAGTCCGCGCCCGAGCTCTTCGGCGCAAAGCGTCAGTACACCTGCGGCCACTTCCCGCAGAGCTTTGAGTATTCCTCCGTCGGCGGCTGGACGGTAACACGCGGCGCGGGTCAGAACAGCACCTATTACGGCTGCATCGCGGATATAGTCCTCAGCCAGAAGTACGCGACCCCCATCGGAACGATAAAGACCAGCCACTACCCGCGTGAGGCCTGCGGTCCCGACCTCAACCAGATCATGATGGGCTCGGAGGGCACCTTCGGCGTGCTGACCGAGGTCACGCTGAAGATATTCCGCTGGATGCCGGAGAACAGGAAAAGATTCTCCTACATCTTCAAGACCTGGGATGAGGCGATGAAGGCCGCCCGCGAGATGATGCAGCACGAGTGCGGCTATTCCTCCGTGTTCCGCCTGTCCGATCAGGAGGAGACGAGCATGATGCTCAGGCTGTACAACGTCGATGATACGCCGCTGTACCCGCTGCTTGACAAGCTCGGCTATAAGGACATGGAGCGCTGCCTTTTCCTCGGCTTTACCGACGGCGAAAAGGGCTACTCCAGAAACGTCGCAAGGAATATAGCAAAGATCGCCCGTCAACACGGCGGCCTGCCCCTGACCGGCTACGTCACGAAAAGCTGGGAGAAGGGACGCTTCAACGACCCCTACCTGCGCGATACGCTCATGGACTTCGGCATCACCACCGACACCCTTGAATGCACCGTCAACTGGTCTAACATGGAGCAGGTGCACCTTGACGTGCGCAAGGTCTGCCACGCGCTGCCCAACACCGTCGTCACGACCCACATGTCGCACTGCTACCCGCAGGGCGCGAACCTGTACTTCATCTTCCTGACCAAGATGCAGGACGAGAAGGCGTTCAAGGCGTATCACACCACCATACTCGACGCTATCCAGCGCTCCGGCGCGTCGATAAGCCACCACCACGGCATCGGCAAGATGTTCGCGCCGTGGCTCGAGGGCTACATCGGCGAAAAGGAGTACGGCGTGTTCAAGGTGCTCAAGAACTACTTTGACCCGAAGTACAACATGAACCCCGGCGGCACCATCGGCCTCGACCTCCTGCCCGAGGAAAAAAAGTTTGACCGGCAGTATACCGATTACGAAGCCCAGCCAAAGTTCGACTGATAAACTACGCATTTAAACGCAAGCTCTCCGTTAATGCCCACGGAGAGCTTTTTTACGTCCTGCGGAGAAATGTTCAAACAGTGCTTGCAACGCAAATGATGCTATGTTATGATACTAAATAACAGATATAATGCTATACATACCAAAATAAAGGAGGCAAACATGAAAAAACGATTATTGAGTCTGCTGATGGCACTGCTTCTGGTGCTGACGCTTGTACCGACCGCGGCATTCGCCGGAAAAAGCGAAACGGATGTCGAATATCCCGTTACCGGCGGCAGCATCTGGTTTGACAAGAGCACCGGCACGGTGACAGAGTGCGATACATCAGTCACGGAGGCGACCATACCCGCAGACATTGATGGAGTCGCGGTAAAAAGCATCGGTGAAATGGCATTCCAAAACCGTTGTTGGCTTACAAGCGTTACGCTCTCCGAGGGCATAACGAGCATTGACGAATATGCGTTCAGAGACTGCAAATATCTCACAAGCGTCACGCTGCCCAAGAGCCTGACGAGCATCGGCGAAAAAGCTTTTTACAAGTGTGAAGAGCTCACGAGCGTCACGCTGCCCGACAGCCTTACAAGCATCGGCATAAGTGCCTTTGACAACTGCCGTGCGCTTGAGAGCATCGATATCCCCGCAGGCGTAAAGAGCATTGCAGCCAGTGCCTTTTTTAATTGTGAAAAGCTTGCAAGCGTCACGCTTCACGAGGGCTTGGAGAGTATCGGCAGCAGCACATTCCGATATTGCGAAGCACTCACAAGCATCACGCTGCCGGAGAGCTTGAAGACTATAGACTCCTATGCATTTGCCGATACTGGTCTGACCACCGTTACGCTCCCCGCAACCGCAAGCACTCTGGGCGACCTCGTGTTCAGCGGTAAGGGTCTTACAGCCGTAAATGTGGCAGAGGGCAATGCAAATTACTGCTCTGCTGACGGCATTTTGTTCAGTAAGGATATGAGCACGCTTCTTATATATCCCGCGGGAAAGACTGACACATCCGATTATACAATTCCCGACAGCGTTACCCGAATCAACATCGGTGCTTTTGCTGGATGCGACGGCATTTTAAGCGTTACGATCCCCGCCGGTCTGGAAGAGCTGACATATAGGACGTTCGAGACCTGCTACAATCTTGCGGCTATAAATGTGGCAGAGGGCAATGCAAATTACCGCTCTCTTGACGGCGTTGTATTCAATAAGGCTATGAGCAAGCTCGTTACATATCCCATCGGAAAGGCTGATGCCTCCTATACGATCCCCGACGGCGTGACCGAGCTCGCCGAAAGCGCATTTTACTGCTCAGCTAATCTGACAAGTGTCACTGTTCCGGCAGGCATTACGAGCATTCCCAATAGCTGCTTCCAGGCCTGCAAAAAGCTTACGACTGTTCACCTTCCGCAAAGCCTTAATACGGTAGACTATTATGCTTTCTATGTCTGCAACAGCCTCACGACCGTGTACTATGAGGGTACAAAAGAGGAATGGAGCAATGTGACCATCAACGGAGAGGATAATGATAAGCTGAAAAATGCCGCTGTATATTACCTCGGCGAGCCGCATGAGCACAGCTACGACGGCACATGGAGCGCCGATGCCGAGTATCACTGGCAGCAGTGCAGCGACATAAACTGTCCTAATAAAGCCCTGAGCATCAAGGAGAAGACCGCGCACAGCTTCGAGTGGGTCATCGACAAGGAAGCCAGCACGACTAAAGAGGGCTTGCAGCACGAGGAGTGCAGCGTGTGCGGCTATAAGCGCAGTGAAAACACCGTCATCCACAGCTACGACGGCACATGGAGATACGATTCCACCGGGCACTGGCAGCAGTGCAGCGACAGCAGCTGCGCTGATTATTATTCGAGCATCAAGAACAAAGCTGCGCACAGCAGCTTCAAGTGGGTCATCGACAGGGAGCCCAGCACGAGCGAAGAGGGGCTGAAGCACGAGGAGTGTACGGTATGCGGCTATAAGCAGAGCATAGACACCGTCATCTCCAAGCTGCCGCTCTATGCCGCCGAGGTCGAGGATGTGAGCCTGACCCTGCGCACGGGTTATACGAGCAGCGACATTTACGCTCTCGGCGATGCGCGGCTGGTGAAGATAACAAACACCGGCAATCAGGATCTTTCGGCTTATGCAGTTTCGGTAAATCTCACGGGCAGCGGCGCAGATAATTTCGAGCTGAGGCTGGATGCTACGCCCGGTATCATCATCGTAGGTGATACCAACACCTCGTGGTATATCCATCCGAAGACCGGCCTTGCCGCCGGAACCTATACGGCGACCATCGAGTTCAAGGATGCGGGCGATATGATGTCCGCCCCCGTCACGGCGACCGTGACCCTGACGGTAACGGATGCAGAGCCAGAGCCTGAGCCGCCGACACATGAGCACAGCTACGACGGCACATGGAGCAGCAATGCCGAGTATCACTGGCATGGATGCAGCGACAGCAGCTGCACAGATTATTATTCGAGCATCAAAAACTCGGCCAAGCACAGCTTCGAGTGGGTCATCGACAAGGAAGCCAGCACGAGCGAAGAGGGGCTGAAGCACGAGGAGTGTACGGTGTGCGGCTATAAGCGCAATGAAAACACCGTCATCTCCAAGCTGCCGCTCTATGCCGCCGAGGTCGAGGACGTGAGCCTGACCCTGCGCACGGGTTATAATAGCAGCGACATTTACGCTCTCGGCGATGCGCGGCTGGTGAAGATAACAAACACCGGCAATCAGGATCTTTCGACTAACGGAGTCTCGGTAACTCTCACGGGCAGCGGCGCAGATAATTTCGAGCTGAATCTGGGGCCAGTGCCCAGCGTCATCGGAGTAGGGGCTACCGATACCTCGTGGTATATCCATCCTAAGACCGGCCTTGCCGCCGGAACCTATACGGCGACCATCAAATTCGAGGATGTAGGCAATATGCTGTCCGCCCCCGTCACGGCGACCGTGACCCTGACGGTAACGGAGCATCCGTTTGATACGACGAAATGGGAGCACGACAGCCGCACACACTGGAATCCCTGCGCCGACGCGGACTGCTCGGTGCGCGGCAATGAGGCGGCGCACGATAATGCGGTCGTCAAGGACGCTAAGGCCGCGACCTTTGACACCGACGGCTACTCCGGCGACAAATACTGCTCCGTCTGCGGCGAAAGGGTGGAGACCGGCAAGGCGACAGCCGCACTCAAATACATCCGCGAGTCCAAGGCATTCATGACCCCCGCCGCCCTCAGCGCCGATATCTGCGCAAACGACCTCGTGTTCAGCTCGGCAGAGCCGGAAAAATACAGCGTCGCGCTGTGGCGCGTGTTTGACCTGACGGATACGAGCCTCAATACCGACAGCAAGCAGTATCCGAAGGACGCGAAATTCGTCGCGGGGCATAAATACGCGATCGAATTTAAGTTTACCGCCGTCGGCAGCTATGTGTACGACGAAATGCACTCCGACTATTGGTCAAGCTTTACGCTCAACGGCGAGGAAACAAAGTTATCCGCTGCTGTGAGCGTCGGCGGCTCGACCAATCGCTGCGTCGAACTCACGGCCACGGACGGTACGGAGCTTCCCGAGGTGCTCCCCGGCGACCTCAACGGCGACGGCAAGATAGATGTTGCCGACCTCATACGTCTGAAAAAGTACATCGCCGGTGACTCGGTGGAGCTCAAGACCAGCGGCGACCTCAACGACGACGGCGATATAAATATTGCCGACCTCATTCGCCTCAAAAAATACATTGCCGGCGACAGCGTAACGCTGCACTGAAGCTCTGCAATGAAAACAGCATAGCAAACAGCCCCACGGAAAGTTGCTTCCGTGGGGCTTCGTCTTATTGTTTCTTTGTTTTGCTATGCTTTATTCGGGCGTTCAGTTTTCCTTTTTGGCAGAGAAAACGACCAGAGCGGCG
>CAVDFD010000006.1:0-25482 GCA_963608145.1 Bacteroidaceae bacterium | reverse complement strand
ATAGCGCTGGATAAGTGAATATAAAAAATCCGAGGCTTATGTCCTCGGATTTTTTCGTTTATTCGGAATTTACCCCAGCAGCTGGTTGACCTCATCGACCGTGGCGGAGGTGAGAAACGCACCGTCGCCGAAATCGGCATAGACGCGGCCAAGGTCAAAGTAAATGAGCAGCGTTTCGCCGTCGGGGAGAGATACGCAGTAGTCGGGCTCCCCGTCGGGGAACGCAGTGCAGTAGTCGGGCATCACATCATCCGCGGCTCGTGCCGGCGTGAGCAGTGCGCCGAGCTCCTCGGCTGTGGCATCATCGACCTCCATTGCGGCGGAGAATGCCTGCTGCGGGTATACTTCTTCGTTGTCGGCAGAGTCGTCGCTGTACGCCGCCGTGCCGTTGGTGACGCTCTGCGCGTCCTTCAGGAAGCCTGCTTCGCTGCCGTTGCTGCCGGAGTTCAGAATGCCGCTTTTCGCCCCAGCGATGATAACGAGCGCTAAGCAGGCTGCGGCGGAGAGGTATTTTATCCACACTATGCCGCTTTTCTTCTTCGGCTTTGCCGCGATGCCGGACATGATCTGCTCATGCAGACCCTCGGGCAGAGGCTCGGGTTCACGCATCCCGTCGGATATTTCGCAGAACGCCTTGTATACGAGCCTGCATTCGGGGCAGGAGCCGATGTGCTCGTGCACGAGCGCTTGCTCTGCCTCGTCAAGCTCACCGTCGAGAAGGCAGCTTATCATTTCTCTGCACCTATCGCAATCTATCATGTTTTGCCGCCTCCTTTCGTATCATTTGACGCAAGCGATTCGGGAATGTTCCCGCTTTCAAGCAAAAATGCGCATAATTTTTTTCGCGCACGGAAAATGCGCGACTTGACCGTGCCCTCCTCGAGCGAAAGGGCGGCGCCTATCTCGGCATAGCTCATGCCGCCGAGCTCACGCATGGCGAGTATCTGCCGCTGATTATCCGGCAGCAGCTTCAGCCCCTCCGAGAGCGACTGCATGCTGAGTTTTTTCATAAGCTGCTCCTCGGGACCTGCGGCGGGGTCGGGTATCTCCAGCTGAACGTCCTCGTCATCGTCGCCGCCCAAGGTGAGCGAGCTCTGCGGCCTGCGGCTTTTTGAGCGCAGAAAATCGAGACAGACGTTCGAGGCTATCCTGTAAAGCCACGAGGAAAATTTGCTGTCGCCTCTGAACGAGGGCAGACTGTTGTAGGCCTTTATAAAAGCCTCCTGCGTCATATCCGCAGCGTCCTCGCGGTTTGACACCATGCGCAGCGCAAGGCTATACACCGTGCCTTCATAGCGCAGCACAAGCTCCTCGAAGGCGTTCACGTCGCCGCCGAGAACCTTCTCTATTATCTCTTTTTCGGAAAGTTGCTTCATGTCAGCTCTCTCTTGATACCGCTTATTATCCTCTCGAGCTCGTCGAGCGTTTCGACCTTTACGAGCTGCTGCTTGTAGTAGCCTGCGTATGCCACGCCCTTGAGATACCAAGGTATCTGATGGCGCGCCTCGAGGCAGGCAAGACGCTCGCCGAATTTTTCGGCGTACATTTTCGTATGCCGCAGGGCAAGCTCCATGCGCTCATCCAGCGGCGGCCTTTCGGGTATCGCCTCGCCCTCGATGCAGGCGTTTGCTTCACAAAACAGCCACGGGTCGCCGAACACGCCGCGCCCTATCATGGCAAGCTCGCAGCCGGTGTAGCGAAGGATATGCTCCGCGTCAGCGCCGGAGAAGATATCGCCGTTTGCCATGACGGGTATCGACACCGCCCGCTTAACGTCGCGGATAATGTCCCAGTCGGCGCGGCCTGCGTACATCTGCGCCCTCGTTCTGCCGTGCACCGCTATCGCCGAGGCTCCCGCCTGCTGCATGATCTGCGCAAACTCAACGGCGTTCACGCTGCCGCCGTCAAAGCCCTTGCGGAACTTCACCGTCACCGGCACATCGACAGCCGCGACGACCGCCTGCACTATCCTACCGGCAAGCTCGGGGTCGCGCATGAGCGCCGAGCCGTCGCCGCTTTTGACTATCTTCCCGACTGGGCAGCCCATGTTTATATCCAGGATATCGGCGCCGGAATACTCTATCGCCATGGGCGCTGCCTCGGCCATGAACTCCGGCTCGTGCCCGAAGATCTGCGCCGAAAACGGGCGGCAGGTGGGGAGGTTATAGAGAAGGCTCTGCGTTTTCTTATCGCCGTAGCACAGCGCCTTTGCGCTGACCATCTCCGTCGTCGTGAGCGCCGCGCCGAGCTCAGAGCATATGGCGCGGAAGGCAAAATCCGTAACGCCGGCCATCGGCGCGAGCACCGTACGCCCATTTATCTCAACATTGCCTATCTTCACCATAATATATCCAGACCCACGGGGCAGTGATCCGAGCCGAGTATCTCGGGCAGTATGTATGCATCCTTTATGTTCCCGCGCAGACGCTCTGATACGACGAAATAGTCTATGCGCCAGCCGACGTTGCGCGATCTTGCCGCGGCGCGGTAGCTCCACCATGAGTATGCGTCGCGCTTATCGGGATATAGCGTGCGGAAGCTGTCGATAAATCCGGCATCCAGAAGCTCGGTGAACTTGCCGCGCTCCTCATCGGAAAAGCCGGGGTTAAAGTGATTCGTGTCGGGATTTTTGAGGTCTATCTCCTCGTGCGCGACATTCATGTCGCCGCAGACGATGACGGGCTTTTGCTTGTCGAGCTCCGCAAGATATTCGCGGAAGTCGTCCTCCCAGCTCATGCGGTAGTCAAGGCGCTTCAAGGAGTCCTGCGAGTTCGGCGTATATACGCACACGAGGAAAAACTCCTCGTATTCGAGCGTCACCGCTCTGCCCTCGCTCTCGTGCTTCGGGATATTGTGCCTTACGCTCAGGGGCGTGTGCTTTGTGAATATCGCAGTGCCGGAGTAGCCCTTTTTCTCGGCATAGCTCCAGTAGCTTTCATAGCCGGGCAGGTCGAGCTCTATCTGTCCCTCCTGCAGCTTCGTCTCCTGAAGGCAGAAAAAATCCGCGTCCAGCGACCAGAATATATCCTCAAAGCCCTTTTTCACAACGGCGCGAAGACCGTTAACGTTCCAGCTTATAAATCTCACAGGCTCATCCCCCTTGCATCGGAAAGCGCGGCGTTCCGCAGCCTCGGCACCTCGCCGGACGCTCCGCATTTTGTCTGCGCCGTTCTGACGGCTACAAGGCGGTTTGTCTTAACGCCCATTTCGCGGAACTTGCACTCGTAGTCGGTCATAACGCCGCCCTCGCCGCCGGCATGCAGGTCGTTTGTGATATCGCGCACCTCCCAGCCCTCGGCCTTTATCTGCTCAAGCGACCACTCAAACAGCGGCAGATTGTCCGTCTTGAAGCAGACCTCGCCGCCTAAAGGCAGGATATCGGCGTATATCCGCAGAAAATTCGGAGACGTGAGCCTGTGCTTCGCGTCGCGGCTCTTCGGCCACGGGTCGCAGAAATTGACGAAAATGCGCCCGACCTCGCAGGGGGCGAACAGCTCGCGCAGACGCAGCGCGTCCATGGATATAAAGCGCACGTTGTCCGTCTGTGCTCCGCATGCCCGCTCCATGGCTATGACCAGCGCGTCCTCGACCTTTTCCAGCGCCAGAAGCTCAATATCGGGGTTTTCCTGCGCCGTGCCGACGGTAAAGCGGCCCTTTCCGCAGCCTATCTCGAGCCACAGCGCCTTATCGGGAAACTGCTCGTGCCAATGCCCCCGCAGCGCCTCCGGCTGCATTATCTGAACCGCGGCGCATTTTTCCATGCGCGGCTGCAAATTCGGCTTTTTTCTCATCCGCATATTTTTTCACGCTCCGTAAATTTATCCGTACCTTAAAAAATACCATAGTTCGAGCAAAACATCAATCAGAAAAAGCTGTATGTTTAACACAAAATCGGCCAAATGCTGCAATATAACTACTTGAAATGGTCAAAAACTTGTGATATAATTCATTAATCAAATTATTAACATCTTCTGTTTGACTAAGGAGAAACCGATATATGAAGCGAGTAAAAGTATCAAATAACGTTATCCGCCGCCTTCCGCGCTATCTCAGAAAGCTTGATGAGCTTACGGAAGCGGGCGTAAGCCGCATATCCTCCGGCGAGCTGGGCCGTCAGCTCGGACTCACTCCCTCTCAGATCCGTCAGGACTTCAGCTGCTTCGGCGAGTTCGGCCAGCAGGGCTACGGCTATAAGGTCACCGCGCTCCGTGCGGAGATCGCGTCAATCCTCGGCATGGACAGGGGCTACAGTGCGATACTCATCGGTGTCGGCAACCTCGGTCAGGCGCTCCTTTGCAACTTTTCTTTCAAAACATGGGGCTTTGAGCTCAAGGCTGCCTTCGACGTTAAGCCGCAGCTTATCGGCACCGATTACGAGGGCGTAAAGATACACGATATGTCCACCCTGCCGGAGTATCTTGCCGAAAACAAGGTCGATGCCGCGGTGCTGTGTGTCCCCAAGGCTCACGCTATCGCAACGACCGAGCTTCTCACCTCTCACGGCGTGAACGCGATCTGGAACTTCACGAATATCGAGCTCACCTCTCCCGAGAGCAGCACCATCGTCGAGAACATCCACTTCTCCGACTCGCTGCTGTCCCTGAGCTACTACATCTCCGAGGATAACGACGAGAAGGCCGCCAGAGCCGCAAGACTGAACAAGTAATTTAAGCTATTTTAAAAGGCGGGTGATCCCCGCCTTTTTTATTTGGAGGAAGCAATATGTCAGACACGATAGCCGCCGTCTCGACCGGCACACAGGTCTGCGCGATAGGCATCGTGCGGCTGTCCGGCAGCGCCGCGATAGATATTGCCGATAAGCTCTTTGCACCAACGTCGGGCGCGAAAATGTCCGGCTGCGCCGACCGTAAGCTCTGTTACGGCAGGCTTTCGGATGCCGAGGGCAGGCTTCTCGACATCTGCCTGTGCACCGTCAGCCGCGCACCGAACAGCTACACCGGCGAGGACACTGCGGAGTTTCAGTGCCACGGCTCGCCGGTGGTGCTCCGCGCCGTGTTAGAGGCCGCGTTTTCGCTCGGCGCACGTCAGGCGCTGCCCGGAGAGTTCACAAAAAGAGCGTTTTTGAACGGACGCATGGATCTGTCGAGCGCCGAGGCCGTTGCGGACATCATAGACGCGGAGACAGCCGAGGCCGCACGCAACGCGGCAGGTCAGCTCGGCGGAGCGATATCGCGGCGCATAGACGAGGTCTACGGCGTTCTGACCGACATAAGCTCGCACTATCACGCGGTGCTCGACTATCCCGACGAGGATATCGAGGACTTTACCCTCTCGCGCTACAGAACCGATATCGCCCGCTGCACGGAAACGCTTGAGCGCCTCCGCGCAAGCTACGACAGCGGAAGGCTCATGCACTCCGGCGTTCCCGCGGCGATAGTTGGCCGCCCCAACGCGGGAAAGAGCTCGCTTCTGAATGCCCTGCTGGGCTATGACCGCGCCATCGTTACCGATATCCCTGGCACGACACGCGATACGATAGAGGAAAAGCTGCGGCTCGGCGGAGTGCTCCTGCGCCTGACCGACACCGCGGGCATACGCGAAACGAGCGACGAGATAGAGAAGCTTGGAGTCACGCGCTCGCGCCGTGCGATGCAGGAGGCAGAGCTCGTCCTTGCCGTCATTGACGGCAGCAGCGCCGTTACCGCCGAGGATGCAGAGCTCATAAAATGCGCAGAGCTTGCGCCGCACGGCATTGTCATACTGTCAAAGCACGATCTCGGGTCTGCCTCCGCCGTGCCGGAAACAAGGCTGCCCGTGGTCGAGATAAGCTCCGTCACCGGCGAGGGACTGGACAGGCTTGAGGACACCGTGCGCAGCATCTTCCCCATGCCCTGCGCTCCGGCAGGGGAGATACTGACCAATGCCCGTCAGCTTGACGCTGTTTCACGCGCACTGGAGTCGATGAAGGCGGCAGCGGAGGCTCTTGAGCTCGGCTGCACGCCGGATATCGTCCTCACCGAAACGGAAACGGCCATGTCCGCCCTCGGCGAGCTCACCGGACGCACCGTGCGCGAGGAGGTCACGAACCGTATATTCGAGCGCTTCTGCGTGGGAAAGTAAAAAATGAGCGGTACTTGTTAAGATATTGCTTTTTCTGTTGACTTTTTCGGAGCACCTACTATAATTGGAAAGCAAACCTTTGGGGGGAGGAATAATGATGAATGAGATCTTCGTGGTGGGGCACCGCAATCCCGACACCGATTCGATCGTCGCGGCGATGAGCTATGCGGCGCTGCGCAATGCGCTCGGCGACAGGGAGTATGTGGCTGCCTGCCTCGGACATACAAGCGACGAAACGCAGCGCATGCTCGACAAGTTCGGCTTTGAGCCGCCGCGCATGATAAACGACGTTCGCACTCAGGTGCGAGACCTTGATTTCGATACGCCGCCCGCGCTCAACTCATCGGTCACGATGAGCCGCGCATGGTACATGATGCGCGAGGAAAAGGTATCGGTCATACCCGTCATAAACGAGGACGGTACGCTTTACGGAACGCTCTCGGCAGGCGATATCGCGTCGTACAGCCTGATGACGATAATAGATTCGCATATTGACGATGTCCCGCTGTGCAATATCCTCAGCGTTCTGGAGGGCAAGGTGCTCAACGAGGACGCGGAGCTTTTCGACTGCATTGCCGGAAACGTCGCGATCGCGCTGCCGCAGAGCTGCGAGACGCTGCTGTTCAACGACCCCGACAGCATCGTGCTGTGCGGCGATCAGCCGGATATGGTCGAGCGTGCACTGAAGCTCGGCGTAAACTGCCTGATCCTGTGCCAGACCGAGGCGAAAAAGCAGTGGCTCAAGCAGGCGGGAAAAACCTGCATCATATCCACGCCCTTTGACGCGGCGCGTGTTGCAAAGCTTATATATCAGGCCATACCCATATCGCGCCCCTGCCACACGGAGGACACGATATGCTTCCACCTGAGCGATTACATAGACGATGTGCGCGAGGAGGTGCTCAAAAGCCGCTATCGCTGCTACCCCGTGCTCGACGAGAACGAAAAGGTCGTCGGCACGCTGTCGAGATACCACCTGCTGCGTCCGCGCAGAAAGCGCGTCGTGCTGGTCGATCACAACGAAAAATCGCAGGCCGTCGCAGGTCTTGAGCAGGCCGAGATACTGGAGATCATCGACCATCACCGCCTTGCCGACATTCAGACCGCGCAGCCTATCCGTATGCGCAACGAGCCCGTCGGCAGCACGACGACGATAATCTGCGGTATGTATCAGGAGCACGGCGTGATGCCCTCGCCGGCGATGGCGGGGCTCATGGCGGCGGCCATACTGTCGGACACCGTCATGTTCAAATCGCCCACCTGCACAAAGCGCGATATAGCGCTTGCCGAGCGTATGGCGCGTATTGCAAACGTCTCGCTCGACGCGCTGGGCAAGGAGCTGTTCTCCGGCTCCTCCGACTCAAAGCCCGTGTCCGAGCTCATCCGCTCCGACTTCAAGGAGTTCCACATCTCCGGCCAGATACTCGGCGTCGGCCAGATAACGACGCTCGATTCCGCGAAAATGCTCGAGCGGCGCGAGGAGTTTCTGAGCGAGATGCGCAGCCTGAAATCAGACCGCGGCTACGACATGGTCATACTCATGCTCACCGACGTTCTTCTCGAGGGGACCCAGCTTCTCTATATCGGCAGCGACGAGACCATCCGCCGCGCCTTTTCCGCCGAGCCCAAGGACAACGCGCTCTTCCTGCCCAACGTCATGAGCCGCAAGAAACAGATTATACCCATGCTCACGGCACTGTGGGGCTGATCCGAGCGGCTAAAATGCGCTCATGCGGCGTTAAAGCCCTTGCCAGTTTGTCAAAAAAGTCCCTCGCGGGATTTTTTGACTGCACTTTCCCGCCGAGCATTTTGAGAACTCTCAAAATGCTTTTACCGAAATCCTTGAAATTTCAAGGATTTCGGCGGCGGTTTATCTAACTTGAGGCGGGCCTTTTCTCGCTGCGGCTCGGTCACGGCGCGGCTCTGACATGCCACCGGCATGTCATTCACTCCCGCGCCGACGCTGCGCTACCCCTCAAGCTCCCCCGCTGCGCGGTTATCTTCACGCAGCGGCACAGTTTTTTGACAGCCTGATATACGCAAAGTGCTCCTGCCGGCGCTGCCCCTGTTTTGCATAAAACAGCGCCGCAAACGGCGCTAAATTTGTTCAAAAGCGGCAATTGACAACAAGCCCTCCCGTGGTTATAATTTAAAATCATCAAGGAAAGCGAGGATACGGAAATGACCTGCCGAAATGCGATCGAAAATAATTCTTCCGTGTCTGAGTCTATCCTCAATGCATCTGTGTCCTATAACGCAGTACGATTTTATTCGTACTGCGTTTTTTATTATTTCGCCTGGAGCAACATGATCGGGCAAAGGACATAAGCTGCACGCATAAAAGCCGCGCCTGCCGCGGCGAATAGTTGTTGTTGAATGCGGTTCCTTTGCAAAAAAGGGATCGCATATTTTTATTGAAAAACAGAGGTAACAGCATGAACGAACTTGAAACTTCCAGAAACGAGATAAGCCGCATCGACAGAGAAATTGCAGGGCTTTTCGAGCAGCGCATGCACGCCTGTGCCGCGGTCGCCGAGTACAAAAGGCAGCACGGCCTGTCGGTCAAGGATCCGGCGCGTGAGGCGGAGCTCATCGAGCGCAACCGTGCGCTCATAGAAAGCGCCGATATCGAGGCATATTATGTGCAGCTTCTCAAAAAGACAATAGAGCTCTCGTGCGAGTATCAGTCGAAGCTTTTAAACGGCATGCGCGTGACCTACTGCGGGGTCGAGGGAGCGTTTGCGTATATGGCTGCAAAGCGCATGTTCCCGGGAGCCGAGCTCATTCCGTATTCCAATTTCGGCGATGCCTATGCCGCCGTCGAGCGCGGCGAGTACGACTGCGTGGTGCTGCCGCTTGAAAACAGCGCCGCCGGTGAGGTCGGAACGGTCATGGATCTCATTTTCTCGGGTGAGCTGTTCATAAATCAGGTCATCGACCTTCCGATAGTGCACAATCTGCTCGGTACGCAGGGTGCGTCGATAGAGGGTGTTGAGACCGTCATAAGCCATCCGCAGGCGCTCGACCAGTGCGGCGAGTACATCCGCGCACACGGCTTTGAGACGGAGGCGTTTTCGAACACGGCTCTTGCCGCGCAGTACGTCAGAGATAAAAACGACGCATCCGTCGCGGCGATAGCCTCGGATGAGACAAGCTCCCTGTTCGGTCTTGAGATCATCGACAGGGCGATAAACGACAGCCGGACGAACACCACGCGCTTTGCCGCGCTCTCCCGTGCGCAGAACCGCCCCGCGAGCATGTCAAACCGCGCCGAGGAGAACTTCATCCTCGTGTTCACGGTCAAGAACGAGGCCGGCTCTCTGGCGCAGACGCTGAACATAATCGGCGCGCACGGCTTCAATATGCGCAACCTCCGCTCGCGCCCGATGAAGGATCTGCAGTGGAACTACTTCTTCTACATCGAGGCCGAGGGCAACATAAACAACGAAAACGGACAGGATATGCTCCGCGAGCTGTCTGCGGTGTGCGCAAAGCTCAAGCTCGTCGGAACGTACTACTCAAATCTTAAAATCGGAGAGTGACTTTAATATGATCGTTCCCGTAAAGACCGACACATGGGATTATGATATAGTGCTCGAGCCGGGCGCAATCAAAAAAGCAGGCGAGCTTTTGAACCTAAAGCGCCGTGTGCTCATCGCAACGGACAGCGGAGTTCCCGCGCAGTACGCCGAAACGCTTGCCGCGCAGTGCGATAATGCCGTGATCGTAACGGTCCCGCAGGGCGAAAAAAGCAAATGCTTTGACGAGCTTCAGAATATTTTAAAGGCAATGCTCGACAGCTCCTTTACCAGAGGCGACTGCGTCGTCGCCGCCGGCGGCGGAGTGGTGGGTGACCTGAGCGGCTTTGCGGCCTCCTGCTATATGCGCGGCGTTGATTTTTACAACGTTCCCACCACGCTCCTGTCGCAGGTCGATTCGTCCATAGGCGGCAAAACGGCCATCGACTTCGGCGGCGTGAAAAACATCGTCGGCGCGTTTTATCAGCCGAAAAAGGTCATCATAGACCCAGAGGTCTTATCGACGCTTTCGCGCCGCCAGCTCATGGCGGGGCTCTGCGAGGCGATAAAAATGGCAGCGACGAGCGATAAGGAGCTTTTCTCGCTCATAGAGCGCAGCGCGGATCTCACGGCTGACCTGCCGGAGATAATTTACCGTGCGCTCATGATAAAAAAGAACGTCGTCGAGCTCGACCCGCGTGAAACGGGACTGCGAAAGGTGCTCAATTTCGGGCACACCATAGGCCACGCGGTCGAGAGCTTCAACGAAGGAAGGCTCCTGCACGGAGAGTGCGTAGCGCTCGGCATGCTGCCGATGAGCAGTGCCGATGCCCGCGCAAGGATAAAGGCGCTGCTTGAAAAATACGCGGTGCCGACCGAGATAGAGCAGTCAGCCGCCGAGCTGCTGCCGTATCTCATGCACGATAAGAAAATGACAGCCGACGGTGTTTCCGCCGTCGTCGTTGACGAGATAGGCTCGTTCAGGCTCTGCCGCATGAGCGCAGAGGAGATACTTTCGCGTCTGGAGGGAGCGCAATGAAAAACAGCTTCGGTCAGAGCGTATGCCTGACGGTGTTCGGCGAAAGCCACGGCGAGGCCGTCGGCTGCGTGATAGACGGTCTTGCGCCCGGACTTGCGGTCGATGAGAGCTTTATCGCCCGTAAGCTTGAGCAGCGCCGCCCGTCCTCGGCGCTGGACACGCCGCGCAGGGAAAAGGACGAGTTCAGGATAATAAGCGGCGCTTTCAGCGGCAAAACGACCGGCACGCCGCTGTGCATAGTCATACCCAACGAGAACACCCGCAGCGGCGACTACGGCTACGGCCTGCCGCGCCCCTCGCACGCCGATTACGCGGCCTACCGAAAGTATCACGGCTTTGAGGACTACCGCGGCGGCGGGCATTTTTCCGGCAGGGTCACCGCGGCGCTCGTGGCTGCCGGAGGAGTGCTCATACCGGCGCTCGAGAACGTCGGCATAAGCCTTGCGACACATATTTATAAGTGCGCAGGCGTTTTTGACCGTGCTGTGGGCGATGTGAAAGACGATATACAGGCACTTTCGGGGAAAAGCTTCCCCGTCCTCGACGATGAGCGCGGCGAGGAGATGGCGCAGCGCATCCTAAGTGCAAGAGAAGCCTCCGACAGCGTCGGCGGCGTGACGGAAACGCTCATCTGCGGCACTCCGGCGGGACTCGGCGAGCCGTGGTTTGACAGCGTCGAGAGCATGATATCGCACGCAGTGTTTTCCCTCGGCGGGATCAAGGGCGTTGAGTTCGGAGCGGGCTTTGCCGCAGCGGATATGCGCGGCAGCGAATGCAACGATCCGTTCAGGATGGAAAACGGCAGGGTTATCACGAAAACGAACAACTCCGGCGGCATAAACGGCGGCATAACAAACGGCATGCCGATAGTTTTCCGCTGTGCCGTGAAGCCTACGCCCTCGATATCGAGGACGCAGGAAACGGTCGATTTTATAAAAAACGAAAATGCGGAGCTGAGCATACACGGGCGGCATGATCCGGCGATAATCCGCAGGATATGCCCTGTGCTCGACAGCGTCGCGGCGCTGTGTCTTGCCGATATGCTCAGCCTGCGATACGGCACGGATGTGCTGACGAAGGGAGTACCCACAGAATGAAATACGGACTTATAGGCGAACATCTGACGCACAGCTACTCCTGCGAGATACACGCGCAGATAGCCGATTACGAATACGAGCTTCACGAGGTCGAGCCGTCAAAGCTCGGCGAGTTCATGACAAAGCGCGAGTTCAATGCAATAAACGTGACGATACCGTACAAGCAGGCGGTCATCCCCTATCTTGACGGGATATCCGAAACGGCAGAGCGCATAGGCGCGGTGAACACCGTCGTAAACCGCGGCGGAAGGCTCTTCGGCGACAATACCGATTTTGCCGGAATGCTCGCCCTTGCAGAGCATGCGGGCGTTGACATGAAGGGCAAAAAGGTGCTCATCCTCGGAACGGGCGGCGCGTCGAAAACAGGCCATGCGCTGGCAGAGCACATGGGAGCCGAGAGCGTATATTACGTCTCCCGCTCGGGTAAGGACGGCAGCATAACCTATGAGCAGGCAGTGTCCGGGCACGGCGATGCGCAGATCATCATAAACGCAACGCCCGTGGGCATGTTTCCCAAGGTCGGCGGCTGCCCCATCGGCATTGCGGCCTTCCCGAGGCTCGAGGGCGTGCTCGACGCGATATACAACCCCCTGCGGAGCGATCTCGTGCTCGACGCGCAGGAAAGGGGCATACCGGCTGAGGGCGGGCTTTATATGCTGTCGGCTCAGGCGGTCCACGCCTCGGCGATATTCCTCGATAAGCCTCTTGACGAAAGCCTTGTCGAAAGAGCGTTTGAGAGCGTAAAAAACGACAAGCAGAGCATCGTCCTCGTCGGCATGCCGACAAGCGGCAAGACCACCGTCGGCGGCATTCTCGCCGAAAAATGCGGCAGGGAGCTTGACGATACGGACGAATACATCATAAAAAGGATCGGCATGCCGATATCCGATTTCTTCGCCAAATACGGCGAGGCAGAGTTCCGGCGCATAGAAAAGGAGACGATAGCCGAGCTTTCCGCGACCGGCGGCAGGATAATTGCGACCGGCGGCGGAGCGGTGCTCGATCCGGAAAATGTCCGCGCACTCAAGCGCAACGGCGTTATCGTTTTCCTCGACAGAAGCCTCAATAACCTCGTCGCCGCCAGCGACAGACCGCTTGCCTCGCGCAGAGACGCGCTCGAGCGGCTCTACTCACAGCGCTATGATATATACTGCGCTGCCGCCGAGCTGCACATAAACGCAAACGTCACGCCCGAGGAAGAGGCCGACACGATATTAAAGGAGCTAGGTATCAAATGAAAATACTCGTACTCAACGGGCCTAATATCAACATCCTCGGCATCAGGGAGCCGGATATATACGGCAAAAAAAGCTATGGAGAGCTGCTTGAAATGATAAGCAGCCACGCGGAGGAAAAGGGTGCTGCGGTAGAGTTTTACCAGTCAAACCACGAGGGCGACCTCGTAGACGCGATACAGAAGGCGTATTTTGACGGCGTTGACGGCATCGTCTTTAATCCTGCTGCGTATACGCATACCTCGGTGGCCATAGCTGATGCCGTAAAGGGTGTCGGACTGCCGACGGTCGAGGTGCATATCTCGGAGGTCTCCGAGCGCGAGGACTTCCGGCAGCTAAGCTATATCCGCGCTGCTGCCGTAAAAACCATCTGCGGCCACGGTCTTGAGGGCTATAACGAAGCGCTCGACTTCCTTATTGAATACATCGGAGATAAAAATGAAGCTTAAAATAAAACCGTCGCGGCTTTGCGGGCAGATAAAAGCGCCGCCGTCGAAAAGCTATGCCCACCGCATGCTGATCTGCGCCGCCCTTGCCAGAGGCGTAAGCCGCATAAGCGGCATATCCGACAGCGAGGATATGCTCGCAACGCTCGACTGCATCGAGGCGCTCGGCGCAAAATACGTTAAGCGCGGCGACCTTGTGACGGTACAGGGCCGCTGCGGTAAAACGCCGGAGGGAGCCGTGCTGCGCTGCCGCGAGAGCGGGAGCACGCTGCGCTTTATGATACCCGTAGCGCTCACCGGCGCAAGGCTGCGCTTCGAGGGCACGCCGCGGCTTTTGGAGCGCGGTATCGGCATATACGAGCAGCTCCTCGGTCAAAGGGGCATAGAGATAAAAAAGGACGGAAACGGCATCGAGCTTTGCGGTGCGCTCGCGGCGGGGGACTATGTCCTGCGCGGAGATGTGAGCAGTCAGTTCGTAACGGGGCTGCTGTTCGCGCTGCCGCTGCTCGACGGCGACAGCACGGTGAAGGTACTGCCGCCTGTGGAGAGCAGGGCGTATATAGATATAACGCTTTCCGTTCTGCGCTCGTTCGGCGTTGAGGTGACACAGGCCGAGGAAAACCTTTTTGCGATACGCGGAGGGCAGCGGTATGTGCCCGCGGACATAGCCGTCGAGGGCGACTGGTCAAACGCGGCGGCGCTCGCGGCGTTTAATTTCACCGGCGGCAGCGTTACGGTAACGGGACTCCGGCAGGACAGCGTTCAGGGCGACAGGGTCTGCCTTGAATATTTTGAAAGGCTCAGAGAGCCGGATGCGGTGCTCGATATCTCGAGCTGCCCCGATCTCGGCCCCGTGCTCTTCGCGCTCGCGGCGGCTGAGCGTCACGGCGCGGTCTTTACGGGAACGCGCAGGCTGCGCATAAAGGAAAGCGACAGGGCTGCGGCCATGGCGCAGGAGCTGAGCGCCTTCGGCATCGAAACGGAGCTTTCGGACAACAGCGCCGTCATAAGGCCGGGGAAACTCAGCGCACCGGCACGCACTCTCTCGGCGCACAACGACCACAGGATCGTCATGGCGCTGACGCTGCTGTGCAGTATCACCGGCGGCGTTATAGACGGCGTGCAGGCCGTGCGCAAGAGCTATCCGAATTATTTTGACGATCTCGGCTCACTCGGCTTGGAGGCAGAATATGAAGCTTGATAAAAACACGAAAATACTTATACTCGGCCTCGGCCTCATGGGAGGCAGCTACGCCGAGAGCCTGACCGCGCACGGCTTCGAGGTCGGAGCGGTCGCACGGCGGCAGGAGACGATAGACTATGCCCTGCGCGAGGGAATAATAAAAAGCGGCAGGGCGGAGATAGACCCCGAATACATCGCGCAGTTTGACCTGCTCATCTTTGCAATGTATCCTCACGCTTTCGTCGAGTGGATAGAAAGCTGCCAGCAGTACATAAAGCCAAACGCGCTCATCACCGACGTGACGGGCGTAAAATGCAGCATCATCTATAAAATCCAGGATATGCTGCGAGGTGACCTCGAGTATATCGGCGCACACCCAATGGCCGGACGCGAGTGCAGCGGCGTTGAGAATGCACGCATGGAGATATTCGAGGGTGCAAACTACATAGTAACGCCCACGGACAAAAATACTCCCGAGGCGATCGAGATCTGCCGCGAGCTCGGCAGGATAATGGGCTTTCGCATGATAGCCGAGCTCACGCCGGAAAAGCACGACGAGATGATAGGCTTTCTTTCGCAGCTTGCCCACTGCATCGCGGTGTCGCTGATGGTGTGCAAGGATTCGCAGCATCTGGTCGATTACACGGGCGACTCGTTCCGCGATCTTACGCGCATTGCGAAGATAAACGACGAGATGTGGAGCGAGCTGTTCCTGCTCAACAGAGACGAGCTCGTGCGGCAGATGGATCTTTTCTCCGAAAAGTTTGAGCTGATGCGCAACAGCATAGCCTCCGGCGACAGAGATACCATCCGCGAAATGATGCGCCTTTCGACCGAGCGCAGAAAATACTTTGACGTAAAAAAAGAGGATAATATATAATGAACATGGAATTCAAGAGAAAGATGCCCACTCCGCAGGCAGTCAAGGAGATGTACCCCATAACGCCAGAGGCTGCCGAGAGAAAAAAAGCGACGGATGCGGTGCTCAGAAATATATTTACCGGCAAGGATAACAGGCTGCTGCTCGTTATAGGCCCCTGCTCGGCAGACAGGGAGGACTCGGTGCTCGACTACATCTCGCGCCTGCGCGCCGTTCAGGAAAAGGTCGAGGATAAGATATTCATCGTGCCGCGGGTTTACACCAACAAGCCCCGCACGACCGGCGACGGCTACAAGGGCATGCTCCATCAGCCCGACCCCAACAGCTCGCCGGATATGCTGCGCGGCCTTATCGCCATACGCAAAATGCATATGAAGGTGCTCACGGAAACCGGCTTTTCCTGCGCCGACGAGATGCTGTACCCCGAAAATCACCACTATCTGTCGGACATGCTCAGCTATGTCGCCGTCGGCGCAAGATCGGTCGAAAACCAGTTCCACCGGCTCACGGCCAGCGGCCTTGACATTCCGGTCGGCATGAAAAACCCGACGAGCGGCGACCTTTCGGTCATGATGAACTCCATCACCGCCGCCCAGCATCCGCACACCTTTGTCTACTCGAGCTGGGAGGTCAACAGCAAGGGCAATCCGCTCGCGCACGCGATACTGCGCGGCTCGTCTAACAAGCACGGCAGGACGATACCGAACTATCACTATGAGGATATAAAGCTCCTGTGCGAGCTCTATGCCAAAAGCGGCCTTGAAAATCCGGGCGTTGTCATAGACACCAACCACTCAAACTCCGGCAAGCAGTGGGACGAGCAGCCGCGCATAGCAAAGGAGATACTTCACAGCACCCGCCACTCGGACGATATAATGCGCCTTGTCAAGGGCCTCATGATCGAGTCCTACATCGAGGACGGCAATCAGAAGCCCGACGGCGGCATTTACGGCAAGAGCATAACCGATGCCTGCCTCGGCTGGGAGAAGACCGAGCGGCTCATATATGAACTGGCAGACCTCAGGTAAAATACCCTGCTATTAAAATAAGATCAATAAAAACCAGAACGGGAGGAAAAGACCATGATAGAAGAAAAAATGCTCGCCCTCGGCAAAAGCGAAAACGAGATCCGCGTTATCGCGGCCTATGCCGACAAGCGCCGCAGCGAGATAGGCAGCGAAAATGTTTTTGACTTCAGCATAGGAAACCCCAATGTTCCCGCGCCGGAGAAGGTGAAGAACACCCTCATCGAGCTCCTGCAAAGCAGGGACAGCCTGAGTCTGCACGGCTACACGCCCGCTCCCGGCGCGATGGCGGCGCGAAAGGCCGCAGCACGGCAGGAGAGCAAAAGAGCCGGCTACGAGATACCGGCAGAGAGCATATATCTGACATCCGGCGCGTCCTCGTCGCTGTCGATAAGCATGTCGGCGCTCGTCCGCAGGGGCGAGAAGGTAGTGCTGCTCGCACCGTTCTTCTCGGAATACAAGGTGTTTGCCGAAAATGCCGGAGCGGAGGTCATAATAGTACCTCCCGCGGGCGACGATATGCAGCCGTTCATGGCCGCGTTTGAGGATGCCGTCAGTCAGGGCGGCGTAGCGGCGGTGGTCATAAATTCGCCCAACAACCCCTCGGGCGCTGTCCTGAGCGAGCAGACGCTCAGAGTAATGGCGAAGATACTCAATGCTGCGCAGGAGGAGCAGGGCAGGAGCATTTACCTCATCTCCGACGAGCCGTACCGCGAGCTCGTTTACGGCGGCGTGAGCGTGCCCTTTGTGCCGAATATCTATCACAACACTATCGTGTGCTACTCCTACTCCAAGAGCCTGTCGCTGCCCGGCGAGCGTCTGGGCTATATAATGGTGCCGCCCTGCGTTGCCGACAGCGCCGATGTTTTCGCAGCAGTCGGCGGCGCGGGCAGAGCGCTCGGCTATATCTGCGCAACGAGCCTCATGCAGCACATGCTCACCGAGTGCGCTGACGTTCAGCCTGATATAAGCAGCTACGCAAGAAACCGCGACACGCTGTACGATGCGCTCTCATCCATGGGCTTTGACTGCGTAAAGCCGGACGGCGCGTTTTACCTGTTTATAAAAGCGCCCAAGGGCGACAGTGCGTCGGACTTCTGCGAAAAGGCAAAGCAGTCTGAGATAATACTCGTTCCGTCGGACAGCTTCGGCGTCGGGGGCTATGCCCGCCTTGCCTACTGCGTGTCGGAGGAAATGACCGCGGCCTCGCTTCCGGCCTTTAAAAAGCTCGCGCAGCTCTACGGCCTGTAAAATTGAAAAAATCACCTCGTTGCCGTTTTGCGGCAGCGAGGTGATTTGCTATACTGTTGTATGCTGCCGTTACTTCATTGCGGCGACGGCCTCGAAGTCCTCGACGATCTCCTTTTCGGGAGCCTTGGTCAGCAGGGACACGACGACGATGAAGATGCAGGAGGTGATGAACGCGGGCAGCAGCTCATATATTGCCAGAACGCCGCCGAGAGGTGCGATGGCGTATTTCCAGATGAACACCATTGCAGCGCCCGAGAACATACCGGCGATCGCGCCCCACTTGTTGCAGCGCTTCCAGAACAGCGAGAACAGGACGATGGGACCGAAGGTCGCACCGAAGCCCGCCCATGCGAAGGATACGACGCGGAAGATGGAGCTCGTGGGATCGAGCGCGAACAGAATGCCGCAGATGGCGACGCAGATAACGGTCACGCGGGCGACGATCATGCTCTTCCTGTCGCTCAGCTCAATGCCGAGCACGCCGTGGATGATGTTCTGGGCAATGGCACTTGCGGCGGCCAGAAGCTGAACGTCTGCGGTGGACATCGTCGCTGCGAGGATGCCGGCAAGCACAAGACCGGAGAGAATGGCGAAGAACGCGCCGTACTCGGACAGGACAGCCGCGACGGAGACGATAAGAGACTCTGCCGAGGATGCGTCGCCGAACATGGTGACGAGCTCAGCCTTGGCCATGGAGTAGCCGACAATACCGATGATGACCGCGATAGACAGGGAAACGACGACCCAGATGGTAGCGACGCGGCGGCTGAGGGTGAGCTTCTTCTCGTCCTCAATGGCCATGAAGTGCAGGATGACGTGAGGCATACCGAAGTAGCCGAGCGCCCATGCGAGGGTGGATACTATCTTGAATGCGCCGAACTCGCCGGCCTCGCTTGCCATGATGTTGGTCGATGCGGTGAGGCTGAGGTATCCCGGGATGGCCTTGGCGTTTGCAATGACCTGATCCCAGCCGCCGACGGAGTGGATGCCGAAGATGAGCACGACCGCCAGAGCAAAGACCATGATGAGGCTCTGCACAAGGCTCGTGACCGAGGCCGCCTTGAAGCCGCCGCCGGCGGTGTAGGCAACGATGACGATGGCGCTGATTATCATGGTGGGGACGTAGTCATAGCCGAACAGCGTGCCGAAGAGCTTGCCGCAGGCCGAGAAGCCGGAGGCGGTGTAGGGAACGTAGAAAACGATGATGGTTATCGCGCCCAGCAGCTCGATGAGCTTGGTGTCGTCGCGGAAGCGGCGGGATATGTACTCAGGCAGGGTGAGCGCGTTCAGGCGTACCGAGTAGCGGCGCAGACGCTTTGCAACGATAAGCCAGTTGAGATAGGTGCCTATCGCAAGACCGATGGCCGTCCAGCTCGCCTCTGCAACGCCGCAGAAGAATGCAAGTCCCGGAACACCCATGAGCAGGTATGCGCTCATGTCCGAGGCCTCGGTGGAGAGCGCCGTGACGATAGGGCCGAGCTTGCGTCCGCCGAGGTAGAACTCGTGTGCGTCGGACTGGCCCTTTGAATAGTAAACGCCGATTGCCACCATGCCTACGAGGTAGACAACGATGGCAATCAGAATACAGATGATGTTAGCTGACATGTTTCTTTCTCCAATCATTTTTTGACGATGTTTGAATTATAGTCACGCAAAAAGTGCATTGCAAGCAAAAAAATGCAGAAATCGCTTGATTTTATTCAGAAATTGGATATACTATTATCATGCCTAATAATATTCATGTTAACATGAATAAAATTCATGTAAATACAGCGAGGGAAGCGCATGAGCATTTCAAAATACGAAACGCTGGCCAAGGTGGTCGAGCTTGGGAGCCTTACGAAGGCAGCAGAGGCGCTCGGCTGCACGCAGTCGGCAGTGAGCCATACTATTAATAATTTAGAGGCGGAGCTCGGCTTTGCCGTAATAACGCGCTCACGCGCCGGAGTTCGTCTGACCGGCGACGGCGAGAGAATAATGCCCTCGGTGCGCGGTATGCTCAACTATGAGGAGCAGCTCCGGCAGACGGCCTCGGCCATACGCGGGCTCGACTCCGGCACCGTGCGCATCGGCGCGTTCACCTCCGTCGCCGTCCACTGGCTGCCCGGCGTTATAAAGGAGTTTCAGCGCGATTACCCCAATGTTGACATCAAGCTCTTAAACGGAGACTACTACGATGTCGAGCGCTGGATAGAGGAGGGGAGCATCGACCTCGGCTTCGTGAACGTGCCGATGCAGCTGAGGTGCGAGTGCATACCGCTCATGGAGGACAGGCTGCTTGCCATACTTCCGCACGGGCACAAGTTCGAGTCCTACCCCAAGTTCCCGCTCGTCGAGTGTGAAACGGAGGCGTTCATAACGCTGCTGGAGGAATCCAACCACGACGCAAACCGCGCCCTCGCCGCCGCCGGAATAAAGCCGAATATCCGCTTTTCGACAAAGGATGACTACGCCATCATAGCAATGGTCGAAAAGGGTCTGGGCATATCCATCATGCCGGAGCTTCTGCTCAAGGGACGGCACGACGATATCGTCATAAAGGAGCTCGTCCCGCCCTCGAAGCGCGTGATCGGCCTTGCCATAACAGAGACCAGCCGCCAGAGCCCCGCGACGCGCAAATTTGCCGACTACACGGTCGATTGGGTGCGCTCGTCGGCTATTGCTAAATAATTAATATGGTGTTAATATAAAGAATACGCAATTTTTTCTGAAAATAAATATTTTTAGAGAGGATAGGAAAATGAAGATCGTAATAGTCGGCGCGGGCAAGATAGGCTACTCGCTTGCCGAGGAGCTGGCCAACGAAAACCACGATATAACGGTCGTCGATATAAACAAGGATAAGGTCAAGCTTATATCGGACACGCTGGACGTCATGACCCTGTGCGGAAACGGCGCGGCGCTGTCTGTGCAGCGCGAGGCGAACGTCGATGAGAGCGACCTGCTCATCGCGGTCACGGCGCAGGATGAGCTGAACATGCTCGCCTGCATCGTTGCGCGCAAGCTCGGCTGCAAGAACACCATTGCGCGTGTGCGCAATCTCGAATACTCCGAGCAGCTTTACGTCCTCAAGGCCGAGCTCGGCCTGTCCATGACCATAAACCCCGAGCTTCTGGCGGCAAAGGAGATATACAGGCTGCTCCAGATACCGGCGTTTATAAAGCGCGATACCTTTGCCGAGGGCAAGGCCGAGATAGTGGAGCTGTTCATATCCGAGGGAAGCCCCCTCGACGGACTGTGCCTTGCCGACCTTCGGAAGAGAATAAAGGTGCACGTCCTGATCTGCTCGGTGCTGCGCGGCGACAGGGTGTTCATCCCCGACGGCAGCTTTACGCTGCAAAGCGGCGATAAGATCTACGTCACCGCGCCCGCGTCCTCGCTCGTGGAGCTCACGCATGAGCTGAAGCTGCGCAGCAAGAAGAGCAAGAACGTGCTCATCGTCGGCGGCGGCAGGATCGCCGAATACCTCGCGCCGATGCTGATAAAGTCCGGCACGAGCATCAAGCTCATCGAGATGAACCGCGCAAGGTGCGAATACCTCGCGCAGAAGTATCCGGAGATGAGCGTCATCTGCTCGGACGGCTCAAGTCAGGCGGTGCTGAAAACGCATAACATCCGCCAGATGGACGCGGTGCTGCCGCTGACGAACATGGACGAGGAGAACATCATCATCGGCATGTTTGCCCGCAAGGTGGGCGTTCCGCAGCTGCTTACGAAGATAAACCGCCTCGAGTACGGCGAGATACTCGGCGACCGCGGCGCGGACAGCCTGATAAGCCCAAAGAGCCTGTCCACCTATGCCATCATCCGCTATGTCCGCGCAATGGAAAACACCGGCGGCAGCGAGGTGCTCACCATCCACCGCATAGCCGACGGGCGAGCCGAGGCGCTGGAGTTTGCCGTGACCGATGCGACCAAGCACCTGCGCGAGCAGCTCAAGGATATAAAGCTCAAGCCCGGCATACTGATAGTCTGCATAAACCACATGGGCAAGATCATAATCCCGGGAGGCCGCGACACGCTTATGTCCGGCGACACGGTCGTCATCGTCACGACCGCGGGACGCGAGATACTTGACCTCAACGATATATTTGCATGATGAATACGGGAACGATGAGAAAAACGATAAGCGTCATACTGTGCATCGAAGCGGCCTTCATGCTGCCGCCGTTCGTGCTCGCCGTTGTTGACGGCGACGAGAACATCATGCGCGGCTTTGCCTCGGCGATGACGGTGCTGCTGCTGATAGGCATCCCCTGCGGAGTGCTGCGCAGCAGGCAGCGCCCGCTGGGAGCACGCGACGGCTTTGTGACGGTCGCGCTGGCGTGGATAATCATATCGCTGTTCGGCGCGGTGCCCTTTTACGCATCCGGCGTTATCCCGAGCATATCCGACGCGGTGTTCGAGACGGTGTCCGGCTTTTCGACGACGGGCGCTACGATCATCGACGACGTTGAGTCCGCGCCGCGGGCGATACTGCTCTGGCGCAGCATCACCAACTGGATCGGCGGCATGGGCGTGCTGGTGTTTCTGCTGGCGATAGCGCCGGTGGCACGCGAGGGAGGCTCGATGTTCCTGCTGCGGGCGGAGTTTCCCGGCCCTATGGCGGCAAAGCTCGTGCCGAGGATGCAGAAGTCGGCAAAGCTGCTGTACGAAATATATATAGTAATGACCCTTGCGCAGATACTGCTGCTGTACATCGGCGGCATACCGCTGTTCGATTCGGTGAACATCTCGCTGAGCACGGTGTCCACGGGCGGCTTCTCCGTGCGCAATGACAGTATGGCGTCCTACGGCGCGTATGCGCAGAACGTGACGCTCGTGTTCATGACGCTGTGCAGCATGAGCTTCAGCCTGTTCTACTGCGCGCTTGCCCGCGAGCTTGTCCGCATCCGCCGCAGCCGCGAGCTGCGCACCTTTGTGATCGTCGTGCTGGGCGCGGCGCTGCTGATGGGCATCGACACCGCCTCGAAGTTCGACAGCATTGCCGGCGGCGTACACCACACGCTGTTTCAGGTCATATCCATCATCAGCACGACCTGCTACGTTTCGATCGACGCATCGTTCTGGTCGCCCTTTGTGTGGTCGCTGCTGACGGTGCTGATGATAACCGGCCCCATGTCCGGCTCCACCGGCGGCGGCATGAAGCTTTCGCGTGTGATGATCCTCGCCAAGAGCACCTACCGCGCCATTGCCCGCACCGTCACGCCGAACTCCGTGCACCTTATCCACCTTGACGGCGAGATCGTCGAGGAGGACACGGTCTCCGCGGTCGAGAGCTTTGCGATAGTCTACTTCATGGCGGTCGTTGCGACCGGCGTGGTGCTGTCGCTTGACGGCCTGACCATCGGCGACGGCATGCTGGCCGGCATTTCGAGCCTCAGCAACGTCGGCTACGGCATCGACTCGAACACCTTCACCATGGGCGTTTCGAGCCTGAACATACTCAGCAAGGCCGTCCTGTGCTTCGACATGTTCCTTGGCCGCCTCGAGATATTCCCCATGCTGATCCTGCTCGCCCCCGATACATGGAGGAAGTGAGAAGAGAGCAGTCACACCCATTCCGCACATCTAAACCCCACCGCCGCACCATGTAGGGAACAGGCTTGCCTGTTCCGCTTCTTGCGATTTCATCGGCAGAACAAATCGACCGTATATCTAAAACCCGCGTTCATATGCCCTGCGTCAAAAAAACGCGACAAACGGAACGGGCAAGCCCGTTCCCTACACAGACTGGAGATGATTTTATGGACTTGCCGAAACGAAAGCTGCCGCGCCTGTCGGGGTACGATTATACTTCGGCAAACTATTATTTCATCACCATATGCACACACGAAAAAAGCTGTATTTTCGGCTCGACTGACACGCTCAACGAGCGAGGAAGCATAGCGGAAAAAGAACTTCTGCGCACAGCGTCTCGCTTTGAAAATGTTTTTGTGGATAAATATGTTGTTATGCCAAACCACATACATGCGATAATTGTGATAGAAAATACGGAAAAACCGCTCTCGTTGTCTACGGTAATCGGCTCATATAAATCAGCGGTCAGCAGAAAAATACATGGCTCAGCGCCGAAGCTGAGGGTCTGGCAGAAGTCGTTTTATGACCGTATAATACGCGGAGATAAAGATTATGTTCAAGTCTGCGAGTATATCGAGGAAAACCGCCGCAAGCTGCGCTGTCTGATGAGCGGTGAAATCTAAAACCCCGCCGCCGCACCCCGTAGGGAACGGGCTTGCCCGTTCCGCCTGTCCGTCAGCCGCTGCACCGCGTAGGGAACGGGCTTGCCCGTTCCGCCTGCCCATCCACCGCCGCACCGTGTAGGGAACAGGCTTGCCCGTTCCGCCTGTCCGTCAGCCCCCCCATTTTGCAACCAAATTGTCACCAAAAAAAATTACAAAAACGCTTGAAACCTGTAGACAGCTATGCTATAATCAAGAAAAATATGTTTGAAGTGGGTCAGTCCCGCGTTCAATCGTATTTTAAAAACTTTTTCAACCCAATATCTTAAACGGAGGTAAACAAGAGAAAATGAAAAAGAGACTGTTGAGCATGCTGATGGCTGTTCTCATGATCGCCTCTCTGGTTCCCGCTACTGCACTTGCAGATCGCATAGAGGGTGACCCCTGCTGGTCCAATCATGAAAACGTATTCAGCTACGAAAAAGATGTTGACGCAGCTGCAAAGCAGCCCGGCGTCACCGTCAAGGTCTGCAACGACTGCGGCGAAACCCTGGAGCAGGATTTCATTGCATTCGCTGAGAAGGCCGACATCCAGAAGTGTGCAGCAGCTGGCCACAACTGGAAGACCGTTGAGCTTCAGCCCGTATCCTGCACCAACGTCGGTGTTCAGATCACCTACTGCGCAACCTGCGGCAGCGTTGATCCCGAGACCGCACTTGATGTAACCGTATCGGAAGAGAACGAGCATGTGTTCGGCGACTTCACCGTCGTTGTAAAGCCCACCTGCGAGAACGACGGCTGGGGCTATGCTATCTGCCAGAACTGCAAGAACCCCCAGTTCATTGCAAACGCAGCAGACGCTGTAAAGTACCTGCCCAAGAATCACACCTATGCTCAGGAGCTGGCAGTTAAGGCTCTGTTCGGCGCTGTCAATCCCGATCATCAGGACTACGACAAGCTCGTAGCAGTTACCGCTAACGACGGCACTGGCCTCAAGCCTGCAACCAAGTCGGTTCACTCCGCAACCGTCGGCGGCATCGGCGTGTATCTCTACAACAACGTTCCCTATGTAACTGTCGATATGAATGGCGGTTACATGGTATCTTGGAAGCATGTTGATGTAGATCCCACCCACGGCGGCCTGACCTACACCGGCGACAAGTACTGCCCCTACTGCGACTATGTTGCATACGGCACCTACATGAACGGCGAAAATGCAGTCAGCTATGCTGAGGCTGAGACTCTCGACGAGCAGCACGTTGCTTACATGACCGTCAAGGACGGCGACGAGGGCTACTACCCGTACCTCGACAAGGCCGGCAACAAGCACGACGGTAAGACCGATAAGGTTTACTGCGATATCTGCAAGGCATACTTCGGCGGCGAGACCCTCAAGTATGACGAGTTCTACACCTCTTTCCTCTACAACAAAGAAGATGCAGCTGACGGCTACGTCGGCTATCAGCCCAAGGTCGGCGATACCTTCCCCGTCAAGGCTGTTGCTCCCACCTGCACCGAGACTGGCTGGACTCAGATGACCATCAC
>CAVDFD010000005.1:0-30779 GCA_963608145.1 Bacteroidaceae bacterium | reverse complement strand
GGACGAGATGGAACGCTCGGAGCCGTCGGAGGGACGGTTGATTACGCTGACGGAATCGGAACCCTCAGGGCGTGCGGCATAGGTGGTGGAGCCGCCGCCGTCGAGGTTTATCGCCGCTACGCAGCCTGCCTCGAGCATGATCTGCGCAAGCTCGTGCATGGTGCCGCCACAGGAGAAGGGCTCCTGACGACCGTCGAGAACCATCATGACGACCTTGCCGTCGGCGGTAACGCCCACGCAGGTACGGGAGTGGCGGTCAGTGTTATACGAGCCGGTTGCACCTGCCGTGACATCCGCACCGTCGCGGACGAGCCACACATTACCTGCCGCCGCCTGCCAGATGGTGCTTTCGCCATTTTCATCGACATAGTTGCCGAGATTCTTCGCATAGTCGATAACGGCGGTCTTGCCGTCCTTGAGAATAGCGAAGAAGTTGTCGTAGCTGCTTGTGCCGAAGGATACGCCGTCTATGTAGGTGATGCCCATCGGCTGGCCGGTGGTCATGTTGTAGAAGGACGCATTCACGCCGGCGACTACGTTGTAGTACTCACTGATGTACTGCGAATCTTCAGGGTTCGAATACTTCTGATTCGCATATGCGATCTGATTCGTGAGCTTCTCCATACCCATTACGCCGTTTTCGTGCTGATTGAGGTAGGAGGTCTGCACGACTACATCGTCACGGGTGATGTCGGCAGTGGCAACATAGTAGACCATCTGCTTGCCATCCTTGGCGTAGGCGTAGTTGATATACTGCTCCACACCGGGAGCGAGGGTCGATTCGGTGTGCTTGAACACATCGTGGGTCTCCGAGGTGTACCCGGAGCTTGTGCTGCCGGTCTCTGCTGCGAATGCGACGCTCGGCATCAGGCTGAGCACCATCATTGCGCACAGAAGCAGCGACAGCAATCGCTTGGTTCGTGTTTTTTCCATTTTACTTCTCCTTTGTATGTTAGTTTTACATTGTTGACTATTGTGTTGGGGGAGTTACTCTAGAAATAGGCTTATTAAGCCAATTAATGGAAGTTATCCGATTCCGAAAGCCTTTCAACAAGATATGTACTTGACTCCATAATTGACTGAGCCATATCTATCTGCTCGGAATTTAGACCCGTGGAATCAAACATATCTACATTCAGCCGGACAGTCACATCGCTTCCATCAGGCTGAGTTAATGTGCCAATAGGCATCTCTTCAGATTCTCCGAATACAATCGAAAAAAGGTTGATATCTTGGTCTCCGAGCTTTCCAACAAATACAACTTCATATGACCCTTCGGATTCTTTTACTGTAGTATAGACTTGTCCATTCCACTTTGACGGAAAATAAAGATTGCAATATGGAGTTTCAATAATTAATTCCGAAGTAGTATCAGTTTCAGCTGAAGGCGTTTCCACTATAGGAGTGATTGAAGGCGTTTCCGCTATAGGGGTAATTTCAATTGGCGAATTCGCTTCCGGCTTTATAAAAACAATAATGGCAACAATAATAGCAACGACTGCGCAAATTACTAATAAAATTGGTGCACTTTTTTTCGCTTTCGACTTGGTATGGGTATGGTTTCGACTTTTCTTTTCCATTACTACTCCTCTCTCATGGTTGTAAAAAATGCTTGATAATTATGATGTGTTTTTTGCTCATTTAAAGGTGGATCAATGTTATAGTTGCCATATAAACTCTTTAGGTATGAATCAAACCCTATTGGTGCCGGATATATATCTCCTTCAAATATGACATCTGTTGTGTTGCGAAACACATCGGCCTGAACAATTTCATTTCTTCCATAAATACACCAAGAAACACACCCACGCCACAATGCTGTACTATATTCTGTATAAGCTGTTGCGGTTTTTTTTATTTTTTTGAGGATAAATGGTATACCAAAAGGGTGCACTATTCTAACAAAAATGCTCTTTAAAACGCGTTTAATCGGATTTAATGAAGTTGCACTTCTACACTTTAAAAAAGTTAGGATCTTTATACGCCGACATTGATCTTTTACTTGTTTTTCTGCTGCCTTGTGATCGTTTGCCCAAACATCTAGAGGAAAGATATCTATATCGACTCCCAGTTGGACACCATTGTCTATGTTGTCTTCAATTTTTATTGTTTTCATATTACAAAGCTTTGCAAAGGGAAAGCGATAAGATGAGTTTCGTTCGATACTAAACAAGCAATACTGGGTGTTATCTTTATACTTTTGAATGAGTTTATCATAATCGGCTCTTGGGACAAAAACATCTATATCATCGTCCCATGGTATAAACCCTTTGTACTTAACTGCCCCTAAAAGAGTACCGTTAGATAAGAAAAAGTGAATATTGTTTTGCTGGCAAAATAATTTGAAGTGGCGCAATAAATCCAGCTCAACCAACCGGATTTCATCTAATGTCATTCTCTTCTTGATATTTTTCATACAATTCTCCATAAAGGTCGCAATATTGACCAAAACACTTATTTTTATCAAATAAAAGCGCTGCATTTCGACAATCTTGTTTTGAGTATGGCTTGCGCTGACAAATGCGCTTAATTTCTTCTTCCAATGTCTCTATATCATCACGTTCCACCACACAACCGCATGTTTCGCTTAAACATTCGGGGCTTCCCCCTGTGCGAAATGTTATAACAGGCGTTCCACATGCAAGTGATTCAACATTTACTAAGCCTTGAGTTTCCTCTCTCGTTGGGTTAATAAATACATCTGCAGCAGAATAGATTTTTGCCAGTTCTTGTTGATTTTGTGTGCGATGTATAGATACTATACCAGAAGGCAATAGCGCATCGGTTTCGGCATCAGTACCCACCAAAACGATTTTATATCTATCATCGAGACGCTTAGCCAAATCAATAAAGATATCTAACCCCTTCCGAGTGTTCCAACTGAAAGCAACGCCCAAAATTATATACTTGCCTTCAATTCCGAATCGTTGCCTAAATTCACTTGGCGTTGGTTGAAAAACAGCAAGGTCTATGCCATTCGGAATAGTACATATAGAATGATGACTTAAGAAAGATTTAGATACCAAATTTTCCAACCATTTTGATGGGGTTACAATCATCATTTTTCGAGGTTTATTAAACCATTTCGACTTCATTTGCCACATTAGATTTGTTTTATCTATCTCAGCAGCAGGGTATTCTTTTAACTGAGGGCAATTCGAGCAGCCTGTTTTCCATTTTTCGCAGTTGATTAAATCGAAATGTGGACATTTACCAGTAAATGTCCAGCAATCGTGAAGTGTCCAAACTACAGGGATATCTTGCTTCTCAAGAAAGCGAAACAGCAACGGAAGATTAATATAGCAATTATGTAAATTGTGGAGATGTATAATATCCGGGTTAAGTTTTCTTACATATTTTAAAAATCGCAATGTGTCGACGATTGAAAAGCATCCATTAAATCCTGTCCATCTAGAAAGGACAATATGTAAGTTCCTGCCTATACGACTACCAATAAAAATTTGGTGTTCCGACTTATGCTCTCGCATACTCTTTCCGTTTGGGCAGGATGTTATACAATCCATACCGAGTTTTCGTGCCGCCTCAGCTATTTCTTCCATAATGTGGCCTGTTGATCCAAAATTATAAGAATTTATCTCTAAAATCAGCATATTATATTCAATCCGGTAATTTTATCGAGGAAAGCAGCAACAGAGTCAGGAGTGTTATAAAAAAACTTGTCTTTAATGGAATTTAACTCTACGGATAGGCCAGCGTAATCTTTTATAAACGATAACATCATCATGGCAGCTTGATTAATCTCAACTGCACTTTCGTCTATAACGAGCGCCATTGGATACTTCTTTAAATACAGCTTACTTGGTTCATTTTGAATAGGTGCTGTAGATATAATTGGCTTGCCAAAAGACATATATTCAAATATCTTAGATGGGGTCATATTGGGGTTACTGCTTCCTATATTCATAACGATGTCAGACTGCGCAATATATTTTAGGGCAACATCATGATTGACTTGTCCTATTACCTTAATTCTGGAGTCTCTTGCAGCTGCATCATTTAACTGAATGCATGTTTTTGTACCAATAAAATAAAATCTAAAATTCTCCCCAGGAATTAGGGTCAAAGTAGATAATAGAAATAACGGGGATCTAATTCCCTGAGGAAGCGTCCCAACATATACCAAATTGCAGCATTCTTTGCTCATTAATAAATTATCCGATTCAATTGTCCGTTGATACAACAACGGTAAATCAAAATACCTGATACGATTATAATAAGATGCATTCCTGCTAAATCGTTTGTGGTGTTCTCTGCTGGATTCCATAGCAATTATTTCATCAGCGTTATCAAGAAGTTTATGTTCCCATTCAAGGCCTTTTTTAATTGTTTGCTCACCAGAAAAAACCCTCAATCCATATCCCCCAGACAAGGAATCCAAAAAATACGGAACATAAAGCATATCAGCATTATGTTTCTTTATCTTGTTTGCAACTATCAAAGTATCTATTTGAGTATAGACAGGTACAATGCATTGAATGTTTTCTTTACTGCATAGATTTTTCGCTATGTGCCCAATTCGCCGAGTATAAAGCGGAGAAATCCATGGCCAAAACGGCAAAAACATCAATAGCTTTATTCGTTCCATTATGTGAGCCACTTTTCTTAAAATCGATTTGACTCTTACTGGTGCTGTTGATTTTCTTATTGCAGAATTTATACGATATGTTAGTCGGGGCTTAACAGTCTTGCATATAACCTTATCTTTTACAAACTCTTCAGGCATACCCCACTCTCTATTCGTAATACAATATACTTGATGTTTTTTTGATAGGCATTCCATAACAGCCTGGACGCAAATGCCGTTTGCCGATTCAAATTCAGTTACAATAAACAGGTACTTCAATTTTTTCACTCCTGACCGGCTGAATACACGAGATGGAAATAAATAGTACGCACATATAGCTGTAAAATGAGTCATCTGTAAAAAAAAGAATTAAAAATAGCAAGGCGATTATTCTTGAAGAGCCGGTAGATCTCGTTAGGACTTTTACTGCATAAAACAGATACAGCACAAAAACAATAATGCCCGAGCCATAAAGCCAGTATGCCGCACTTGACAGCCATCCCTTTTCAGGTACTACACCGAACCCTTTTCCTATAAATTGATAAATCGGGTCTAGTTCTAGATAATACAAAAATCCGCCCAGTCTGGCACCAAATGCAGTATTCTCATTTGCTAAATTTGAAACATCAATGTTAAGTGCACGAAAGAGAGTTTTTTGAAAAAAAGAAAATTGCATGATTCCCATTAATATTAGCGGTAATAATGCAACAATTGTATATATCGTCATACGAAGATTTCTCGATTTGATATTTTTTATGCGAAAAAGCAAAAATAGCAACCATACCATGGCCAACAATACATATCCTTGTGCAGAGGTGGAAATTAAAATTCCAATTGAAATAAAAACCGCTAACAAAATTTGCTTTTTTACAACATTTTCTTCATAAAAAAGGCAAAAAGCTACACCAATCAGCATATAACGTGCATAATGAGCCGGTTCCAGAAAAAAAGATGTAGGTCGAAACATTACTGCATATAGAGCTGCATAATCAGTACTCGAGTAATCAACATAAAGCTTAATGAAAGGCAAATATCCCGGCAAAATTAAGCTGAATATCGAATAGAGTAAATACTGAACAATAATGTATCCGGTAGCAATTAGACAGATGCGCTTTATATACTGCTGGCAAATAGTTAAGTCGAAATATTTAATGGAGCAAACAACAACGACAAACAAATAGAAAAAATAACGAACGGTTCTGATGAGTATGTTAGTGATCTCAGGGGTTCGCTGGAAAGTCATTGTTAATAAATCGAAAAGAACGATTAAGTAGAGTGCAACTGCAATCAACGTAGGTCGAACAATAAATCTATTACGTTTCATTCTGCTCCCGGCCAGGATTGATACAAGACAGCATATGATCAATATACCATCAGCCATAGAAAATCCCGGAATACCAGAAGCGTATGATGCAAATAGTGGAAGCAATGCAACCATTGCGGAGTAAACCCTGGAAAAAGATTTTGTTTTACACATCGTTAATTGCATTTTGAATCATGGCCTTCCCATCGTTATATTCCGAAATAATGCGCGCCAATTCCTTGTCACAACAATCGCTAAATTTTATAACATCTAGCGTGTTATAGTATTGCCATATTTCATCTGCAAATTGTGGATTTTCGGGATTGCAGACCAACCCCAAGCCCTTATTGCCTACATTTTCGCCCATATAAGATCCGTGCATACACAGTTGAGGCAGACGGTATATTAAACCGTCATAGTATTTGTTAGTCATTGCTAATAATTGAGATGGCGCTTCTGTGTTGCTGTAAATATTGTGAATTATGTCTATTTCTTTAGCGAATTGATCTTGCTCGCCAGGCGAATATGAACCGTGAAAAAAAACATTATTTGCGTTAAGTTGATTAGCGTACGCCTCAATGCTGTTAGCTATAGCCTGTTTTCGGCCGAAATAATGTAATTCAAAGCGATCATCATTTGCCAAACGGTAGATAATTAACCGGTTTAATTGTTCATGTCTGATAAATCCCCAAAATCCGATTCGGATTGGGGCAGACACAAAATGCTTAGCCACTAAACGTCGCCGCAAGGGATCTGCAGGAAGATTATGTGATATGTAAATGTTTTCTGCTGCCGGTAACTTTTGGCGAAATCCTTCACTGCTGATAAACGTAGCCTTGGAGAGACTAATGAGCCTATAAATTATTTTCCTGTACAGATAAAAGTTCTCATAGGTATAGTCCCGATAATCAAAAATAAACTTTTTGCGGAATTCTCCTAAAAGAACTTTTGAAACGAGAACACCTGGTAATGAATGTAACACAATTATAAAATCTGGTTGCTCATAGTGGATTAAAGCAATAGCGTATTTTTTATATTTTGCAAAGCCTCGTAATTTATTTACCTTTGGAACATCATCCTGCATTATGTATGCGAATTCGTGGCATATAACATTCTCCGGTGTTATTTCTTTTTCTCCATCGCGATTCCAGTAAAGCAAATGGATATCATTCTTTTTTAAATTAAGTTGATCAAGATAGAAATTTAAATAGGGCATATATTTGATTTTAGCAAAACCCAATATTAAAATTTTTATAATTCCATCTCCTTTTTTTGAAATTACAATTAAGAGTTTGTGTTTCAAATAAAGTATATTTTAACTACTCAGAACATCATTCAGCAAATCACTATACTTCTCCATAGCTAGCTGCATACTGTAACATTTTTTGTAAAGGCCATCTGCTCGTTCAGCCATTTCTTTCATCTGTGCAGGTGAGTCCTGCATCGTCACAATTGCATTTGCCAAAGCTGCTCCATCACCGACTGGCGTCCAGCAGCCAATTTGATGCTGTAGCACATCTTTCGCAAGATACGAACTTTCTTCAGCAACAGCTAAAACTGGCAAACCGCCTTGAAGATAGCTATAATACTTACTTGGCGCACATGTTCCAATCAGTCCGGTTTGAAGGCTTATAACGCCACATGAGCTGGCGGCAATTGCCTGTTCAAATTCGCTGTCTGTAAGGAAGTTGCACACCTTAACATTTGGTAAATCTTTTGCAAATGCGGCAACGCTCTGAAGCTTACTGCCGTGTCCTGCAACAAAAAACTTAATATTTTTTCTATCTTTTAAAAGAGACATAGCACTCAACAGTGCTGTTTCGTCTTGGCAGATACCAAGGTTGCCGAAGTATGACACGACAAAATCTTCGTTTGAAAACCCGAATTTCTCTCTTGCTTTCTTCTTGTCACAACAGACCGATTCATGAGCCCAGTTTGGAATTGTAATAACTTTGTCTGCTGTAATTCCCTGACGATGTCGAAGAATAAAGTCTCGCATCTCATCTGTCAGAGCAACAACTGCATCCACAAGCTTAAATAGCCATCTGTTAATTAATCTCATCACTCTAGAGATAAAACTTTGTTCGTTTAATGTATTCGATGCGTAAGCAACCTCCGGATACACATCGTATGAAACGAAAATTATTTTCGTCTTAAAAAGTTTTTTTGCTAAGATTGTAGCTATCGGTAAAACGGGCGGATTGGAATAAACGATTACGACTTTATAATTTTTAATTTCAAAAAGGCGAAGTAAAAGCGCCAGTGTAAATGAAAAGTAATTAATGAGGCGGCTCAATTTTCTGCGGCGCCCAAGCTGGATATATTTCACTCTGTGTATATGAACACCATCTATCTCCTCACAAATAGGGATATCATCATCATTCGTATACTCTTTTGGGTAACCGCACAAAACACCAACAGAATAACCACTTTGGGCAAAATGCTTGGCTGTATCAAAAGGAAGTGTCGCAGAAGAATTATGCTCCGGATAGAAAAATTGGCATAAGAAAAAAATGTCATATTTCATTATCAGAATTTTAGGTAACCTTTCTTATTTCTCAGTCAAATTTTTTCTCCAGAACCCTTCGGCATTTACCCCAATCACTGTACCCGTTACCGAGCATATGGATGTCGCTGCCGAGATATTGTACATAGCCGCTTTCTATCCACTGCAAATACCGCTTGCGCTTAAGCGGCTTTGTCAGGCACTCGGCGTTGAGCTGCAGCGGCACGCCGTCGGCAATAAGCTGCTCAATGCTTTCCTTCGGGTATCGGTCGGCATGGGCGAGAACGATCTGTATATCCTGCCTCTCCAGAAGCAGGTACAGCGTGTCCCATATGGACTCCGGCCAGTCGTAAAACGGCATTTCGAGTAGCAGCTCGTTCGTACCTTCTCTGCAAAGCAGGGGCAGACCCTCAAGCATTTCCATGCCATCGCAGATTAAAACCTCGGCTCCGAGCTGTATACTCGGTGCGTCCTCCGGTTTGTTATCCAGCAGGAGCTTTGCAGTCTCCGCTCTGCGGCTTAAAAACGCCTCCACGGATTCCCTGTGCGGATAAAAATGCGGCGTTGCGCATATCGTTTTTATCCCCGCGGCCTTAGCCATCTCAAGCTGCTGCAGTGAGGTCTCCAGCCCGTCGCTTCCGTGGTCACAGCCCGGCAGAATGTGCGAGTGGTAATCCAAAGATAAATCGAGCTTCATTTTCAGTTTGCTTCGTCCTGCGACGAATAGGAATATTTATAGCTATACTTATACCCGTACTTGTCGCCGTATTTATACTTGTACGAATACTTGACGGACTTCATGTTCAGGTCATTGAGCACCACGCCGCAGAGGTTGCCGCCTGCACGCTTTATGGCGTCTATCGCCATGTTCAGCTCGTCCGCAGTCGTGCTGCCGGATTTCGCTACAAGCAGCATGCCGTCCACATATGTGGAAACTATCTGCGCATCCGCTACGGTGTTTATAGGCGGAGTGTCGATGATCACATAGTCATATTGCTTAGCGCAGGCCTTGACGAAGTATTTCATCTTATCTGAGGACAAAAGCTCCGACGGGTTGGGAGGTATCGTGCCCGTACACACTACCCACAAGGGCAGTTCGCTCACCTTGGAAATTTCAAGCGAGCCTATCTTTGCAAGGAAATCGCAGAGACCGGTGGACTTCTTTACATTCCACAAGCGGCGCTGCGTGGGCTTGCGCATATCCGCATCAATGAGCATTACCCTTTTGTCCATCATTGCGTAGCTTATGGCTATGTTTGCCGCCGTCAGGCTCTTTCCGTCTGACGGCATTGCACTTGTTACGGCAAAGGTCTTGCATGAGCGGCTCTTATCCGCCGTCATGCAGAACATGAGGCTTGTCCTGAGCTTTACATATGCCTCTTTAATAGCAAAGGGCGAATCGTTGTTCAATAAGCGCTTGCGGTTGGCGCTCAGGTTAGCCGCAGCGGTCTTTCTCGGGTTTTTAGTCTTCATAGTGGACAACACCCCCGTTCGTAAGCTCCCAGAACTCATGCTTGCCGTCCGGCGCAATTATCTCCGGTATCTGACCGAGCACGGTAACTCCCGCCGCTCGTTCAATGTCCTCCGGCAGGTATATCGTCGTGTCGGCAAGAGCCTTTATTACAACAACGACGGATACGAGCATCACGCCGATGACAAAGCCTATGGCACTGTCGAAAACAGTGCGGGGAGCGGACTGTTGCGTCGCCACCTCAGGCTGATCGACAACCTCAACGCTGCCCGCCTTTGTTATGCGGACAATCTCGGTAGGTGCCACCTTCGCAAACGACCTTGCAATCTTGCACGCAAAGTTCGGATCCGTTGAAGTTACGACAACCTCCAGAAGCTGCGTGTCGGTGATGACCGAAGCCTCGACCATGCCGCTGAGGTCACTGCGGCTCAGGCTGCTGCCAGACCCCAAATTATCTAAAACCGCGTCCAGCACGGAGTTGCTGACCAGTATCTTCGAATATGTAGTCGCAAGGCTCTCAGCGGCCTGCAGGTCGCTGTTGTTGATAGAGCCCGACTGGGCAGATGTGCTGTTATACACATAAAAGCTCACCCGTGACTCATATGTCGGGGTAACGAGAAACGATACGGCGAGATATACGACCGCCGCAGCGGCTATGCCGGCAATGAGCAGCCAGTGAAACTTCTGCAGCAGTATTCTCGCTATATCCCAAAGCGACAGCTCTATGCCGTCGATGTATGCGGTTTGGTTTTGGCTTTCGTTCATATGATCTGCGTTCTCCAAATGTTTAATTTATCTTGCTCCGTTGCCGCTGAAAACAACTTCAAATGTTTTCAGAATGCATATAAGGTCCATTTTGACCGAACGGTTTTCTATATACTCCATGTCGTATATGATCTTTTCTTCGGGCTTGAGCTCATAGCCGCCGTTTACCTGCGCATGTCCCGTAAGTCCGGGGATAACAGCCAGCCGGTTTGAAAAACCGACTATGTATTTTTCAAATTCATCATAGAAGCACGCTCTTTCGGGGCGTGGACCGACGAAGCTCATGTCGCCCTTCAGGATATTCCAAAGCTGCGGCAGCTCGTCCAGCCGTGTCTTGCGGAGAAACGCGCCAAAGCATGTGCAGCGTTCATCCTCAAGGTCAGCCCACTTCGGTCCGTCTCGCTCGGCATCCGTGTACATGGAGCGGAACTTATATATGGTAAAAGGCTTTCCGTTTAAGCCGAGGCGCTCCTGCTTGAAGATAGGCGCACCCGGTGAATCTATGGCAATGATGATTGCGATTACGAGCATCGGTATCAGCAGAACAACAAGGCTCAGAAACGAGAGCACTATATCGAAAGCGCGTTTCACGGCTTTATATAAAGTTTTCTCTCTGAGAATCGGCGTTGCCACATGAAATACAGGCTGTTCCGATAACTCAGTCTCCGTGCAATCCACCACCGCCAAACTCATCTGTTCCACATCTCCGTATTCCTCTCTCCGTGCGTAATCATTGTTTTCGCAGAGTTTGCCACTCTGTGAAAATGTCGCAGAAATTGCTGAATTTCCACAAACTTTGACGGTTTTACACTCAAGATGACACTAAAATCTGACTGCGCATTTTAGAACCCGACGGAAGCAAGCTTATTCATGTTGGCTCGTTTTAACTCCATCGACGAGTGAACATAGCGTTCCAGCGTGATAGTCGTATTTGCGTGACCGAGCACCTCGGATAGAGATTTGATCTCAAAGCCGACCTCGACGGCACGGGTCGCAAAGGTGTGCCGCAGCGTATGTGCGTGAACGCCCTCCAAGCCGCAATCCTTGGTGTACTTGCCAATGCGGTATTGGAGGGCTCTCGGTTCCATATAGTCGGCAGTGCCGGTCAGGACATACGCTTCATCACTGCGCCTCATTTTTTCGCACAGTCCAGCCGTGTAATCCGTCATGGGAATGGTGCGGACAGATGTCCCGCTTTTGGGCGTGCCGCTCAAAATCTTAGTGCGGCTCACGCCGTCAGGGTCGGTGTCACGCAGGCGCTGGAGCGTTGCGCTTATGCGTATGGTCTTCTCGGCAATATTTATATCCTTCCACTTAAGCGCCGACAGCTCACCGATCCGTATGCCCGTGAGCAGCATGAGCAGAACGCCGAATTTGCAGCAGTCCATATTACTCAGAAGATACTTTGCGAAAAGCTCCTGCTCATTGTGCGACAGCACACGGGTCTCCTTTTTCGCTTCCTTGGGATAGCTTATATCTATCTGCGCAAGCGGCACAGATGAGTGCTTTGAGGCATATTTCATAACGCTGCGCAGAACGCTCAGAATATCCTGTACGGTTTTCGCAGACAGCCCATCCTCGGTGAGAAGCTCATGCGTAAACTCCTCGACCACTGCGTCGTTTATCCCTGCCGGAAAGCATGCACCGAGCTTCGGCTCGATGTGCTTACGCAGTATGGCTTCATATTTAATGTATGTAGACTCCCGCACTCCGTCTCGCTTAAAACGCAGCCACTCGCCGCAATAAAACGAGAAACGGTGCTTTGAAGAACCCACGGACGGCATCTTTCCGCTTAAAAGCTCTGCCTTTATTTTTGTCACCTTATCCTTTGCCTCACGGTATGTTTTGCCGTAGCAGAAGCCGTATTTGATCTTTCCGGACAGCTCCCGTCCTTTTACATACCGAGCCTCCCAGCGCCCGTCCTTACGCTTAAAAATGTTTTCGCCTTTTGCCATGCTGTTGACCTCCTATAATAGATTTTCCCTTGCGGGACACTTCCATTTTAGCGAAAACATACCATGTTTGTGACTGCTGCGTTGACTGCGCAAATCGCTTCGTTGAGCCAATTTGTGCAGTCATACTCTTCCAAACGATAAAACATCTCAAATTATTTGACATTTTTCTGCCAAAATATTGATTAATGGGCTGGAATATGGTATATTAATAACGTTTAAGGTCTGGCAGCACATTCACAGAGTGGCAAACTCTGCGAAAAATTTATGCGTTTCCGCCGAAATGGAGTGCAATTTAACTTGGTGAAAAAGCACATTCACTGTCGAATGCGCGCAGATAGATACAGCAAAGCCCCGGTGAGTACAAAATTTTCATACTCACCGGGGCTTTGGGTGATATTGATGATTGTTGGGAAAAGTATGCCAGAATTGTCAGGGACAACGAATGCAGACCGCAGCAGTCGATGCCTCCAAATTGCTGACAAGCGTCTTTATATCGTCTGGTATATGATGAAACATTGCCTTGCCGCCGCTGCCCATATATTTGTAGAGGTGCAGCGGCAGTCCTGCTATCTCCAAAGAAAAAGCGTAGTTGCTGCCTGACGTGCGGCCTTGGAGCTTATTTCTGGATTTGAACAGTTCTGAAAAGATACCCATTGGCATCACTCTCCTTTAAAATGGGCATAAGAAAAGCACCTGCTCATGCGAACAGATGCTTAAAAAGTATTTTTGTAATGCTTAGTTTGAGAACAGAAAGCCTTCCGAAACTCAAAAGTGCGAATTGCTTGCTGACATATCAAGTGCCTTTGCGAAGAATAGCAAGATAGTCCTCATAAGCGAAAGTTCTGTTTCTGCTGGCATTTGTAGTTTGCTTCAAAATCCCTGCGCTGGCAAGCCGCTTCACTGCGCCGGAAGCGGTATTGAAAGTGATTCCCAGAGCCTCAGCGGTTTTGCCGATTTCGATAATCGGATTCTTCTCCAGGTAATCAAACACCATCGTCGCATTTTTTGCGGCACGTCCCATCCCTGTAATAACGGCGGCATTTTTATTATGGAGAGCAGTCAGCTCATCAATGGTTGATGTTGCGTCCTCCGCTGATTCCATAAGTGCCTGAAGAAAGAACTTCACCCATTGTTCATAATTTCCTTTGCTTCGTACTTCTGTCATACGGTCATAGTATTCCACACGGTTCTTTTTCAAAAAGTATGAAATATACAATGCCGGCGTAGTGAGAACCTTCTTCTCCATTAGAAACAATGTAATGAGTAGACGTCCTACACGACCGTTGCCGTCTAAAAACGGGTGGATTGTTTCAAACTGATAGTGAATCAGCGCAGCGCGGATCAAGGCATCCATTTTGTCATCGGCATTGATATACTTTTCCAAGTCGGACATGGCTTCCGTCATATCATCGGGAGACGGAGGAATGTATCTTGCGTTCCGTAGTGTACTGCCTTGACCGCCAATCCAGTTCTGAGAGTATCGGAACTCTCCCGGACTCTTTTCCTGCCCCCTGACACCTTCCATAAGAACAGCATGGGTTTCCTTGATCAAACGATTGCAGAGCGGAAGTTCTTTCAACCTCTTGATAGCAAATTCGGTCGCTTTGATGTAATTTACAACATCAGCTACATTGCGGTTTGTATTGCCTTCAATCATCGGGTCAAGGACATCCTCGAGCGTTGCCTGGGTACCCTCAATCTGCGAGGACATAAGAGCTTCTTTTCGTACATACATGGATACAAACAGGTCGACATTTGGGATGCGCGTTGCCACGCTTTCCAAAACAGCAAGCTGTGAGTTTGCCTTGATAAGAAGGTCAAGCATATCCTCTGTCATCTCGATGGGCGGTGACGGCGGCAGCGGTTTTGGAACAAAAGACTGATATGCCATCTCTCCGGACAAGTTTGTTTTTAAATGACCGGCACGATTATTCATTTGTCTTGCTCTCCTCTCCTGCAAGTGAACTACCGTCCCTATTATAGCGTTGTTATTTCAAATTGTCAAGATAACTTGAAATAACAAGCGAGCAATGAGCTCCTTATTTCATTTTGATCAGGAAAGCAGTCGAATATGCAGATCAGATAAAAATAAGACCTCGACTGTCATAAACCGAAGCGCTGTTATCTTTTCCGCGGCGGATAGCTCTGTCGAGCGCCATAATGGCCGCCACGGTACCGTCAATTTTCTCCGTGGATTTTGCCTTATCCGGCTTGATGTTCCCGGCAGGGTCTGAGCGTATGTAGATGTTGTCCATACCACAGAAAAACAGAACACGCAACAGGAATACGCAAGTGTTGCGCATTAATCGATCCATAAACACGCAATATTCGCATCTTTCCCATGTAATATTATGTGCAGTTTCGAGATTCATATTCATAAAAAACTATTGCAAGCGGTTGCTAAAAAACAGCAGAACTTTCAAAGCTGTGCTGCAATCAGCGGTATCTGCTTCGGAAGCCGTTGCTTTTCCAATATGGGGGGCGCAATCACTTCAACCTGTCGGAAATTCCGACAGGTTGCGTCCACTATGCGTCTCTTGCTAATCGCTGTCGTTGTCTCCGTCTTTGGCTGCAGCCTTTTTCTTTTGCTCATAAAAATAAGCGCAGCGGCATTTGTCCGAGCAGTAGAATTTCTCTCGCCTGTGCGGTGCTTGCGGTACACTCTTGCCGCAGTAGCGGCAGGGATGCTGTACGGTCCCGTCTGCGTTCCGACTTCCGCCGAGGTTGTGCCGGGTGCAAAAGCTGCTGACAGTATTTTTTGAGAGACCGAGTTCTGCGGCAATGCGTTTATAGCCGATTCCTTGAAGTCGCAGATAGCAGATTTCGTCTTTGATGTCGTCACTGAGCCTTTGCCCCGGTTCGTGCGGCTGCAGCGGCATATTCTTTCGCGGAGGAAGCGGTGGCATCGGGGTCGGAGTTCTCTCACGGGCGGATCTTTTCTGTCTGTTCATATCAAACCGGCTGACAGTACCATCAATAAAGAATAATTTTAACTTTCCGTTCGGCATGACATAGATACGGGAAATCAGGGTGCGCAGGAGCCACTCATCCTCCCATAGTGTTTGATCCATCTCCAAGAATTCTTCAATCACTCCCTGGGTGATCTTTTCTCCATGCAAGTGCAATAGAAGGTTGGCGCAGTGCTTGATGATTTGCGGACGTGCCGCAATCACTTCTTCGATAGCCACACGGCAGGCAATCTGTACAATCTCATGTTTTACGGTCGGAGCGTGTTTTCCACCGTCATAGAAACCGGCGCACCTCCAGAACTCATACTCATATTTGTCGTGGGTATGCGCAGTCTTTGCACCGTAAAACGCTCCGCACACACCGCAAATGATCCTTGCAGAGAGCGGAGACGTACAGCTGTATCTCCGACACAGTGCGGCGCGCCGGCGGATTTCTTCCTGCGCCATATCGAACACAGCGGAAGATACGATGGCATCGTGCCCATTTTCAACATAGTACTGCGTGACTTCGCCCTCGTTCTTTTTCGTTCGCTTGTTGAGGAAATCCACCGTAAATGATTTTTGAAGGAGTGCATCACCCTTGTATTTCTCATTTGTGAGAATACTCAAGATTGTCGTTCCGCTCCATTGCTCCTGACCGCCCGGTGCAGGGATCTGATGCCGCTCAAGATATCCGCAGATCGCACCGTCGCTTTCGCCGAGCAGCCACAGGCGATAGATCAGTTTGACGATCTGCGCTTCCTTTTTGTTGACCGCCGGATAACCGTCCTTTCCCCGGTCATATCCAAGGAAACGGGAATATGGCGCGGAGTATTTTCCGTCAGAGAACCGCTTCCGCTGACCCCATGTAACATTTTCCGAGATGCTGCGGCTTTCCTCCTGGGCAAGGCTGCTCATAAGTGTGATCAGAAATTCGCCGGCAGCATCGAGCGTGTGGATGTGCTCCTTTTCAAAGTACACTTCTATACCCGCGTCCTTCAGTTTTCTGATCGTGACCAGAGTATCAACCGTATTTCGCGCAAAGCGGGAGATTGACTTTGTAATGATGAGATCGATTTTTCCGTCGAGGGCATCGGAGATCATACGGTTGAAGCCGTCGCGGTTTCTGTAGGAAAGACCGGACAATCCGTCATCATAGTAGATGCCGGCAAACTTCCATGAGGCATTGTTTCTGATGAGATCCTCATAGTATTCCCGCTGTGCGGAAAGGCTCGTTTCCTGTTCTTCGGAACTCGTAGATACACGAGCATAGGCGGCCACCTTGCGTTTCTGCGGTGCGGCATCCACATTGGCTGTAAGCGCAGGAACGAACTCTACTTGAGTGACTTTCTTCTTTGGCATAACAATCCACGCTCCAATTCTCCTACGACGGGCTGACAGATGTCCAGAAGTTCGTCGCGCAGTTTCTCATACTCTTTCTCTGTGAGCAGTTCGTTCAGAGCCATGTGCAAAAGAATATTTTCGCCGATTCTGTAGTCCATCTCCCGCCTTGCCGTTTCTTCATTCATAGTTGCCGTACCTGCCCTTCCGATAGCACTCCTGGGAACAGTACTTCTGCGGCGAGTTCTTAGTTACTACAAATATCTGCTTGCAAATAGGGCACTGCCGTGCATCGTCACTGGCTCTGCCTGATGTGTAGCGCCGCTTGTTCCACCAGGTCTGATTACACTTTCTGCAGCAGAAAATCCGAGGTCTTGTTTTGCGTTCATAAATGATTTTCTTTCCGCACTCCTTACAGACGGGGTACTGTGAATCCGTGAGTTCCCGTTCCTTCTCGACTTTGGCACAAGCGCGCCGGATAGTAATCGTTGAAACTTCCAGCATGGCAGCTATCTTTTCATAGCCGATTCCGTGGTCATGAAGGAAGGTCAGGAGCTCGATTTGATTTTGATCCATTTTGATCACCTCCGGCTCTATGTATTGCTCTGAAACGAAAAAAAGTCAAGGCTCCTCAGAAGCCCCGACCCCTTGCATTATATAGTAGGAAAGCCATTTGATAAATATTTTTGTCCTCAATTTTTGCCCGGAAGCTCAACACAAACTCGGTTTACGGCGAAAATTAACCCCCTGTAAAATGCAACGGTTCGGGCGTGTAGACTATTCGACGGCTTTGCCATCAAAACAGCCGTTTTCAGTGAGAAAACGGCTGTTTTTCTAACTTTTTCAGCAGGTTTATTTTTCGAGTATTGGATTTTGCCGCTTATTTGCCGTCTATCATTCATCCAATGCAGCTATCACACACTGGTTTATTGCAGTTGAGACAATAATCAATAGAATCTTCTTTGCTTTTGAATATTACCGGAATAAGATCATCAAAGAACAGTGTCCAATCCATGTTGAATATAATTCCGAATTGTTTTGCTAATAAAACCGAAGGTCTATTTTGCCCCGTTTCAACTGCACCAATTGTTTGCCTTACCACACCACACATTGTTGCAAGTTCGCTTTGACTGATTCCGGCATCTTCACGCAGCTTTTTTAATTCAACCATGATTTACACTGCTTCTATATTAGCTTTTGCTGCTGCAAAATTCATAATGGCTGCATAAGCTGAAACAAGTTCTTCCCAGTTCTGACAATCAAGCAAGGCTTGTTCATCATCACAAAATATGTATCTTTCCCCAAAAAGCTTTATCAACGAATAAATCTGATCCATAACTAATTTCCCCTTTCGGATTAAAATTATGGATTAATTATTACACATTTATCAGACGATTACTATTGATAAGCCTAACAATAAACGAAGATTGCCATTGTATACACTGCACAATTTTACAATCAAATGTTTGTTAATAATGACTATGCCATTTTAAATGGTGTAGAAAACAGGAGCAGCATTAAATGAAGTGACCCCAAAAAGTTAGACAAATATTTTAGCGCAAATTGTTCAAGCTATCGAAAGGGCTTGTTGTCTGTGAATTGCAGGCGGCAAGCCCTTTAGCTTTGCCTTAATTCTGCGATTATTGTAGTAGTCAAGATATTCAATGAGCTTCTGCTTGAAGTGTTCCATGGATTGAAATTCCTGCAGATACAGCAGCTCGCTTTTGAGCAATCCAAAGAAGTTTTCGATCACGGCGTTATCCAGACAGTTTCCCTTGCGGCTCATGCTCTGTCGGATACCCTTTTCGCAAAGCATTTGCTGATACTGTTTGTGCTGGTACTGCCAGCCCTGGTCAGAATGAAGAATAAGATTTGTGTCATCAGGGATCCTTGCAAACGCCTTATCCAGCATGGAGGTGACCATGCTCAGCACAGGGCGGGCTGAGATGGTATAGCTGACCAGATCACTGCTGTGCAGATCAAGGATCGGCGACAGATACAGCTTTTCGCCGAACAATCCGAACTCAGTCACATCCGTGACCCATTTCTGATTCGGCTTATCCGCATGGAAATCCCGATTCAGCAGATTCGGCGCGATTTTGCCTACTTTGCCCTCGTACGAACAGTATTTCTTCATTCTGACGCGGCAGACCAGCCCCAACTCCTTCATAAGCCGTTGGACGGTCTTGTGGTTCAAGGGCAAATCCCTGCTGCGAAGTTCAATTGTGATACGGCGATAGCCATATCTTCCTTCGTTTTCATGGTAAATTGCCGTGATCTCTTCTTTGACAGATGCGTATTTGTCTGCTTTCTGCATCTGTTTCAAATGATAGTAGAAGGTTGCACGGGGCAGCTGAGCGATATCCAGCAAAAGTGCCAGTGAGTGTTCTTGCCTCAGTGTTTGGATCACCTGTGCTTTTTCGGCAGGTGTCGCTCGTTTTACAAAACCAAGGCTTGCAATTTTTTTAAGTAAGCGTTCTCCGCACGCAGCCGCTGAACCTCAGACAGAAGATCTTCTTCTACCTCTTTCGGCAGCTGCTTTGGCGGACGCCCCTTGCTGCTGCGGCCGCGCCGTTCGATGGCAAAGCCCTCCGGTCCTTCGGTTAAATAGATGCGCTCCCAGACAGCAACACGCTTGTTATCTCTGATATCGAACTGCCTTGCCGTTTCACAGTAGCTCATCTTTTCCCTCTGCATGGTTTCCACGACCAATTTCTTGAATTCCGGCGTGTATCGTTTGTTCGGTACTCCCTTTTGCATAGTAAAACACCCCATTCCTTTGTACAAGTATGATATAATACTTGTACAAAGGAATGGGGTGCAGTTCACAATGACTCTCGGTTTATAAAACACAAAAATGGCATATCAAAAGCAGCTCTGACCTGCTATGGCCTATCTGGTTATCCGGAAATAGAGTTGGATGACGTACTTCAATTCTGCCCATTCTGCATTAAAAAGGTCATCCGCTCCTGTAGGTCAATACTGAAATCTACAAGATCGTCCGGCGTGATGACCCCGTCTTGGAGAAGCCCGAGAAGGTTCGGGTACATGTTCGAACGACTCATTCTGGCAGCGATCCCCATGCGGTGTTTGTCTGAGCTGATGCGTTTTTCCAACTCCCAAAACTTATCCGATGCCGTACCCGTTCCAGTCAGCAGCGAAGCATACTCCCTGTTCAGCTTATCAATATATGCCTCCTGCCAGTCGGGAAGCTTCTGCCGAAACAGTTTCCAATCGGATTCATTGATCGATATCTGCATTGTAATCACTCATCCTCTCGTATCAGGCGCTCAAATCATCCAAATCGGAACGATGTACGCTTTGCTGTCAATGGCAGCCAACTCAGGCCTCATGCAGAGAATCGCACCCGTGCCGCGGGGAACAAAATCCTTGTCGCGGCAGTAGTGCAGGGTGCATTCTTTCACGCTGTTATGGTAGCCGATTTCGAGCAGAAAGTCAACCGGCTTCAGAAATTCAGGCCAAAGATAAAATGAATGCGCTTTGTCTCTCCGCATAAAAAGCGGCCAGCAGCGGCTGGCTGCTGGCCGGAAAAATTTTGTATTTTTTCTGCCCTCTTGACTGGGAGCAATCCATGTATAGGTGCAGCCCCAATGCGCTTCTAAAAAACACCTCATCCGTCAGCCTTGCGGCTGACACCTTCACAAGGGGCACTTACTCCAGCGCTTTGCCGCAGAAGGGGCAGTGCGTGTCGCGCAGATGGCGGTGGGAGATGTAGCGGCGGCAGTTCGGGCAGCGCAGCCACGCAAGGCGCAGGCCGGCGCTCAGGACGAGCACCGCGCTTGCGGCGATGAGGGCGGGCAGCGCGTATGCGTCCGCGTCCCTGTTCATGAGCACCGCAGCCGCGGCATACAGCACGAGCGACGCAACGAGCAGCGCCTGCGTCAGTTTTTTTACGACTGAGTATTTCATGATCAGAACTCGAGCATGACCTTGACGACAGGCTCGGGACGCTTATCGGCCATTTCCATGGCCTCCTTGAACTGCTCTATCGGATAACGCTGGGTGACCATGCGCTCCAGTCCCGAGATACGACCCTTGGCTATCTCATCGCAGATTATCTCGAACTCCTCGTACTTATACATGTTATAAGCGATGAAGGAGAGCTCGTGCTGCTGATGTATACGATAGGGGAAGCCTATGCCGTCGAGCATGAGCGCGTGCTGGTGCACAACGCCGCCGCGCCGGACGATGCGGCAGGCCTGCTCTATCGTGGGTGCGTCGCCGAAGCCGAGGAAGACCATGTCCACGCCTACGCCGTCGGTCAGCTCCATTATGACCTGCTCGAGATCCTGCTCGGCGCTGTTGACGACGTGCTCGCAGCCGAACTCACGCGCCATTTTGAGGTTTATCTCGGAAATGTCGGCCATGACGATGAGCTTGGGGTCATAAAGCCTTGCGCCGATAAGGTCTCCCAGACCGATGGGGCCGCAGCCGATGATGGCTATGGTGCTCTCGGGGGTGATATTGGCGCGGCGCACGGCATAAACGCCGTTTGCGATGGGCTCGATGAGTGCGCCCTCCTCGTAGCTTACATTGTCGGCAAGCTTTACGACGGTCTTTTCGGGCACGACAATGTACTCGCCCATTGAGCCAGTCCACTCGCCGCCGTCCAGCTCGGGAACCTTGTACGATGCGCCGAGCACGCGCTTTGACGTGCAGAGATTGTACATTCCGCGCTTGCAGTAGTAGCACTCGCCGCAGCCGTACTGAGGCTCGGCGGTGACTCTGTCGCCGACCTTGATCGTCTTAACTCCGCTGCCGACCTCCACCACGTCTCCGGCAAACTCGTGGCCGGAGAGGACGGGCGGGATGCGGAAGGGATGCTTTCCGTACAGGGCGTGTACCTCGGAGCCGCATATGCCGCATTTGCGGACATGTATTTTAACGTCGCTATCGTATCTTATCTGCGGCTCAGGCATATCGCTGCGAAATTCCGCAGCGCCGATAGCGGGCATATATCCAGCTCTCATTATTTACACCTCCGGAAGCTATGCCATGAGATTGGGCAGGAACATCGAGATGGGCTCGATATAGGTAACGAGCATGAGCACCACGAACACCGCTATGACGAATGGCCAGATCTTCTTGACCATATCCGTCAGCGTTATGCCCGCAACGCCGCAGCCGGTGAACAGGTTGACACCGACGGGAGGCGTGATGAGGCCGAGTGCGAGGTTGACGGTCATGACCGCGCCGAGGTGGACGGGGTTGATGCCCAGAGACTGCGAAATGGGGAAGAGTATCGGGCAGAGGATGTAGAGCGCGGAGTTTGCGTCGATAAAGCAGCCTGCGATGATGAGAATGACGTTGACCATCAGCAGGAAGATGTACTTGTTGCCGTGGGCGATGGAGATGAGGCTGTGGCTGGCCTGACTTGCCATGCCGGTGAAGGTCAGAACCTTGCCGAAGACGGCGGCGCAGCCGATGATCAGCATGACGACCGCGGTCTGGGAAACAGACTGGCGCAGAATGGTGATGATGTCCTTGGCCTTGAGCGTGCGGTAGATGAACAGACCCACGATGAAGCCGTAGATCGCGGCGACAGCCGCGGCCTCGGTCGGGGTGAAGATGCCGCCGTAGATACCGCCGAGGATGATGACCGGCATGAGGATGCCCCACACGGCCTCACAGAATGCCTTCCAGCGCTGTGCGCCGGTAGCCTTGGGCTGGCGCACGAGCACGCGGCCCTTGGAGGTGATGACCATGGTGTAGTAGATGGCAATGCCGATGAGGATGCCGGGGATGATGCCGGACATGAACAGCGAGCCAACCGAGGTGCCGGTGACCGAGCCGTAGACGACGAAGGTGATAGACGGCGGTATGACTATGCCAATCGCACCTGCCGTGCTCATAAGCGCGGCGCTGGTAGTCTTTTCATAGCCGGACTTGCTCATTGCGGGGATGAGGATGCCGCCGAGAGCGGCGACGGTTGCCGGGCCTGAGCCGGATATCGCGGCGAAGAAGCAGGCAACGACAACGCAGACCATTGCAGTGCCGTGCTTGGTGTGGCCGACGAGGGAGTTGAAGAAGTTGATAAGACGAACGGAAATGCCGCTGACATCCATGATGTTGCCGGCAAGGATGAAGAAGGGGATCGCAAGCAGAACGAAGGTGTTCGTCGAGGAATAGAGGTTGGTAGCTATGGTCGCCATCATCGCGGGCTTGACCGCCATGGTCGTGACTATGCTGGAAACGCCCAGAGATATTGCGATGGGGACGTTGAGGAAAAGAAGGACAAAGAAAAGTCCGAAAAGAAGAACAGCACTCATCCGTTATTACCCTCCTTGCTGCAATCGGTGAACTCGCGGTCAGTCAGAATATAGACTGCCGACTGGATAAAGCGGATGCACAGCACGGCGCAGCCGATGGGCAGCCACATGCCGAACAGGTATTCAGGCCACTGCATGCCCTGAGTGAGAACGTTGTTGGCGTGCTCCTTGATAACCATGAGAACGCCGTAGTATATTGCCACGCCGCAGAAGAAAACGCCGCAGGCGCAGCTGAACAGTCCGGCTATCTTCTTTCCCTTGGGAGAGAGATGGTCGGTGACGATGGAAAGGCCGAGGTGGGAGTGGTTCTTGAGGGCGACAGCCGCGCCCATGTAGGAGATTATAACAAGTCCCAGACGGTTGAGCTCCTCTATCCACGGCAGGGAGGCGAGGAAAATATAACGCGCTACGACGTTTACGCCGGCAAGCACGGTCATGATAAGCAGCATGACAGCAAGTATATAGTCCTCAATCGAGTTGAGGAGCTTTGCAGGCTTTTTCACTGGATATTTCCTTTCTGTATTTTTTATTTAAGAGAACAGGCTTCTTCGTCAGCTTAACGAAGAAGCCTGTACATTCGGTATTGCGTTTACTTGGATACGGTGATGCCGAAGGCGGAGCAGGCTTCCTCGCCGTACTCGGCGGCATACTTTGCGGTAACGTCTGCTACGGCCTCCTTGAAGACCTCGATCTCAGCGTCGGACAGGCGGTAGACCTCGTTGAAGCCGTTGCCTTCCCAAGTGGTGAGGATCTCTTCCATGGATGCCTCGATCTGCTCGTTTGCGTCAAGGCAGGCCTGCTTTGCGCACTCGCGGATGAGGTTCTGAGTTGCCTCGTTGAGGCCGTCAAACCATGCGGTGTTGGCGCTCCATGTGAATGCCTCGTAGGTGTGGTTGGAGACGGTTATGTACTTCTGAACCTCCTGAACGTTTGCGGAGTTGATGGTGGAGGGGCTGTTGTCGTGGCCGTCGATGGTGTGCTGCTGCATTGCGGTGTAAACCTCGGACCAGCTCATTGCCTGGGGAGATGCGCCCATTGCGCTCCAGAAGCCGTTCCACAGGTCGCCGCCCGGGGTGCGGATCTTCTGACCGCTCAGGTCGGACGGGGACTTGATGAGGGTCTTGGAGGAGGTCATGCACTTAAAGCCGTTGTGTAGTGCGCCGAGGTAGGTGAGGCCGTGCTCTGCAAGAACGGAGGAGACGAACTCGCCGCCCTGACCGAAGAATGCGTCCTCTGCTGCCTGATAGTCGGAGAAGGTCCAGGGCAGGCAGCTGACCATGAGGCGGTTGTCGATACGGGAGATGATGGAGGTCGAGTGGATGTCCATCTGGACGGTGCCGTCCATGACGAGCTCGAGACCCTTGGTCATGTCGCCGCCGGCGAGCTGGTCGTTGTTGTAAATGGTGACGGTGATAGCGCCGCCGGACTTCTCTTCAATGTACTGCTTGAAGAGGTTTGCGCCGATGCAGTCGTTTGCGGTGTCGGACTGTCCGTTGCAGGACATGTCGATGCTGAGAGTCTGGTACTCTGAGCTGCCGTCTGCACTCTGATCGCCGCCGTTGTCGCTGCCGCAGGCGCACAGAGAGAAGACCATGCACAGTGCCAGGCAAAGTGCGAGGAATTTTTTCATTTGCTTGTTTCTCCTTTTTTTGCTTTTTTAATTTTCTACAGGCGAACGCCTGTTAAATTACAATTAAAGTATCGCCTTTACCGTGGCGACGATATTCTCGGTCGTGACTCCGTTCATTGCAAGCAGGCGCTCGTACGGAGCGGACTGGCCGAACTGATCCTGAATGCCGATGCGCTTTACGATGCCGCAGCCCATATCGGCGGCAACGGCTGACACGGCGTAGCCCAGACCGTTTATCACGTTGTGATCCTCCACGGTGACTACCCTGCCGGTCTCCTTCAGTGCGCTCACGACAGCCTCGGTATCGAGCGGCTTGAGCGTGTGCATATCCAGCACGCGGACGTTCACGCCCTGCTCGCGCAGTGCGTCGGCAGCTTCGAGTGCGAGGCGGACGGTATCGCCGATTGCAATTATCGCAGCGTCGCCGCCCTGTCTAAGCTGCACGGCCTTGCCTATCTCAAACTCCTGCTCGCTGCCGTAGACCTCGGGCACAGCGTCGCGTGTAAAGCGCAGATACACAGCACCGTCATACTCTGCCGCCGCTCTGGTGAGCTTGCGGGCCGCGTTGTAGTCAGCCGGCATGATGACCGTCATGTTGGGGATAGTGGAGAGAATGCCCATATCCTCAATGCTCTGGTGGCTTGCGCCGTCGTTGGCGGGAGTAACGCCGCCGTGGGAGCAGGCGATCTTGACGTTCAGATGAGGGTAGCATATCTCCTGACGTATCATCTCGCACATTCTCATCGAGCCGAAGGCCGCATAGGTCACGACAAAGGGGATCTTGCCGCAGGTCGCCAGACCCGCCGCAACGCCCGCGCCGCACTGCTCGGCAATGCCGACATTGATGTGCTGCTCCGGCAGCGCCTTTGCAAACGCCGTCGTCTTGCAGGATTTGCCGATATCTACATCGACAACGCAAATGTTTTTATTCTCACGGCCAAGCTCAACGATCTCGTCGCCGAAGCCGTCTCTGGTTGCGATCATGCTCATGCCCTGACACCTCCGTTAAGCTCTGCCATAGCCTGCTCGTACTCGGCGCTGTTCGGCGCCTTGCCGTGCCAGCCGCACTGGTTTTCCATGTACGATACGCCCTTGCCCTTCACTGTTTTGCCGAGGATGAACTTGGGCTTGCCGTTCTTTGCTGCGCGTATCTTGTCGAGCGTATCAACTATCTGCTCCATGCTGTTGCCGTCTATCTCGTAGGACTCGAAGCCGAAGGCCTCGAACTTCTTGGCCAGATCCAGCACCGGCATGACCTCGTCACAGGTACCGTCGAGCTGCAGATTATTATAATCACAGAACAGGATCACATTGTCAAGCTTATACTTGTTGCAGACCTGCGCTGCCTCCCAGATCTCGCCCTCCTGACTCTCGCCGTCGCCGATGACGACGAACACGCGGTAGTCCTTTCCGTCAAGCTTTGCAGCCAGCGCCATGCCCGCGCCGCAGGCAAAGCCCTGTCCCAGCGAGCCGGTGGATATGTCTATGCCGGGGCACTTCTTCATGTCGGGGTGTCCCTGAAGGATCGAGCCCTCCTTACGCAGCGTGTGGAGCACTTCCTTGTCGAAGTAGCCGAGATCGGCAAGCGCGGCGTACTGAATGGGGCACACATGACCCTTGGAGAGAACGAAGCGGTCCCTGTCCTCCCACTTGGGATTTTTGGGGTCGATCTTCATCTCTGAATAATATACCGCAGTGACGAAATCCGCTGCCGAGAGCGAGCCGCCGGGATGGCCGGACTGCGCCTCGTAGATCATGGTAATAACGTCCCTGCGGAGCTGCATTGCCTTGTTTTCCAGAAACTCCAGTTTTTCTTTTTCCATTTGTTCCTCCGTTTCTGCTGCAAGCGCAGCCGAAGTGAATTGTTCTCCGTTGTGCTCAACCCAAAGTTGAACGTTGGGTGCTTCATGTGTTGATTGTACTATTTGCTCAAAAGAAAATCAACTGTTATAAAATTAACAGTTGATTTTTGTGTATTTAGTATAATTTATAGGTCGATTTCCAGTAATAATAACTAAAGTCAATCGTGTCTTCGAGGCTAACATTAGACTCGCGTTCTACCAGATCCAGTGTCATTCGGTGCGTATCCACGAGATACTGCATGTGTCCTTCTCTGCTGCACTGCTTCACGACGCGCAGTCTTGACTCCGCAGTGAGGTCGGCAACATAGTCGTGAAACACCTGCACCAGCTCGTTGTGCGTCGCGGCGGCGAGCATTTTGTGAAAGCTCATATCCGCCTCATGGATGGCCTGAATATCCGGCTCCTCGGCGAGGGCGAGCGCCGAATAGTGCGCATGCTGCGCCTCGAGCCTGAATTTGTCCTCACGGCTGAGTCCCTGCTGGATTATCAGCATGAACACACCCGTATCGATCATGCGCCGCAGCCCCAGCATATCCTCCGCGTTGCCCTTGCTGAACAGCAGCGAGTATATAACGGGGTTTAACATGCGCGGCGAGAAGCTCTCGGTTATAAACGTGCCTTCAGGCCGCCGTATCTCTATAGCGCCGTATGCAACGAGTATCTTTATCGCCTCGCGCACCGTGTTCTTGCTCACGCACAGCATATCCGCCAGCTGTATCTCCGTCGGCAGCTTGTCCCCTGGCTTGTAAATTCCGGTCAGAACGCCGTCAACTATCTTGTTGATGACGGTATCCACCGCCGAAACCTGATTCCGCTTTGACGGCGAATACGCGGCAGGTCTTGTATTCTCGTTCAAGGTAATACCCCTCTTGCTGCAATATTTGAATTATTATTATATCAAACACCCCCCTCAATTGCAACGAAATTTATTTTATGTATATATGCTCCAAAGATGATAAAGAACGCTTATGTACGCTCAGGTAAAACGCAGCGATGTATCTTTGCGGCGGCATAGAGCATGACTATAAGCTCCGTGATCGGCATCGCATACCAAAGAAGCTCCGCGCTTCCGAGCAGCGGCAGCAGCAGGATAAGCGCGCCGCTTATGACCAGTCCGCGGGCGACAGACACCGTAAATGCCGCAGCCGGCTTCATGATCGCTTGAAAATAGTAGGTTGAAAAAATGTTGAAGGGCAGCAGCAGGAACGAGAGCGAGTAGGCGCGGATAATGGCGGGAGCCATGTCGAGTATCTCCTTCGTGGGGCTCATGAAAATGCGGATATAGAGGTTCGGGCAGGCCATGCTCAGCGCCGTCCAGAACAGGCCGAAGAAGGCCGTCGTCAGCAGCGCCAGCCGGAACGTTTCCCTTATTCTGTCGCTCCTGCCAGCGCCGAAGTTGGTTGAAATTATCGGCTGAGCTGCCTGACCCACGCTGTAGGCACAGCACTGGACGAAGGTACTGACCTGTATGACAGGGCCGTACACCGCAAGCGCGTTTGCGCCGAGATATTTCATGATCTGGCGGTTGAACAGAACCGTCAGGATGCCCATCGCAACGTCGATGAAAAACGTTGCAAAGCCCGTGACGGAGATCTCGCCGAGCTTTTTGAACAGGCACTCAGGCCGCGCAAGGCGCAGCGTGTTCTTCTTTCCGATAAAGTGCGTGAGCATGACAGCGAAGGATAGACCCGAGCCGATCGCCGTCGCAAGTCCCGCGCCGTAGATGCCCATGTTGCAGGGGAATACGAAGACATAGTCGCCGATGACGTTGAAGATGCCGCCGGACAGCACACCGAGCGTCGCAATCCCCGGATCGCCATCGTTGCGCAGGAACGCGGCGAGCATCTGGTTGAACAGAAACAGCGGAAATACATATTTGATCGGACGCATATAGTCCCGCGCCAGCTCAAGCAGTGATTCGTCCGCGCCGAAAAAGCGCAGTACCGGCGCTTCAAAGCACAGCAGACCGAGCCACGCCAGAGCGGCCAGAGCAGCCGAGCCGATGAGTGCAGCGGTGAAATACTGGTTTTCCGAGCCGTCATTGCGCCTGCTGCCGCGCTTTGTGCTGAATATCACACTGCCGCCTATACCCATCAGAAGGCCGAGACTGTAGATTATGTTCCACACCGGTGCGACGACTGCCAGCGCCGCCGTGCCCTCCGGTCCCTGATACTGTCCAACCATCGCCATGTCAACGATCGAATAGACTGATGTTATCATGGCGCTGCCGAACGCAGCCGACAGGTATTTGAAGTACAGCTTTTTGATGCTGCCGTTGAGAAAGTCCATTTTTCGTTTAAACCTCCTGTACTGATCTTCTGACTGCCGCCGGAGCATGTTTTCCGAGCAAAAGAAAAAGCCGGACAAGAAACAGACGTCTCAGTCTGTCTCTTATCCGGCTGCTGCTTCTCATGAACAGCTCACCCTCCGAGCAAGCTTCCGTAATATATCACAAGCTCCCCCCCACTGTCAAGCTTTTTTAGAGGCGCTTTAAGTCTGCAACCTATACGTTTATTGCGGTGGCACGGTATCGAAACAACGGTATAAACAAATATGTTTCGCATCCCGCGAGTGCGATGCAGTGTTTGCCGGTGCACGGTATCGAAACAAACGTATAAGTACAGCCTCAATGCGCCTCTAAAATGTTGTGTTGGAGGCCGGTTTGGGCGTTGACGAGGACGAGGAGCTCATCGCCGCCGGAGCCGGTGCAGTCAAAGGCATAGCACAAAACCGCGCTGCCGTCACCGGCCTCGGCATAGCACAGCTGCGAGCTTTCGACACTGAGCGTCGAGGGCAGCGCTTCGCGTGCCGTGCTCTCGCTCACCGCGGCGGCGACTGCCGGATAAGAGCCGTGACGCTTTAAATGCTCCGCTGCGTCATAGGCGTAGATGCCGCCGGTATCACCGGCAACGGAAATGCGCACGCTGTCGCCCATGCACCTCACGCCGTTGCGCACGCAGTCAAACACCATCGTCTGCACGCTGCCGAGGCGCTCGCTCGAGACAAGATACAGCTCGCCGAAGCCGTGGGCGGCGAGAAATTCCCGTGCCGTGCGCTCAAGCTCATCCGAGCCCATATCACCGGCGACGCTGCGCTCGGAGCTGAGCGAGAGCACGCTGCCCGCCGCATCGACACATACGCTGCCGCCGTCGAAGCTGAAGCAGATCGTGCCGTCAGAGGCCGTGTATTCGGTCTCCAGCTTGTCCGCGTCAAGGCCGAAAAAATCCGCGGCAGCGGCCTTGGCCTTCTCCTGCGGTACGGGCGTTTTGGACTGAGCTGACGAAGCCTCCGCATAGCGTCCGCCGTATGCGCCGAGCTCAGGAACAGCTGTGCCGTCCTCCATGCCGAGCATGCGCCCGCTCAGTCTGTCGCCGGATGAGGCAAACACGTTCTCCGGCTCGTCGAGCAGCACCTCGCCGTCGTTGACCGAGTCCCGCAGCGTGCTCAGCTCGCGGTTAAGGCGCGCCGCCGTTTCGTAAAGCTCGGCAAAGCGCTGCCGCGCCGCGTCGTCAAAGCCCGACTGCGCCGAGGCTCTGAGCCTGCTGTGCGCATAGTCGCCCGCAAGCCCGATAAAGGCCGCCGTGCGCTCCAGCTCCTGTGTGGAAAACGGCAGGGCGGCCATGCTCATCTCGGCAGCAAGGCAGTCGGCATAGATATCCGCGCACAGCTCGCCGGACAGCTCAGCACCCGTCGCGTAGGTGGCGCGGTGCAGCGCACTCTCCAGCCCCGACGCGGCATACACAAGCTCCTCGAACGAGTGCGCGTAGCCGTACTCAGCCGTGCGGCGGTAGCTGCGCTCCATGCCGTAGTGCAGCGCCGTATACGCGCCAAGCGCAGCGATGGCCGCCGCAAGATATGTGATGATCAGCACGAAGGTCTTTTTTCTTATATTCATGGAAACACCTCGGAAACAGTGTTCCCGAAGCGTGCCATTATATGCATTTTCAGTGGCGCATTGAGGCTGTGCCTATACAATTATTGCGGTGTCCCGACCGTAAGGTGCAGAAGAAACCGTCGCAAGCGGAACAGGCAAGCCTGTTCCCTACATGGTGCGGCGCAGCTTTTGAAATGCTGCACAGGCACTGCGGTGCACTCGCGGGACGCGAAACGCCGTAGTTTATTC
>CAVDFD010000004.1:0-36221 GCA_963608145.1 Bacteroidaceae bacterium | reverse complement strand
CTGAGCCCCTGAGATAAACGGCGAAAAGCTTATGCGCACCGTGCCGGAAGCAGCTGTGCCGGCTGTTTTATGTGCAAGCGGAGCGCAATGCAGTCCACAGCGTGCGGCAATGCCCATAGCCCCGAGCTTTTCGCAAAGCTCTTCGCAGTCGATCGTTTTATGACGGAATGACAAAACTCCGGACTGAGCCCCGTCTTTGCCGGAAAAGACCTCGAGCGCGGGCACCCGTCCCAGCCGCCGTGCAGCCTCACGGCACAGCATTGCTTCGTATGAGCCGAGCTTTTCCGCTCCCTTATCGAGAACATATCTTATGCCCTCGCAAAGCCCCGCAATACCGACTACATTCAGCGTTCCCGCCTCCGCCCTGTCGGGGAGATACGGCGGCATGGTCTGTATGAGACTCTCCGAGCCTGTGCCTCCGCTCATAAGAGGCAGGGGCGTTTCCGCACACAGGAGTATCCCCGTTCCCTGCGGGCCGAGCAGTCCCTTGTGCCCGGGCATTGCGATAAACGCCGCGTCAAGGCGGGCACAGTCGATAGCTTCTATACCGGCTGACTGCGACGCATCTATTATAAGCGGAACTCCGTATCTCCTGCACAGCTCCGATATCTCATATACCGGCTGCACAAAGCCGAAAACGTTGGACACATGATTGCACACGACAAGGTCTGCATTATGAATTTTATTCTCAAACGCCGCAGCAGTGCCGCCTTGATCAAACAGCTCTCCTGCCGCGACGAAAGTTTCGGCTCCGATATCGTGCAGCGGCCTTGTTACGGAATTGTGCTCATATCCCGAGATAACGACACGGCTTCCACGCCGTGCAAGTGTTCTTATTGCAATATTCAGCGCGTGGGTCGCGTTCATTGTGAACACAACGTTCTCGGGCTTATCGAAGTTAAACAGCCTGCATGCCAGCGTGCGGCATTCATAGACCTTATCGGCAGCGCGCATTGCGGCAGCATATGCTCCTCTGCCCGGACTCGACATCGTATCCAGTGCGTTTATCATGGCTCTTTTAACGCTTTTGGGCTTTAAAAAGCTCGTTGCGGCGCTGTCGAGGTAAATCACAATATCACCTCTGTATAGCTGCCGTCGTCGCGGTGCAGAAATACCTTGCCCTGAAGCAGACCCTCTCGGCGCAGAACTCCCGCTGCGAGAGCACCTTTGGCGTATGACACGCTGACACTGTAGCTGCATCCGCCTGAGCTTAGTCCTGCCGGTGCTTTCCGAACAGTTGCCGATACCGCGTTTTTCTCAAGCGCTCCGGCGGCGGACTGCGCGTAGGTAAGCGAGCGGCACATAAATATATAGCGCATAATTGACCCCTTCTTTTTTGCTACATTCTATGCAGCGGGAGCCTGCGCAGTTAAAATTATCAGGCAGCAAAAGCTGCCTGATGAATGATCAATCTATTAGAACTACTGCATGCGCCGCAATGCCGAGCCCCTCGCCCGTGAAGCCGAGCTTTTCCTCCGTCGTCGCCTTGACGCTGACGCAGCCGGGCTCCGTGCCCATGGCCTCGGACAGAGCAGCGCGCATATCCTCGATGTACGGCTTGAGCTTGGGGCGCTGCGCAATGACGGTGCAGTCTGCGTTCACTATGACGTAGCCGTGCTCGTGCAGAAGGCTCATCACTTTTTTGAGAAGCTCAATGCTGTCAGCCCCGAGGTATGCATCGTCGTTATCCGGAAACAGCCCGCCGATATCGCCCAGAGCTGCCGCGCCGAGCAGCGCGTCCATCAGCGCATGGGTCAGAACATCCGCATCGGAGTGGCCGAGCAGACCCTTTTCATACGGTATCTCAACGCCGCCGAGGATGAGCTTTCGCCCTTCGACGAGCCTGTGAACATCATAGCCGTGTCCGATACGCATTATCTGCCGCTCCTTTCGGCGAGTATACCCTCGGCGATATACATATCCCGCGCCGTTGTGAGCTTTATATTGTCCTGCTCACCGGCGACGACCGTGACCTTATAGCCCATAGCCTCGACTGCCGAGCAGTCATCGGTTATCTTTACGCCCTTGTCCCGTGCGCGTGTGAGCGCGGCCTTTATCATCTCGGTCATGAACACCTGCGGTGTCTGCATGAGGGCGACAAGGTCTCTGGACGGCGTTTCGGTAACGACACCCTTGGAGTTGAGCACACGCACCGTGTCGGTCGGGGCAATAGCCGGAGCCGCTGCGCTATGCTGCTGCGCCGAGTGTACGACGCGCTCTATAAGCTTATCCGTCAGGAAGGGACGCGCACCGTCATGGATGGCAATATATTTTGCCCGTTCATCGGCATTGCTGACTCCCATGAGCGAGGACTCCGTTCTCGTTTTACCGCCGAGCACGACCTTGCTCGTCTTTGTTATGCCGTAGCTATGACAGATATCCGCCACCTCCTGCAGGCTTTCGTATCTTGTAACTACGACTATCTCGTCAATGCAGTCAGATGCCTGCAAAGCCTTGAGAGTATGCGCAATGACCGGCATTCCGCCTAACGGCATAAGTATCTTGTCCCTGCCCATTCGCTGCGAATTTCCCGCAGCGAGCACGACAGCCGTGCAGAAATTATCGTCATTTGCTTTGAATTTAAATATCTTGTTTATTATCGACACTGATGCTTACTCCTCTTTAAGTGCTGCGTACAATCTCTTTTCGACCTTGTCATAGTCGCTGTCCGTTGCAATGACGAGCTCGGATATGAGTATCTGCTTTGCCGAATGCAGCATTTTACGTTCGCCCGTGGACAGCCCGCGCTCACCGTCGCGGCGCATAAGTCCCTTGACGACAGCCGCAACATCTATCAGATTGCCGCTTTTTATCTTATCCATGTTCTCTCGATAGCGCTTGTTCCAGTTCTGGGTCATGGATATCTCCAGCTCCTTAAACGCGCCAAAAACCTTTTCCGCCTCACCGCGTGATATGATGGATCTGACGCCGATATCCTCGCAGCCGATGACCGGCACCATCACGATCATATCCCCGACAGGCAGCTTAAGGACATAGTAGTCCCGTTCGGTGCCGTTAATTTTTTTAGTTACTATACTCTCAATAACGCCTGCACCATGCATCGGATGCGCAATATAATCGCCAATCTTGAACAAGGCCACTCCTCCTTAAAAGCTTTTACAATGTAATTATACACAAATTGTTGTTTTTTTGCAAGGAGGATTAGCGATTTTCCTTGATATTTCAAGAAAAATAGCCTGCCGCATACGCGGCAGGCTATTACAGATTGTTAAACTGTATTACTCTTCTACGATCTCGCCCTTGGCTTCGCCGTTGGTGGACACTTCGTATACGAGTGCATCCTCACCGTTATCCTCGACCTCGGGAGCTTCCTCGACCTCAGCGGCTGCGGGCTCTGCAAGTGCACGGATAGACAGAGAGATCTTGTGGTTTTCGGTGTCGATAGCGGTGATCTTTGCCTCGACAACATCGCCGACGGAGAGAACCTCTTCGGGCTTTCCGATGCGGCGGTTTGCTATCTGGGAAATGTGGATAAGACCGTCAACGCCGGGCAGGACCTCTGCAAATGCACCGAAGGTCATGAGCTTTACGATCTTGACCTCGGCGGTATCGCCGACATTGTAGTTAGTGGTGAACTTGACCCAGGGATTCTCGTTGGGATCCTTGTAGCCGAGGGATATCTTTTTCTTCTCCTTATCGAAGCTGATGACATAAACATCGACCTCGTCGCCGATCTTGAACAGCTCGGCAGGATTCTTGATGCGGCTCCAGCTCATCTCGGAGACGTGAACCATACCGTCAATGCCGCCGATATCGACAAATGCGCCGTAGCTGGTCATGGACTTGACCACGCCGTGGTACTTGTTGCCGACCTCCATCTCGTTCCAGATGGCCTCGGCCTTCTCGCGGCGCTCCTTCTGAGCGACGGCACGGATCGAGCCGACAACGCGCTTGCGGCTGCGGTTGACCTCGGTGATCTTAACGCGGGTCTTCTGCTTGAGAAGCTGATTCATATCAGCCTCCTTGGGCAGGCCGGACTGGGATGCGGGAACGAACACGCGCACGCCCTTGACGCTGACGACTACGCCGCCCTTGTTGATCTCGGTGACGGTGCCTTCGAGGAACTCGCCGCTCTCGACGGCCTCTTCGACCATCGTCCAGCTCTTTGCTGCGTCAAGACGCTTCTTGGAGAGCATAACGGTGCCTTCGACATCGTTGACACGGACAACAACTGCTTCGATCGCATCGCCGACCTTGACAGCGTCTTCGACCTTGATGCCGTCATCGGTAAACTCGGTGGTGGGAATGAAGCCGGAATACTTTGTGCCGATATCGACACTGACTTCAGTGCCGGTAATAGCAACGACGGTGCCGGTTACCTTATCTCCATTATATATAGTCTTGATGGATTCCTCCAGCATTTCGTCGAAGGACATCTCCTTCTCTTCTGCTGCAGCAGCATCAATTTTGATTTCTTCGCTCATCTTGTTACTTACCTCCTTAATTATCCACGCAGGCGTGGACGCTCCTGCCGTGACTCCGACGGTGGCCGCACATCTGAGCCTGTCCATGTCCAATTCACCGGCATTTTCGATAAACTGAACGTTCGGGCAGAGCTCTGAGCATATCACCGAAAGGTGGACGCTGTTTGCGCTGTGCCTGCCGCCTATGACGACCATTGCATCGCACTCTGCCGCTAATTTTGCGGCTTCTTCCTGACGCGTGGATGTTGCACCACATATTGTATCAAAGATTTGAAGATTTGTACATCTTTTTTTTAAGAAACTTGCACATTCGGTAAAATTACTACGAGTTTGGGTCGTTTGGACTACCATCGTTATCGGTTTATCCAATAATTCGCCCGTTTGTCTGTACCAATCTTCCAATTGTGAGGCATTTTCGCATATTACGCATTCACCGCACCAGCCCTTTACGGCCTCGACCTCGGGGTGTCCGTGCATACCGATGATGACGACAAAGCGTCCCTCGTTCTGTGCGCTTTCAACAAGCTGGTGTATGCGCTTTACCTTGGGGCAGGTAGCATCGCTTATCTCCGCTCCTCTGTCCTCAAGGCTTTTATACACGGCCTTGGACACGCCGTGCGAGCGTATTATGACCCTTGCGCCCTGCGGCAGCTCGTCCGGAGACGCTATAACGCGCAGACCCTCGCTCTCAAAGCGGCGCACTACATCCTCGTTGTGTATGAGCTGGCCGAGCGAGTACGCAGATCCGCTTTCGAGAATGCGCTGCGCCATGTCAACCGAGCGGCTCACGCCGAAGCAGAAGCCGGCGCTTTTGGCTGTAATAATTCTGTCCATGCTCATTCTCCCATTGCCCTGCCGGTCTTTTCGGCTATAAGGCGGCAGACTGCGGCTATGCTCTCTTCGAGAGTGTTTCCGCTCGTGTCGAGCAGCACGGCATCCTCGGCAGCCTTCAGAGGTGCGGCTGCACGCAGGGTATCCTGCTCATCTCGCTGCTTCATTTCCTCAAGCACCTCGTCAAAGGGCTTGTCCACTCCCTTTGCGCGCAGCTCCTCATAACGGCGCTGCGCCCTGTCGGTGACATCGGCGGTGAGGAATATTTTCAGGTCGGCATCGGGGAGTATCACCGTTCCGATATCGCGTCCGTCCATGATAACGTCATGCTTTTTTGCCATATCTCGCTGCATATCAACAAGAAACGCCCTTACCTCTGGTATGGCCGAAACAGCGGACGCAAGCATCGAAACCTCGGGCAGACGTATATCCCGGGAAACGTCCGCACCGTCCAGATACATGCGCTGCTCGCCGTTTTCGTTATATCTGAGCTCTATCGCAAGCTTCGGCAGCATGGCGATAACGGCAGCTTTATCGTCAAGGCTCACGCCGTGAATTTTCGACGCAAGTCCGATGGTCCTGTATATTGCGCCTGTATCGACATATATAAAGCCGAACTTTTCGGCGGCTTTTCTTGATATTGTGCTCTTTCCCGCACCGGACGGGCCGTCGATGGCAATTGATATCATAGCTTTACATCCTTATATAGAATTTGCGGCAACGTATGCCGTTGACCATGCGATCTGAAGATTAAATCCGCCGGTGTAGGCATCAATATCCATGACCTCGCCGGCAAAGTAAAGACCGTTTACCAGCTTCGATCCCATCGTGCGCGGGTTGATTTCCTTTGTAGAAACGCCGCCGGAGGTCACTATCGCCTCGTCAATAGGCCGCGGCCCCGTGACCGATACGGGAAACTCCTTGAACAGCCGCAGGAGCTCATGACGCTGCTGACGGGTTATGGAGTTTACCTTTTCCTCTGCCGGTATGCCGGACAGCTCAACGAGAACGGGTATCATGGTCTTTCCCGCAAGATCGCACAGAGCGTTTGCAAAGTCGCGGTTTGCATACTTTTCAAAGTCGCGCAGCAGCCTTGCATCAAGCTTTTTCTCGTCAAGCGCCGGCTTGAGGTCGATGCTCAGACGGTATTTCGCGCTGCCGAAGCTGCGCATATGGGAGCTTGCCGACAGCACAAGAGGCCCCGACACGCCGAAATGAGTAAACAGCATTTCGCCGAGCTCCCTGAAAATAAGCTTATCGTCCTCGTAGGCCGAAAGCGTAACGTTTTTGAGCGAAAAGCCCTGCATCTTCGCGCAGTATTCGTCGCTGCTCTCAAGCGGAACGAGCGACGGGCGGCAGGGGCTTACGCTGTGCCCGAGCTCACGCGCCATTTTATAGCCTGCGCCGGTCGAGCCCGTGAGCGGATATGAAAGCCCGCCCGTGCAGATGACGGCGGCGCGGCAGGATATTTTGGAAGCATTCGTTTTAACTCCGCAGACCTCTCCGCCGTTGCAGATTATATGCTCCGCGCTTTCGCGCAGGCGGCGAACTCCGCAGCGCTCTATATTTCGCGTAAGCGTTCCTGCAACATCGTTTGCGTTGTCGGACACGGGAAAAACGCGGTTTCCGCGCTCCGTTTTGAGCGGCAGTCCGAGCGACTCGAAAAACGCCATCGTATCCCGCGGAGAGAATTTATTGAGCGCACTGTATAAAAACCGGCCGTCTCCCGGTATGTTTTCGAGAAATTCCTTTACATCGCAGTTGTTTGTAACATTGCAGCGTCCCTTGCCCGTTATCCGCACCTTGCGGCCGAGCATTTTATTCGGCTCGAGCAGGATAACGTCAAGGCCGCGCCGGGCTGCAATGAGGCTGCACATCATTCCGGCGGCTCCCCCGCCTATCACGACCGCGTCGGCACTGAGCTTTTTCATATAGCCGCACCGCGCTCGGTCTGCTCATAGACCTTGTTCTCGCTCCATATTGTTTCAAGCCGCTCGAAGGTTTTTGAGAGGTTTTCCTTATTCTTTATGCCGACAGCAACGATTATGGCATTTATAAGGCTCATAGGAGCCACGAGCGAGTCAAGGAACGATACCATGTCGCTTTTTGCGTGCAGACAGACATCGGTTATGCCGTTTAAGGGCGAGGCGGGGCCGTCCGTTATAGCAGCGGTCATCGCACCCATTTTCCTTGCAAATGCTACCGCGTCGATGGTATGGCTCGAATAGCGCGGAAAGCTTATTGCGATGCAAAGGTCGCCCTGACCTATTCTTATCATCTGCTCGAATACCTCGCTGGCCGCTGTATCGTGAATGACATTGACATTGCTGCGCAGAAGATTGAGGTACAGTCCGAGAAATGTAGACAGTGAGGTCGAGGTCCGCATGCCGACGATGTATATATTATTAGCGTCTATTATCGAATCTACGAATTTGTTGAAGCTGTCCTGCTCGAGCACCTCGAGCGTCGCCTGAAGATTCTGAATATCGCTGCCGATTATCGAACGGACAATGTCCTTATCGTCTATCATGCTCTTTGCGACCTCTATGCGCTGCACGGAGGTAAGGCGGTTGCGGATCATTTCCTGCAGGGCCTTGCGCATGCTCGGATATCCGTCATAGCCGAGCTCGGTAGCAAAGCGAACAACGGTGGACTCGCTGACTCCGACGATCTTGCCGAGCTTGCCGGCAGTCATGAACGCCGCCTTGTCATAGTTATTGAGAATATATTTTGCAATGCTTTTCTGACCCTTGGAAAACTTATTGCTGCCCTTCGAGAGAGCCTTGAGAAGATCGGTTTCCATATTGTTCATCTCCATGTTAAAGCATAGAAGACATTTTACTTTCATTTTATTTAAATTGCAATAGCAGGCTGCAATTTTTTTGCCCCGAACTTGCAGATTTCCGCACATTCGGGGCATACGTCTCAAAGTTTTTAAGTTTTCCGGCTTCATTCGGATCGCAGCTCTTGCAATTCCTCATCCGTGAGATGCCTCCATTGTCCCGGCCTGAGTCCGCCGAGGGAAAGGCAGCCCTCGGACACGCGCCTGAGCTTTGTAAGGCTCAGACCCGCGCAGCCGCACATTTTTCTTATCTGACGGTTTCTGCCCTCGTGTATACGGATGGAAAGCTGCGTATAGTCCTCGGCAGCCTTTAATATCTCGACCTCGGCGGGACGTATCCTGTATCCGTCTATAACAAGCGGACTTCTGAGCACCTCCAGCGCCGTTTCGCTGCACCGGCCCTTTACCCATGCGTGATAGGTCTTATCAGTCTGCGACGATGGATGCATCAGCCTGTTTGCAAGCTCGCCGTCGTCGGTCATGATGAGAAGTCCCTCGGAATACATGTCAAGTCTCCCGACGGGATACAGCCGGACCCCCGCGTCCTTCACCAGCTCGCTGACACAGCGCCGGTTTTTCTCGTCACTGAGCGTTGTGACGTAGCCGCGTGGCTTGTACAGCATTATGTACGTTTTCTCGTCGTGCTGTTTGAGAAGTCTGCCGTCAACGCAGATAATATCAATATCGGGATCGGCACTGTCGCCGAGCGCGGCAGGGATACCGTTTACAGTTACCCTGCCGGCCTTTATGAGCTCCTCGCTCCTGCGGCGCGAGGCCATGCCCGCGGCGGATATGAGCTTTTGCAGTCGCTGCTTCATTTTTCTTCACCTATATAGTACGGCCTGAGCGCCGTATCGAGCATTCTGCTCAGCCTCTCATACGGAGTAAGACGCTGAGAGGTATCAAGCTTTACGTCCTCAGTATAAACCAAATCCTCCTGTGCCGCAAGAGCTCCGTTTACAAACACACTCATCTTCCCTACCCTTTCGCCCTCTATGCCGCCGGCAAACAATATTCGCGGAGCTTCAAGAGTTACGCTCAGCTCATCATCCGCATGCAGCAGAAGCTTTATTTCGCTTTGAGGAACGGCCTCGGCTGTGCCGGCAACGGAGGATGAAACATCGAGCGACAGCTTGAAGCTGTCGGCGCTGTACGACACCATGCGATATTCCGAAAAAGTCTTGTCTAAAAGGTATTTGTGATCGTTCCAATCGTCAGGCGCGTTCAGGGTGACGCAGACAAGGCGCATGCCGCCGCGCTCTGCGCAGCTGACGAGCGTTCTGCCCGCTGCGATAGTATAGCCGGTTTTTACGCCTATGCATCCGTCGTATTCCCTGAGCAGACGGTTGTGGTTATAGTATGTCACGCCCTTTACTACGGCGCAGTTTGCAGAGACGATGCTTTTAAAGCTATCGTTTTCCATGCAGTACGCCGTCAGGCGTGCCATATCGCGGGCCGTGGAATAATGCCCCTCCTCATCCAAGCCGTGCGGATTGCGAAACGCCGTATTCTCAAGGCCGAGCTCGGCAGCCTTTTCGTTCATCATTTCGGCGAAAGCGGCCTCGCTGCCTCCGACAGTGCAGGCAAGCGCCGCGGCAGCATCGTTGCCGGAGTTGAGCATCATGCCGTACAGCAGCTCGCGCACGGTGTAGCTCTCGTTTGGGACGGCGTACATGCTCGACCCCTCTATGGCGCTCCATTCGGGCTTTATTACGATCTTATCGTCAAGCTGCGCGTTTTCGATGACGACGATGGCCGTCATGATCTTCGTTATGCTGGCGATGAGCATACGCTCATCGGCGTTTTTCTCAAAAAGCACGTCGCCTGTGTCTGCGCACAGGACTATCGCGCTTTGTGCCGACAGCTCATGTCCGTCTTCCGCAAGAGCCGGCAGGGGCAGTATAGCAAGCGCGAGAGCGGCAATTATAAATACCGATACGGTTTTTTTCATAAAAATAAGCACCACCTTTCCGGTAGTGCTTATTATTTACAAATTGAAGCGTTTTAAACGTGTTCTCTTAACGTTATTCGCAATATTCTCTACCCTGTCCATGACATCAGGCATCATGTCGATGACCCTGTCAACGCCGTTTTTCGCCTGAGGCTCGACGTTTATCATGCGTACTCCGCCGTCCTTTATGACGAGAAAGCCGATAGGCTCGATCTTGACTCCGACCGCGCTGCCGCCGCCGTAGCCCTCCTTGCTGCTGCCGAGCGAATCCCCGCCCGCTCCGCCGAAGCCGAAGCTCAGCTTTGACACGGGTATGATAGTCTGCCCGTCGGGAGTGACGATAGGCTCGCCTACGATATTGTTGACCTCAACAAGATTCTTGATACTGCTCATTGTTGTCTGCATCATTTCGCTCAATTTGTTGTTCTCCATTGCGTGCCACCCTTTCACGGATACGCCGTATCCTGTTTTTTATAAAAATCTTCAGAAGCGAAAAGCCTGCCGCAAGCCCCACGGCCAGCGCCGCGCCCAATCTGACGGACACGGAAAGCTCTGCCTCGGCGCGGCTTTCGCCGCTTTGCATATCAAGATCGATGTATATATCTCTTTTTTTAACGCGAAAACCGCTCTCGAAAAACGGAATTATCGAACCGACAAAGCCGTTTACCGTATTGTAGCGCATAACCGCGTCATACGGGTCGGGTGCCGATACCACGGCTCTCAGCCGTATAATATCAAAAAACACGACTTTTTTGAAGTGCCGCAGCGCACGCAGCGCGGTTTTTATAAGCTTGCGCCAATCGTCAAGCGTAAAATCGGACAGCAGGCTTTTTTGGGGCTTTTGCTCTGCATCGGCATCTGCCTCCGTAGGCTCGGCATCCTCGACCTTTGCTTTTTTCTCCTTGGGAGGGTACAGGCTGAGCTTATAAAGCCAGACATGCGCCGTGACAGTGAGGCTGCCTCCGGTATACGATGCATAAACGCCCACCGGAATGAGCATTATCGCCGCAAGAAGTATTAAGATGATAACAAGCACCATGTGCGCATCACCCCCAAAAGCTTATTTCAGCTCCTCCATACGGAGCTGATTTTCGCCGACCGTGTTCAGCTTCTCTATGGCATCCTCAAGCTTTTTTACACCATCGCCGGAGCTTATATCGGGAAGCTCCGGCAGCTCTTCAAGGCTGCTTACACCCATTGTGCGCAGAAACACATCCGTTGTGCGCAGAAGCGATGGCCTGCCCGGAACATCAAGCTTGCCGCAGCGCTCTATAAGGCCGCGGTCTATTAGAACTCCGACGGTGTATGAGCTGTCAACACCGCGCACCTGATCTATATATGCCCTTGTGACGGGCTGAAAATATGCAACGACCGCAAGCGTTTCAAGCGCCGGCTGCGACAGCATCGGCGGCTTGCGCTGCTCGAGTGTTTTGCTTATTACCGACGCATATTCAGGCGATGAGCACATTTGAAGCTTATTGTCAAGCCTGAGTATGCGCATTCCGCGCATGCCGAAGCTGTATTCGTCGGAAAGCTCCTTTGCGGCAGCGAGTATCTCGTCCTCATCTGTTTCGAGTATGAGTGACAAGCGTGCCGTCGGCACAGGCTCGCCCGCTGCAAAAAGTATTGCCTCAATTGCTGACTTTATATTCTCTGTTTCCATTACAAACCTACTCTACTATTCTGTCAAGAATTTCGCCGACATCTCCGCCGGTGAAGGAGAGCGTATAGTCGCTCTCGTCGCCCGAGAGCTCAACGCTGCCCATGCTGCACAGCTCAAGGATGGATATAAAGGTCGCCACTATCTCCGAGCGGCTGCGGCAGTCGGAATAAAGCTCGGAGAGCTTTGCCGGACCGTTTTGCAGGCGCTCTATGAGCTCGCGGCTTTTTGTGCGCACCTCGTATACGATGCGCGAGGGCGCAAGCCGGTGCGCAAATTCGGGCTCTGCCGGTTTTCCGCCGCGTGTGATTACCGCGTACAGTGCGCGGAACAGGTCGGCCGGCTCGTGCCGGTATTCATACTCGCGCTTTATATCCGGCAGGGGCTCGGGGAGCTTTGCATAGTACAAAAGTCCCTTTTCCGAGGCTTTTTTCAGCTCCGGAGTAATTTTCTGCACAGCCGTGTAGATATCCTTGCACTTTAGCTGCTCGAGAGAAGTCATGAGCTCTTCAAGCTCACTGACCTCCTCCTCGCCGGCAAGGAGCGTTCTGGTCTTGATGTACAACAGATGCGAGGCCATCTGCACGAACTCGCTTGTTATCTCAAGATCCAGCTTCTCCATCCTGTCGAGGTATTCAAGGTACTGATCGAGTATTTCGGATATTTTTATATCGCGTATCTCTATTTTGTTTTTAGACAGCAGCATGAGGATAAGGCTGAGCGGACCGTCAAAGTCCTGAAGCTCGTTTTTATCCTTGACCACGCTTTCAAGGTGAAATGTCGGATTATCCATTATCAATAAAACAGCTTTACCGCGAGGTCATAGCCCCACTCGGCAAAAACAAACAGAAATTTGTACACGGCCTCCGTGACCGTCTGGAGCGGCGCTCCCAGAACATTTGTGGCTATAAGTGCAAGCAGTATGAGCATTCCGTAGCGCTCATAGCGCATGAGCTTATAATATGCCTCGTCGCTCATGAGCGAAAACAGCACCTTTGAGCCGTCCAGCGGCGGAACGGGGATAATGTTGAATATGGCAAGCGCTATGCTCAGATATGCAGTTATGTAAACCATATCGAGCACGTCGCCCAGAAATTCACTGCCGGAGAGCTTGCATGGAAGAAAAATAATACCGTAGATAAACAAAACAACACAGCAGATGATGACGTTTGAAACAGGTCCCGCGAGTGCTGTTATCGCCATATCGCGCTTGGGGTGCTTAAAATTGCGCATATCGACCGGTACGGGCTTTGCCCAGCCGAATTTGAATGCGACCATCATGATAAGGCCGACAATGTCGATATGCTTAACTGGATTAAGCGTGAGCCTGCCCATGTTTTTCGCTGTATTATCGCCCAGCTTATAGGCGACGAAGCCGTGGCTGAGCTCGTGCAGCGTTATGCACACGAGCGCCGGTATGACGGCCATGAGCATGTCCGTCAGCACCGACCAGTCAAGGTTTCGCATTACATCGCCGAAAGAGTCCATTATGTTGCTTCCTTAAACGTATTTGAGTATCTGCGACATGAGCTCGTCGCGTCCGTTACCCTTTTCCGCCGAGAAAAGTATTAGCGGCGTTTCCTCGTCAAGCTCAAGGGTCAGGCGGATAAGCTCAAGATTCGGCTCGATCTCGCTTTTTTTGAGCTTATCGGCCTTATTTGCGACCACAACGAGCGGGCAGCCGGTGCTTTTGAACCACTGCGCCATCGTCACGTCGTCAGCCGTAGGCTTGTGGCGCGAATCGACTATCATAACGCCGAGGTCAATGAGCCCGTCGGCAGCAAAGAACTGCTCCATAAGCTTTCCCCAGCGCTCGCGCTCGGCCTTTGAGACCTTGGCATAGCCGTAGCCCGGAAGATCGACGAAGTAGAGCTTTTTATCTATGAGAAAATAGTTTACATGTATGGTCTTGCCGGGCGACTGCCCTACACGCGCAAAATTTTTGCGGTTTAAAAGCCTGTTTATGACCGAGGATTTTCCGACGTTCGACTTTCCGGAAAAAACGATATTCGGAAGCTCATCACGGATAAAGCCCGCGGGAGCCGCCGCGCTTTTTATAAACTCGGCTTTGTTGATGTTAAGTTCAGCCATGCTTCACCTACTGTCTGATGCCCGGACGGGCCTTCTTGCCCGAAACAGGCATGATCACCTCGGGCTTTACGGTATCCTTGTGCACAAGCGCCGTTTCAAGCACCGTATCTACCTTGTCGGCAAGCACAAAATTGAGCGCCTTGCGCACCGTCGGGTCTATCTCGTCGAGATCCGGCTCGTTTTCGGCGGGGATCACGACCGTGCTGACGCCGTTTCGCAGCGCGGCCATGGTCTTTTCCTTTAAGCCGCCGATGGGCAGGACTCTGCCGCGCAGACTGATCTCGCCCGTCATGGCTATATCGCGGCGCACCGGCGTTTCCGTAAGCGCCGAGACTATCGCCGTGCAGACCGTGACGCCTGCCGACGGACCGTCCTTGGGCACGGCTCCCTCGGGGAAATGGATATGTATATCCTTTGTTTTATAGAAATCTGCTTCTATGCCGAGCTTGCCTGCGCGGCTTCGTATGCAGGTCATTGCCGCCTGACAGGATTCCTGCATTACCTTGCCGAGGTTGCCGGTGAGCTCGAGCTTTCCGCTGCCGTCCACCACGGCGACCTCAACGTCGAGCACCTCGCCGCCTACGCTCGTCCACGCAAGACCGCGCACGAGCCCGACCTCATCGCTGAGTCTGCGCTGCTCTGGCTTATACTTCGGTGAGCCGAGATAGGGCTGCAATGCCCCCGAGCGCAGCGTAAGGCTCTTGCGCTCGCCCTCCGATATCGCAACGGCGGCCTTGCGGCATATAGAGGCTATCTGACGTTCAAGGCTTCTGACACCCGATTCGCGTGTATAGTATGTTATGATCTCGCGTATCGCATCATCGCCGAGCTTGAGCTGCGAGGCCTTCAGGCCGTGCTTTTTGCGCTGCTTGGGCAGAAGATGCTGCTTTGCAATGCTGAGCTTTTCCTCATCGGTGTAGCTTGAAAGCTCTATGACCTCCATGCGGTCAAGGAGCGCTCTCGGTATCGTGTCAAGCGAGTTTGCAGTCGTTATGAAAAACACATCCGAAAGATCAAACGGCACTTCAAGGAAGTTATCCCTGAAGGTCGAGTTCTGCTCGGGGTCGAGCGCTTCAAGCAGCGCCGCAGAGGGGTCGCCGCGATAGTCAGAGCCAAGCTTGTCTATCTCATCGAGCACCATGACGGGATTCATGCTTTTTGCCTGACGTATGCCGGATATGATCCTTCCGGGCATTGCGCCGACATAGGTCTTCCTATGGCCGCGTATCTCCGCCTCGTCATGCACGCCGCCGAGAGATATGCGCACGCATTTACGATTAGTGGCGCGGGCAATGCTCATGGCTATGCTTGTCTTGCCTGTTCCCGGAGGACCGACAAGGCACAGAAGGCTTCCGCCTGCCTTGGGTGCAAGCTGTCTTACCGCAAGGTATTCGATAACGCGCTGCTTGACCTTTTCAAGGCCGAAGTGATCCTCGTCAAGGGTCTTTCGAGCCTTGTCTATATCCCGAATCTCCTCGGTTTTGTTATTCCACGGCAGCTCGAGGCACACATCGAGATAGCCGCGTATGACGGTTGCCTCCGTAGAGCCGAAGGGCTGCTTTGCAAGGTGAGATACCTCCTTGAGAAGCTTCTCCTCTATCTCCTGCGGAAGCTTAAGCTCGCGTATCTTCTGGCGGTATTCGCCGATATCATCGACCGTGTCGTCCTCGCCGAGCTCCTGCTGGATTATCTTCATCTGCTCACGCAGATAGTAGTCGCGCTGACTGCGGTTGACCTGCTCGTTCGTCGCATCATTGAGCTCCTGCTCTATGTTCATGACATTAAGCTCGTGGTTGAGCATCTCAATGACCATTCCAAGCCTGCGGCAGGGGTACAGCTCCTCAAGCAGCTCCTGCTTCTGACGGTAGTCAAAGCGCACGTTCTGCGCCGTATAGTCGGCAACAAAGGACGGATCACGGCTGACGATGAGGTTAAGGAGCATCTCCGGCGGCATATTGCCCGCAAGCTGGATATACTCGTCGAACAGGCTGATGACCGTGCGTATGAGCGCATCCTTTCTGTCGGACGCGACCTTTTCGGCCTTATCGGGCACGCTTTCGATCTCACCGAAGAAATACGGCTGCTCCGAGGAAAGCGAGGCTATCCTGCCTCTGTAAAGTCCCTCGGCCATCACCTTGCAGAGCTTGCCGCCGGGCTGACGCACAAGCTGACGGATGCGGCAGACAACGCCGTATTCGTAAAGGCCGTCCTGCTCGGGTATATCGTTTGCTATGTCCTTCTGAGTAACAAGGAATATCTCCTGATCCGCGCCCTGTGCGCAGTTGAGAGCGGCCAGTGATACCGGACGCTCAACATCGAAGCTCAGGAGCATTCCGGGGAATATGTTAAGGCCGCGCAGCGGGAGCACCGCCATTGCGCGGTTGGGTATTTTCTTATTCTGGTTCATATGCTTTACCTCCTTGATGAGGGATAAAAAACGCGGCAAGGCAGGGCAATGCCCCGTCTTGCCGTGCTGTATCATTTGCGTATTACGTCGGGGCCGGTTCCGTTTTTAACGCAGTCGGCAGTGACAATTACCTTCTTGATATCGTGCTCAGACGGCACGGTGTACATGATGTCGGTCATGATGCCCTCCATCACGCTGCGAAGGCCGCGGGCGCCTATCTTCATCTCTATCGCCTTATCCGCTATAGCTTCAAGCGCCTGCTTATCGTATACGAGCTTCACGCCGTCATACTCCATAAGCGCCTCATACTGCTTGGTCATTGCATTCTTTGGCTCTGTGAGTATGCGGACAAGATCCTCGCGCTTTAATGAAGTCAGCGGCGCTATGACCGGCAGACGGCCTATGAGCTCGGGGATTATGCCGAATTTAAGAAGGTCGTGCTGCTGCGCCTGCTTTAAAAGCTCGCCTACATCGCGCTCGGTCGAGCTTTTTATATCCGCGCCGAAGCCCATGCTTTTTTTCTCCGTGCGCTTTTCTATGATCTTGTCAAGACCGTCAAACGCGCCGCCGCAGATAAAGAGTATGTTCGTCGTATCGACCTTTATAAACTCCTGATGCGGGTGCTTGCGGCCTCCCTGCGGCGGAACATTTGCGACGGTGCCCTCAAGCAGCTTCAGCAGCGCCTGCTGCACACCCTCGCCGGAAACGTCGCGTGTTATGGACGTGTTCTCGCTCTTGCGGGCGATCTTGTCGATCTCGTCGATGTAGATTATGCCCTTTTCGGCACGCTCGACATCGAAATCGGCAGCCTGAAGAAGACGCAGGAGTATATTTTCAACATCCTCGCCTACATAGCCGGCCTCGGTGAGCGTCGTTGCGTCTGCGATGGCAAAGGGCACGTTGAGCATCTTGGCCAGCGACTGGGCAAACAGCGTTTTGCCGCTGCCGGTAGGCCCGATGAGCAGGATGTTGCTCTTTTGCAGCTCAACGTCGTTATCGCCGGCAAAGAGGATGCGCTTATAATGGTTGTACACCGCGACCGATAAAACGATCTTGGCTCTCTCCTGCCCTACGATGTATGCGTCCAGCCTCTGCTTTATCTCATAGGGCTTCGGGAGGTCTTCAAAGCGCAGGCGGTTGCCCTTGCTGTCATGCACGGGAGCCTGCTCGTCCTCGGCGATTATGCTCATGCAGAGATTGATGCACTCATCGCAGATATATGCGCCGTTGCCGGCAATGAGCCTGCCGGTCTGAGCCTGTGTTTTTCCGCAGAACGAGCAGCGGATGCTCTTTCTGTCGTCTGTTCTTGCCATAAGTTTTACCTCAGGAAATGATGTAAATGGGGGAACGCGCCATTCCCCCATAATTCGTGCTTACCGCTTCGTTATCACCTTATCGATAAGGCCGTATTCAAGGGCTTCCTGTGCGGACATGAAATGGTCGCGTTCGCAGTCTGCTTCAACGACGGCGATATCCTTGCCTGTGTTTTCGGCAAGTATCCTGTTGAGATTTTTCTTTATTTTCAGGATCTGCTCGGCCTGGATCTGGATATCGGTGCACTGACCCTTGCTGCCGCCGGAGGGCTGATGGATCATTATCTCTGCATTGGGAAGTGCAAGGCGCTTGCCTTTTGCGCCGCTCGAGAGCAGGAATGCGCCCATGGAGGCCGCCATGCCGATGCATATGGTTGATACGTCGGGCTTTATATACTGCATGGTATCATAGATCGCCATGCCGGAGGTGACGGAGCCGCCGGGGCTGTTTATATAAAACTGTATGTCCTTATCGGGATCCTGTGCCTCAAGGTAAAGAAGCTGGGCTACGATAAGGCTGGCGGTCGTGTCGTTGACCTCCTCGGACAGCATGATTATGCGGTCGTTGAGAAGTCTTGAAAAAATGTCATACGAGCGCTCACCGCGGCTTGTCTGCTCTACTACATAGGGTACTAAACTCATTTTTTAAACGTCTCCTTTCGTTGTGCTTATCTCGGAGATCATATCCTTATACGCGGCGGATCATTCAGCCTCTTTTTCCTCGGCGGGCTCCTCAGAGGGAGCTTCCTCGGTAGCCGACTCTATAACGATCTTGGTCGCCTTTTCCTTCTTGAACTCGTTCTTTATATACTCATCGCCGAAGTACTTGCGGATCTGCTCGGGCTCTGCGCCGACGGTCTCGGCTGCGCCCTTGATGTATTCCTCAAGCTCCTCGTCGGTGACTTCGATGTTTTCGGCCTCAACGATAGCCTCAAGCAGGAGCTCCTGCTTGACCTGATACTCTGCCGCCGGACGGATGGTAGCGTTGACTGCCTCGTCGTCAAGACCCATCATCTTCTTTATATCGTCAGTGCTCATCTTCGGATCGGAAAGGCCGAAGTTTGCAGCATAGCTGCGGATAAGCTCATCGATCTTCTCCTGCATCATGCTCTCGGGGATCTCGACGGTCATATTGTCACAGGCCTTGGTCATGATGGCGGTGCGGAACTTTGCATCCATCTGCTGATCCATGACGCGCTCCATGTCCTTGCGGGTGTCGGCTCTGTATTCCTCAACGGTGTTGAACTCGGAAACGTCCTGAACGAAATCGTCGTCGAGCTCGGGCAGCTCAGTCATAGACAGGCCGTTGAGCTTGACCTTGAACACAACGTCCTTGCCGGCAAGCTCTGCCGCGTAGTCCTCGGGGAAGGTGATGTTTATATCCTTCTCATCGCCGATGTTCATACCGACGATCTGCTCCTCGAAGCCGGGGACAAATGTATTCGAGCCGAGCTCAAGCTCATAGCCCTCTGCCGTGCCGCCGTCGAAGGGAACGCCGTCGAGAGTTCCTTCAAAGTCGATGTCTGCGGTATCGCCCATCTGAGCCTCGCGCTCAAGGTCGATGACGCGGCCATTGCGCTTGCGGACACCGTCGATCTGACCGTCAACATCCTCTTCGGTGATGACATAGGTCTCCTTGACGGCGCTGAGGTTCTTGTACTCGCCGAGAGTGACCTCGGGGTAGAGCTCAACATCAAAGGTCAGGGTGAGAACCTTATCGTCGGAAAGATCCATATTGGAAACCGCGGGCTTGCCTATGATCTTCAGGCCGCAGTTGTCATAGCCGTGCTCATATGCCGGAGCGACGAGCTCGTCGATGGCATCCTGATAGAAAACGTCGTGGCCGTACATGCCCTCAACGACGGCGCGGGGAGCCTTGCCCTGTCTGAAGCCGGGGATGGAGATGTGGCTCTTATTCTTGTTAAACGCCTTATTTACCGCTTCGTCGAATTCCTTTGCATCGACTTCGACCTGAAAGCTTGCAGCCTTGGAGTCTTTCTTTTCTACATTCTTGACTAACATTTATATATTCCTCCTAATATAATTCACATAGACCAAAACATAATAACAGATATTTCAGTCAAAAGCAATTATTTTCTTTAAATAAGCTTTACAGGTCTGAATTTAACATGGTCAGCTGAAACGAGCATGAAATCAGTGCCGCCGAGCGTGCCGTTGAAGGCATATTGGCAGCCTGCGCCGTGAATGTGTCCGTAGCAGCAGCGCCTGACGTTATATTTCTGCAAAAGCTCAAGGATCTCGGGGCATGTATAATTCATGTATTTCGGCGGATAATGCAGAAATACATATATCTCATCGGTCTCAGCGGACTTGAGAGACGCTTCAAGCCGCATGATCTCACGATTCATTATTTTTTTATCGTGCTCTGCTCCGCGGCTTTCTTCATAAAACCAGCCGCGGGTCCCGCAGATAGAAACTCCGGCGTATTCAAAGCTTGAGTTGTGCATTACATCAATGCTTTCTATCCCGTGCTCGGCGAAAAAATTCCGCGCCTTTGTCGCCGTCGTCCACCAGTAATCATGGTTGCCCTTCAATATTATCTTTCTTCCGGGCAGAGCGTCTATAAACTCAAAGTCCGGCAGTGCCTCATCCATCGTCATTCCCCATGTGATGTCGCCGCACAAAACGGTCAGATCGCCGTCTGCAAGTCCGGCAAAGCCCTCGCTGAGCTTTTGGACGTAGTTTTCCCAGCGTCCGCCGAAAACGTCCATTGGTTTATTTGTTCCGAGCGACAGATGAAGATCGCCGATGGTATATAAAGACATGCTGCCTCCGTATAGTTTTTATTATTACGGTCAAGAATAGTACTGTCTGAGGACAATACTCTCTGGAGGTAAGAAAATGAACGGCAAAAAGATGAACTCAAGTCAGATAACCGGTGTCGGCTGCGATGTAACAAACTGCAAGTACAACACCATCGACTGCAAGTGCTCTGCCTCGCAGATCAAGGTTCAGAACGAAAAGGCGACGACCAAATCCGAGACCTTCTGCTCGACCTTCTGCCCACGCGGCTGCTGCAACTGAGTATAACGGGGCTAACGCCCCGTTACATATTTTATTTCAGGAAATCCGCAACGGCGACCTTCATATCCTGCTTGTCCACGACGAGTCCAAAGCGCTTTTCGCGCTTGTCAAGCCCCGCAAGAGGCTTGGGAACGGGTGTTTTCGTTACCTCGGAGAGTTTTTCTATAAGCTCCGTTCCGGCAGCGTCGCTCCCCTGTCCCAGCGCCCTGAGAACGCTGTCGCAGAACTTGTAGGGGCTTGCGGTGGACACAACAACTGTGGGAGAAGCGCTGCCGGTTTCGCTGCGGTAGTCGGCAAGCTTTTTGTATGCAACGGCGGTGTGCGTATCCATAAGATAGGCATTTTCGGTGTAGACCTTATTTATTGCCGCCATTGTCTCGGCATCCGAGCAGTAGCCGCCGATAAAATGCTCGTTTATAACAGCCTTTATATCATCCGACACCTCGTAGCTGCCCGTTTTTGAAAGCTGCGACATATATTCCGCGACCTCGGCATCGCTTTTGCAGATGCAGTACAGCAGACGCTCAAGATTGCTGGAAACAAGAATGTCCATAGACGGAGAAATGGTCGTATAGAAGGTCCTGTTGCGGTCATAAACTCCGCGGGAAAGAAAATCTGCAAGAACGTTGTTCTGGTTTGACGCGCAGATGAGCTTGCCCACAGGAAGACCCATGCTCTTTGCATACCAGCAGGCCAAGATGTTTCCGAAGTTGCCGGTTGGAACGACGAAATCGACCGTGTCGCCGTAATTTACGCGGCCGGAGTTCGCGTAATCGCAGTAGGCCGAGAAATAGTAGACTATCTGCGGCAGGAGTCTGCCCCAGTTTATGGAGTTTGCAGACGAGAGGAACCAGCCTCTTTCGCTGAGCTCCGCGGCAAAGCTCTTATCGCCGAATATCTGCTTTACGCCGGTCTGAGCATCGTCAAAGTTGCCTCTTACGGCAGCTACGCTGACATTTTCGCCTTTCTGCGTGACCATCTGGAGCTGCTGCACGTCGGACACGCCGTTATGGGGATAGAACACAAGTATCTTCGTGTTCTCGACATCGGCAAAGCCCTCGAGAGCCGCCTTGCCGGTATCGCCGCTCGTGGCAACGAGGATGCAGACGCTTCTGTTTTCGCCGCATTTTTTGAGCGAGGCTGTCAGCAGATGCGGGAGCATCTGAAGAGCCATGTCCTTAAACGCGCAGGTGGGGCCATGCCACAGCTCAAGCACCGCCGTGCTGTCGTCAAGAAAATGTACCGGTGCTGCGCTCTCGCTGTCAAAATTATCGCCGTATGCGCGTGATATCATGGTCTTGAGCTCGTCCTCTGTAAACTCGTCGAGGAAGGGCTTCATTATAGTGCAGGCTCTTGCCCTGTAATCGCCCTTGCCGAGTTCTTTTATATCTTCAAGAGAAAGCTGCGGCAGGCTTTCGGGTACATACAGGCCGCCGTCGGGTGCAAGACCGCGTGATATCGCCTGAGACGCAGTGACCTTTTCTTTCGAGTTTCGGGTGCTGAAATATAACATGTGCTGGGCTCCTTTCCATTTAAAATGCATTTTCAATGTGATTTATCGTAACTTTTCTGGAGCTTACGCCCTCAGGGGCATAGACCTCTATAACGTCAAAGCGCGGCTGGAGCTCGGTTTCGTGCGATTGCAGCCAGAGCTGCGCCGCCGTAATGACGCGCTGCTGCTTTGCTGCGGTAACGAACTCTCGCGCCTGCCCGTAGTCGCTGTTTTTTCTGAGCTTTACCTCGACAAAGACTATGTAATTGCGCTTTTTTGCGATTATATCTATCTCGCCCTGCCTGTATCGGCAGTTCGTGTCAACTATCCTGTATCCGTGCAGGCGCAGGTAGTTTGCCGCCTTTCGCTCTCCGAAGGCTCCTAATTTTTCATCTGCCATCAGTGCATTTTCCTCAGGAAGCTCGGGCGGTGTATCTCGCAGGGACCGTATTCGCGCAGAGCCTCATAGTGAAGCTTCGTGCCGTAGCCCTTGTGCTTTTCAAAGTGATATTCAGGGTACCTTTCCGCCATTTGAAGCATATATCTGTCACGGCTGACCTTAGCCAGTATCGACGCTGCCGCTATATCGGCACATTTTGCGTCACCCTTTACGACGCAGCGGCTGGGCATCCTTATCGCCGAATCACGGTTTCCGTCTATAAGTGCGAGAGCCGGCTTTACGCTGAGCTTGTCTATGGCACGGTTCATTGCAAGCATCGCGGCGTTTAAGATGTTTATCTGCTCGATCTCATCAACGCTTGCAAAGGCTATACCATAGCTTAATGCCTCAGAGCAGATCGTGTCAAAAAGCTTTTCGCGCTTTTTCTCAGTGAGCTTTTTTGAGTCGTTGAGACCTTCTATATCAATGCCTCGCGGCAGGATGACCGCCGCTGCGCACACGGGTCCTGCAAGAGGGCCGCGCCCTGCCTCGTCAACGCCGCAGATGAGTTCAATGCCGCTGTCGTATATCTCGTTTTCAAGCTCCCAAAGCTCTGTCATCACGGTTTCTCCAGACTTATCCTGCCAAGCTTTCCGTCGTGGTACTCGCCCAGCAGTGTATTTGCCATGCGCTCAATGTCGTACTCGCCCTTTGATACAAGAAAGCCGCGCTTTTTTGCGGCAGCCTCGAGAAGCTCAAAGCCGTTTGCATCAGGGTCGGGCTCGAACTTATAGCGCACCGTGAGCGCCTCAGGGTACATTTCACGAAGCCGCAGCATGAAATTTGCCGCAAGCGTCTCCTTATCGAGAATGTCTGATTTTATCGCATTCGTTATGGCCAGCATCTCTCCGACCTCCTGCGAATCAAACTTCGGCCAGAGTATGCCGGGGGTATCCAGCAGATCAAGTCCCCTGTCGATGTTTATCCACTGCTTGCCTCGGGTAACGCCGGGCTTATCGCCCGCTATCGCTGCCTTGCGCTTTGCGACCTTGTTTATAAACGTTGATTTTCCGACGTTAGGTATGCCGAGGATCATTACGCGCATCGGACGGTTCACCTGTCCCTTGGCGGCGTAATCGGCGATCTTATCCTTCAGGAGCTCACGCAGAGCAGGTGCAAAGCTGTTGACTCCCCTGCCGCTTTTTGCGTCGGTTTCGAGTATCCTGATGCCCTGAGCCTCAAAAAAGCTTCGCCACTGCGCGGTGATGCTCGGGTCTGCAAGGTCACAGCGGTTTAAGATTATGAGCCTCGGCTTTCCGGCGGCAAGGCGGTCTATATCAGGATTGCGGCTCGAGTTGGGTATTCTCGCGTCAAGTATCTCGCACACGGCATCGCACTGCTTTATGCTGTCCTCTATCATGCGCTGCGCCTTGGTCATGTGGCCGGGAAACCACTGGATATTCATTTTTTCGTAATTTGCGCCGGACATATCATTCACCGTCGGGAACGCCGATAGAGTCAAACGGGAACACGCGCAGCAGCACCTTTCCGATTATAAGGCGCTCATCTACCATGCCGATCGCCGCCTTGCGGCTGTCGGACGAGGCGTTTCGGTTATCGCCCATTACGAACACACAGCCCTCGGGAACGGTCTGCGGGCCCTGAAAATCAAGCTGATTTTTAGTAAGGTCGGCAATGTACGGCTCGTCAAGAAGCTCGCCGTCAACATAAACGCGGCCACGGTCAAAGTCTATATCAATGGTCTGACCCTCGGTCGCAATGACGCGCTTTACAAGCGCCTCCGGCTTGTAATCATCCTTGCGGAAGATGATTATATCTCCCTGCTTGGGCGTATAGAAAACGTCGGACACGACAAGCTTGTCACCGTCGGTGAGCGTCGGATTCATCGAATCGCCGGCGACATCGACTATGCGGAACAAAAACACGAACACGATTATGCAGATAATGAGTGCAAACACAAGGCTCTGCATCCAATCGTATATCTCGCCGCGCATTGTGGTCTCTGTCTTTGGCGCTTCGGGCTTTTTGACCTTATCTTTGTTTTTTTTCATTTTTAAATTACCTCTTGCTGAGTTAATATAGGCTATCAATATATTATACACGATGAGTATGCTCTAAGGCAACAAAAAAAGCGGCCTTGGCCGCTTTTTTTGAACCGATAAACAGGTCGGGCGCTTACAGGCGCTCCTTGACCTTTGCTCTCTTACCGACGCGCTCACGCAGGTAGTACAGCTTTGCTCTGCGAACCTTGCCGCGGCGAACTGTCTCTACGGAGACGATGGAGGGAGAGTGTACGGGGAAGACCTTCTCGCAGCCTACACCATAGGAGATGCGGCGGACGGTGATGGTCTCGTTGATGCCGCCATGCTTCTTGGCAATGATGGTGCCTTCGAAAGCCTGGTTGCGCTCACGGCTGCCTTCCTTGACGCGAACGGTGATACGGACGGTATCGCCGACATTGAGCTCGGGCAGTTCGGGCTTCATGTACTGCTCGCTAAGAATTTTGATCAGATCCATAGTCTAATCCTTTCTATACTTTAGGCGTTCGTGCCGTAGGGCTCCCTTTCGGCCTCGGCAGAGGACCGCTTGATAGCCTGCGATGTACGCAAGCTATGGTATAATACCACAAAGAGCGTTGAAATGCAAGCTTTTTCAGCGGAAAACAGCCATATTTTCATCAAAAATCTCAAGCCGTTTGAATTTCGCAAAGTCAGGTGCGATATCGGGTGCAAGCTGGCGCAGTGCATCTGCTATGAGCTCTGGATTGAGCGTGGGCTCCTGCGCGGATATGAGCGCCGACATCCTTACATCGCCGCTGTCCGGCGTAAAGCTTATCTCACCTATAGCGGGGCGTATATCGCTCTGCCCCATGCCGCGCTTGGTTTTCTTTGTTATAACTATGCTTTCGGAGGCGTAAAACTCATTGAGCCTTCCGGCCATTTCCCCGGCGCTGCGCTCGTCATACTCGAAAACGCCCGAAACACGCAGCCATTTGAGTTCCTTGACCTTGCGCTCTGCTTCGTAAACGTCGATGACCTCAATTCCCTCCGGAAACTGATCGGAAAGCCGCTCCTTTATCTCGGAGCAGGAAAGCTCCTCGCGCATTTTGAAGTCCATAAGCTCGCACAGGCTTTCGCAGCCGACCGAAAGCGGCAGCGCGATCGAGATATTCGGGTGCGGGTTAAAGCCCTCGGAGTACTTCAGTCTGCATTCTGCCCGCATGAACGCACGGGTTATCGTCCTCATAAGGTCAAGGTGCGAGATATACACCGCTCTGCCTGTTTTGGAAAACAGCATTCTGTACTTATCCATCGCATTTTCCTCCCTTCAGGAGCTTTGCGGCTCCGCAGGCCGAGCACTGTCTGCGGCAGTCGGGCGAAAGCTCAGAGGCATACGCCTGCTCGCGCTCGTGCCACAAATGCGATCTGCGCACACCGACATCGACGATATCCCAGGGCATGACCTCGTCCTTGTCCCGCTCGCGGTGGGCGTAGAACGCGGGGTCAACTCCGGCATCGTCAAAGGCCTTCATCCAGCGCTCAAAGGAAAAATAGTCGCTCCATGCTTCGAGCCTGCCGCCTGCACGCCAGACATTTTCAATGACCCTGCCCATACGCCTGTCGCCTCGTGAGAGCGTGGCCTCAATATAGCTTGTCTGCGGGTCGTGCCAGTTATAAACAACGTTTTTGGCCTTCATGTTATCGCGCAGGAGGTTCACCCTGCGGATATATTCCTCCATCGTGACCTGCTTTTCCCACTGGAATGGGCTGTGCGGCTTAGGAACGAAGCAGGACGTGGAAACTGTTATGCGCACTCCCCTGTTTTTGTTCTTCGCGTACAGCCGCCATGTGTGCAGCACCTGATTTGCAAGCTCCGCTATGCCCAGAACATCCTCGTCAGTTTCGGTCGGCAGTCCGAGCATGAAGTAGAGCTTTATCGTGTTCCAGCCGCCCTCGAAGGCGAGGCGGCAGGTATTGAGCAGATCCTCTTCCCTGACATTTTTGTTTATCGCATCGCGCAGTCGCTGACTTCCGGCCTCGGGTGCAAAGGTCAGGCCGCTTTTGCGTGTTTTCTGAATGCGGTGCATAATGTCGATCGAAAAGTTATCGGCACGCAGCGAGGGCAGCGACAGACCGATGCTGCGCGGCTCGCAGTATTCAAGCAGCTCGTCGCAGAGCTCGGACAGATGCCTGTAGTCGCTTGAGCTGAGCGACAGCAGCGTTATATCCTGAAAGCCGGTGTTTTTCAGCAGCGCCTTGCCCTGCTCGGCGAGCAGCTCCGGCGATTTTGCTCTTATCGGCCTGTATGTATGCCCCGCCTGACAGAAACGGCAGCCGCGCACGCAGCCGCGGAACAGCTCAAGGTTCACCCTGTCGTGCACGACCTCTGTAGACGGCACTATCGGTGCAAGCGGAAAATGCACGGCGTTCATGTCCGTGATAACGCGCTTTGTGACCCTTTCGGGCGCTGCGGGATCATGCTCGAAATGATCTATCGTGTTGTCATCCTTGAGCACCGGCGTATAAAACGAGGGCACAAGCACGCCGCCTATCTGTGCGGCTCTTTCAAGAAACGCCCGCTTTGTCCAGCCCTCGGCCTTTGCCGTGCGCAGGAGCGCGAGCAGCTCGTTATTCATCTCCTCACCCTCGCCGAGCAGGAAAAGGTCAATAAAATCGGCCATGGGCTCGGGGTTAAGCGCCGCGGTGCCGCCTGCTATGACAAGCGGCAGCAGCTCATGCCTGTCGGCGCTGTGTATCGGAAGCCCCGCCATGTCTATCATATCGAGCACCGTAGAGTATGCCATCTCGTAGCCTATCGAGAAGGCCAGCACGTCATGCTCTGATATCGGATCGCCGCTTTCGAGCGCGTACAGCGGGATGCCGCTGCGCTTCATCTGCTCGTACATATCGCCCCACGGCGCGTACACACGCTCGCACCAGACGTAGCTGAGCTCATTCATTGTTGAATAAAGTATGCCCATGCCGAGGTTCGACATGCCTATCTCATAGGTGTCGGGAAAGCAGAAGGCCAGCCGCAGCTCGACCTCGTCCTTGTTTTTAATTATCTGATTATATTCGCCGCCGGTGTAGCGCGCCGGCTTCTGCACCTTGGGCAGTATGCGTTCAAGTCGTTTATCCATATGCATCTCCGATTGTATTAATCGTTTAATTTTACAACATGCTCATGCTTTTTACAATACCCGTTTGCGCAATTAAAAGCCACATCGAGGATATGAAAAGCACATATCCGAGCTCGGAAAAGCGCATAACAAGGCCGAGAGCAGCTAAAATAAGTGCTGATACTACGCTCGTAAAATAAACCGTGCTTTCGGCTTTTGCCGCAGAGATAAAGCGGCAGAGCAGGCAGTAAAGCGCCCTGCCGCCGTCAAGCGGCAGCGCCGGAAGCAGGTTGTACGCGCTCAGGGCAAGGCTGATTCCTGAAGTGCGAAGGAGAAGATCATCGGCTCTCTCGCAGCCGAGCACGGCGCAGACATATGCAAGAGCAAATCCGGCCAGCGGTCCTGCAAGCAGCGCGGTCACTTCGCCCGAGACCGAAAGCACTCCCGTGCCGGACATGCACAGCCCCGATGAGTCAAAGTGCAGACCTCTGACTCTTCCGCCTGAAGCGTATATTGCCGCTGCATGTCCGGCTTCATGGACAGCCGCGGCCAGCATTACGGCGGCAAGACTTTTTATACCGCCAAAGAAATAGACGGATGACAAAACCAGTATCGCGCCGGGGCTCAGGGAAAAACGTCGGCTCATATATAAAATTCGGGATTCAGGTATATGCCGTTGTGCTCAAGCTCAAAGTGCAGATGCGGGCCCGTCGCGGCTCCTGTCGAGCCGACAAGCGCTATGGTATCGCCCTTTTTTACGCTGCCGCAGCTCATGCACAGCTCGCTGCAATGCGCATACAGAGTGCGGTAGCCTCCGGCATGGTCGATCATAACGTATTTGCCGAAGGAGTCCGACTCACCCTGCGCAACTATCGTTCCGTCGGCAAAGGCCGTGACCGGCGTACCTGTATCTGCGGCGAGATCCGTGCCGTAATGGTACTTGACCTCATTTTTTATCGGGTGCAGACGGTAGCCGAAGCCTGACGAGGTAACGCCGGACACAGGGCTTATATAGTCAAACGGAAGCTCGGGGCGTTCATAGCTGACCGTTTCGGGCACGGCATAATCGGAATACTCTGACTGAGACTCCAAGAACGCCGCTACCGCAGGGTGCTCGGTCGGCTGCGGTACCGGTGTTGGGCTTGGCTGCGGCGCAGGAGTCGGCGTGGGACTCGGCTGCGGCGTGCTCTGCACTGCTGTTGTCTGAGTCTGCGCAGAATTATCAAAGCGCTGCAAAAACGTCTCTATCACATCGCCCTCGGCGAGGCTTTTACCGAACTGCACAGCGATCTCGGTCTGCTCTTTTTCCATGCAAAGCACCTCGCTTATTCCGTCGGATATTCTGTCGGCCAGCGCAGGCGACGCAAAGCGCACCGCTGTCAGCGCAATGAAAATTGCCGCGCATATGTAAAGCTTCGTTCTGCTCATGCCTGTCACCTCGGATAACAGCTTATGATAAACAAGCCTCTCTTATGATAAATAATTCTTGACAAGTTAAGCTTCGCTTATTATAATATAAAAGCTGTTTCGGGGTGTAGCGCAGTTGGTAGCGCGCTTGGTTCGGGACCAAGAGGCCGGGAGTTCAAGTCTCCCCACTCCGACCAAATCCTCTGAGGCCAAAAGGCTTCAGAGGATTTTTCTATTATCTCTTATTCTATTCTGTATACGGAGGCTTTGACGTGTATGCGGCAATATGAATGCAAATGTCTCAAATGCGGCCTGAAGCGTCAATTTGCATTTGAAGAGCCCTACCCTAAATTCGGAGAAACTTTCTCAAAGCACTGTGCATCATGTGCTTCCGATACCATCCATACACGCACTTTGACTAAGAAAACGCTGTCAGAATTACGCGAAGCAGAACGAGAAAGCGCACTGCGGCAAGCCATTGCCGAAAAATGTGCCGAAAACGGCTTTGCATACCGCTTTTTACACCAATCCGTGATAATTACAAGCAATTTGTCAGATTGGTGCTTTGACTATCATCAGCAAAAAATCACTCTGTATCATGAAAGTACCGCAAAAATCAACTTCTCAACCGGTGACTATGCAAAGTCTCATGTTCAGTTCCGTAACCGTAAAATCAAGCCCTTGGAGGTTATTGAATATATTGCCGCGCATGATGAATGGCGCAAAAAGCAGTCCCCCTGAATGCATTAAGAAAAACCGCTTGCTTCCTCGCTAAATTTGCAGCAAGTCTTTTGATATATTGCTTTCTTGTTTTAACATGCGAATACGAAAAAAACTCTGTCGTTGAAGTCTGCCGGTTTTTGCTTTTATTCGCTTGTTTCTTCGCGCAGCAGGTCTTTGAACAGGGCGCTCATATAATCGCTGCGGCCATAGAGAGCACGGTCAATGCAGACATCGCCGCCTTGCACACGGTAAAACACCATATAGTTGCCGCTGACAAGAAAACGATATTCTGTTCCTACATCTGCAATGGAGGATAACGGAGTCCCTATCTCTGCAAAGCTTTTCAGCTGGTCAACCGCATCCATAATACGTTCGATCACGCGCTCCGCAGCAGAACGGTTCTGAAGCTCCGATACGATGTAATCCCAAATGTCATCCAAATCACGACGGGACTCTGGTGAATAGTGAATTTTATTCTTCATTCGCTCTTGCGCGGAAATGCGCCCTCATATCGTCCGGTGTCAGCCAGCCTTCCGTTTCGCCGGAGTGACGGCCTTTTGCAAGCTCATTCATCAGACGGATGGTCGTCTGCGCTTTCTCATAGTCCTGCATATCCACGATGGCGTACCGCCCGCGCCCGTTTTTCGTCAAAAAGACAGGAGCGCCCACAGCCACATCATGCAGTACCTCGCTGTAATTTCGCAGGTCAGAAATGGGTTTAATGTTCGGCATATCTATCAGCTCCTTTCAAGCATAGTATATCCTATTGCGCTGTAAAATTCAACGTCAAATTTGCAGCAAGCTTTTGAAATATTGCTTTCTTGTTTTAATATGCGAAAAAACCTCTGTCGTTTGACAGAGGTTTTTTATGGAGCGGGCAACGAGACTCGAACTCGCTACCTCCACCTTGGCAAGGTGGCGCTCTACCGGATGAGCTATGCCCGCACACGGAACGAGATAAATAATACCACACTTTTCGGATTTGTCAAGCATTATTTATCCCGTTTTGCGCTTTTACTGATTATCGCTGATATCGCCGAAGCCCTTGCCGAAAACGTTCTTGGCATCGGTGATGATAAAGAAGGCGTTTTCGTCTATGTTTTTTATGATCTTTCTGATATCGGCTATCTGCGTGCGCTTCACGACGCACAGAAGCACCTGCTTGTTCTGATGCGAATACGCTCCCTCGCCCTCAAGGATGGTCACGCCGCGGTGCAGTCTGTCGGTTATATCCTGCACGAGCTGGTCGCTTTTTTCGCTTATGATATAACAGACGTTGGAGTTATCTATGCCGTAGAGGACAAGGTCTATGACCTTGGAGACGACGAACATGGATATGACAGCATACATTGCTCCCTCCACCTCTTTGAAGATGGCGGCAAAGGCAATGATTATGACGGCATCCGTGAGCATAAGCAGCGTTCCGAAGTTTATATAAGGAAACTTAAGACGTACAAATTTTGCTACTATATCCGTTCCGCCGGTGGTTGTTCCCGCGTAGTAGATAATGCCGAGGCCGAAGCCCTTGACGGCTCCGCCTATGATACAGGCCAGCAGCATATCGTCCGTCGGACTGTAGTTTGTAAGTGCAAAAAGATCAACGAGCACCGATGAAAGCAGCATTCCGACAAAGGACGACACAATAAATTGCGTTCCGAAGTGCCGCCACGCTATTATGAACAGCGGAATATTAAGAACAATGTTCAAAACGCCGACGGGAAGCTCCGTCAGATAGTTTATGATCATCGCTATACCGCTCACGCCGCCGACTATGATCGAGTTCGGGTACAGGAAAAACTGAAAGCCCGCTGCAAACAGCGCAGAGCCGAGAGCTATCAGCGCATACTGAACGAAATATTCACTTGCTTTTGTTGTTTTCATTAGCTCCTCCTCAGTCGATAAGCGACATCTGAATCTCTCCCCTGTCCTCATCCCTGAGCAATGCTCCGGCGGCGGGCAGGCTCCTGACCCTGTAACGCGAAACATTCTTTATGGTCGTATCCGCAAGAGGCGCTGCCGCGGCAAGCTTATGGTTTTTCTTCAGACTCATGACCGCGACGCCCTGTGTGGTACGGCTGGTTTTAAGCTGCAAAAGCGTTGTGTTGAACACCATTGCCCTGCCGTCGCTTGAAAACACAGCCATGTCTATCTCCTCGCCTATCATATACACGGCTGCAAGCGGGCTTTTATCACTGTAAGCGTTTATGAGCTTCTTGCGGTTTGTCTTTGTCTCGTAGCCTGCCATGTCAAGGCGTGCGACCTTGCCGTTTTCAAAGAACAGCAGGAGGTTTTTGTGATAATTCCCCGGACAGATGAGCTCGAGCACCCTTTCGCCCTCGTCCATGCTGAGCTTTGTCGGCAGGTAGGTTCCGAGAGCCGAGGCCTTGGTATCGTCAAAGTCGGACAGGCGTGTTTTGTACACCTGCTGACGGTCGGTAAATATGAGCATTTCCGTGCGGTTTGTCGCCTCGAAGCTCATTCTCAGCGCGTCGCCGTCCTTGAATTTCTGCTCGCTGCTCATACGCAGGGACATGGGCGTTATCTTTTTGAGATATCCCTCGTTTGACAGGAACACCGTGACGGGGTAATCCTCGACCGTTTCGCTTTCGGTATACTCCTCTATCTCGGAGGCGTAGACTATTCCCGTTTTTCTCGGCGAGGGGTACTTCTTTATTATGGCCTTGAGCTCGGAGATAATGATGCTTTTTATTCTCCGGCGGCTCTTGAGCGTCTCCTCAAGCTCGGCTATCGCCTGCTCGAGCTCCTCGATCTCGGCGGTGCGCTTTAAGATATACTCGCGGTTTATGTTTCTCAGCTTTATCTCCGCAACATATTCAGCCTGTATTTTGTCTATGCCGAAGCCCATCATGAGGTTCGGCACGACCTCGCTTTCAAGCTCGGTGTTGCGGATTATCTCTATTGCCTTGTCGATATCCAGAAGGATCATCGCAAGACCCTGAAGCAGATGCAGCTTGTCCTTTTTCTTCGACAGCTCGAAATATACGCGGCGGCGGACACACTCTATGCGCCATGCCGTCCACTCGCCGAGTATCTCCCTCACGCCCATGACACGCGGATTTCCTGCAACGAGTATATTGAAATTGCAGGGGAAGCTGTCCATGAGCGGGGTCAGCTTAAACAGCTTCTGCATGAGCTTTTCGGGATCGGTGCCGCGCTTGAGGTCGATGGCGAGCTTCAGACCGCTCAGATCCGTCTCGTCGCGCATGTCGTTTATCTCCTTGACCTTGCCGGCCTTTATGAGCTCGGCGACCTTATCGACGATGGCCTCTGAGGTAGTCGTGTAGGGTATCTCATATATCTCTATTATATTTTCCTTTTGCAGATAGCGCCACCTTGCGCGCACCTTGAAGCTTCCGCGACCTGTGCTGTATATGGTCTCCATCTCGGCGCGGTCATACACTATCTCGCCGCCGGTCGAGAAATCGGGAGCCGGCATAGAGAGAAACAGATCGCACTCAGGGTCCTGAAGATACTCTATCGTTGCACGGCAGGTCTCTTCAAGGTTAAAGCCGCATATCTGGCTGGCCATGCCGACGGCGATGCCGGTGTTGCTTGAAACGAGGACATTCGGGAAGCTCGTCGGCAGGAGTGTGGGCTCCTTCATGCTGCCGTCGTAGTTATCGCAGAACTCAACGGTGTCCTTATCTATATCGCCGAAGATATCATTGCATATGGGCGCAAGCTTTGCCTCGGTGTATCGGGATGCGGCGTAGGACATATCGCGTGAATAGACCTTGCCGAAGTTGCCCTTGGAATCTACAAACGGAGTTAAAAGCGCATCGTAGCCCTTGGAAAGGCGCACCATTGTTTCGTATATGGCAGCGTCGCCGTGCGGATTAAGGCGCATGGTCTGGCCGACGATATTCGCGCTTTTCGTACGCGCCCCGCTCAGAAGCCCCATTTTGTACATCGTATACAGAAGCTTCCTGTGCGAGGGCTTGAAGCCGTCTATCTCAGGTATGGCTCGGGATATGATAACGCTCATGGCGTAGGGCATGTAGTTCTGCTCAAGCGTTTCGGTTATGGGCTGCTCAAGCACCTCGGCACGCAGACCTATGACGTTGGGATTATTGAATTGTTTCTTTTCCGGTACCTGTTTTTTTGCCATGTATTATCGCTTCTTTCCCTTGCTTTTTTCGCCTGTTATGAGATTATGTCTGCATTTCGGGCAATTGACCGCGTTGAACAGGCCGAGATAAATGCGCTTGCCGCAGTGAGGGCAGCGGCAGTAGACAAATATGATGACAAATGACAGCACTAAAAACAGCGTCGAGAACAGCAGCGACATTCCGCCAAGTCCGCTGCCGTTGGTCACTATGCCGACAACGCAGAACACTACGCACATGGCAAGCAGGAATTTTACAAGATTACGGGCTTTATCAAATTTCATATTAAATCTTCCCCTTATGCTTATTCATGATATATCGGCCATATCAAGATACAGATATCCGTTTTCCGCAATGTGATTTTTTCGTCCGGCAAGGTCGTCGCCCAGCAGCAGGTCGAACATCTGCGCCATGCGCTCGGCATCCTCGGGCATGACCTTTATAAGGCGGCGCGTCTCGGGGTTCATGGTCGTCATCCACATCATGTCAGGATCGTTCTCACCGAGACCCTTGCTCCGGTTTATGGCCGCCTTCGCTCCGCCGAAACCGGCGACTATGTCCGCCTTTTCCTTGTCAGAGTATGCAAAATAGGTTTTGCCCCTGCACTCTATCTCATACAGCGGAGACTCGGCTATGTAGACATAGCCCTCGCGGATGAGCGTCGGCACAAGGCGGTAGATCATCGTAAGTATCAGCGTGCGTATCTGGAAGCCGTCAACGTCGGCATCGGTGCAGATAATGACCTTGTTCCAGCGCAGATTGTTTATATCGAAGCCGTTTAAGTCCTTCTGTCCCTTGACCTGAACCTCGACTCCGCAGCCGAGCACCTTGAGAAGATCGGTTATGACATCACTTTTGAATATTCTGACGTAATCTGCCTTCAGGCAGTTGAGTATCTTGCCGCGAACCGGCATGATGCCCTGAAAATCGGCATCGCGGGAAAGCTTACATGCACCCAGAGCCGAATCGCCCTCGACGATGTATATCTCGCGCTTTTCGGGATCGCGGCTGCGGCAGTCAACGAATTTCTGCACGCGGTTTGCTATATCAATGCTGCCGGAGAGCTTCTTTTTCATGCCCTGCCGCGTCTTTTCCGCCGCCTCGCGGCTGCGCTTGTTGACGAGCACCTGCTCGGCTATCTTATCCGCCTCCGGCTTGTTTTCAATGAAATACACCTCGAGCTTTTCCTTGAAAAAGTCGGTCATCGCCTCCTGAATGAAACGGTTGGTGATGGCCTTCTTGGTCTGGTTTTCATACGAGGTCTGCGTCGAGAAGCAGTTGGTCACAAGAACAAGGCAGTCGGCCACGTCCTGAAAATTGATTTTGCTCTCGTTTTTCTGATACTTGCCTATTTTCTTTATGTATGCGTCGATGGCATATACAAAGGCGCTGCGTGCGGCCTTTTCCGGTGCGCCGCCGTATTCCAGCCACGAGGAGTTATGGTAATACTCGATGGCCTTGACCTTATTTGAAAAGCAGAAGGCCGCAGAGAGCTTGACCTTGTACTCGGGCTTGTCCTCCCTGTCTCTGCCGCGGCGCTCGGCGCTTATAAAATAGGGCGAGGTCAGCGGCGACTCGTGAGCTATCTCGTTTACATAGTCGAGAATGCCGTTTTCGTAGACATATTCGGTAACATCAAACTTACTGCCGTTCTGATTACGGAAGCGGAAGGTCACACCAGCGTTCACGACGGCCTGACGGTGCAGAGTGTCCCTGAAAAATTCCTCTGGAATGTCGATATCCGTGAAGACCTCAAGGTCAGGCCGCCATTTTATCGTCGTGCCGGTCCTTTTCCTGTCTGCGGGGCTTACCGTGAGCTCCTGTCCCTTTTTGCCGACGACCTTGCCCTTTTTGAAATGCAGCTCGTACTTATTGCCGTCGCGCCAGACCGTAACATCCATGTACTCGGATGAATACTGCGTAGCACAGGAGCCGAGTCCGTTCAGGCCGAGGGAATACTCATAGTTCTCTCCCTCGTTGTTGGCGTACTTGCCGCCGGCGTACAGCTCGCAGAAAACGAGCTCCCAGTTATAGCGCTTCTCGTTTGCATTCCAGTCCATCGGGCAGCCGCGTCCGAAGTCCTCGACCTCGATCGAGCCGTCGGAATAGTGTGTGAGCGTTATGACACTGCCGTAGCCCTCGCGTGCTTCGTCTATGGAGTTTGAAAGGATCTCAAAAACGGCGTGCTGGCAGCCGTCGAGCCCGTCCGAGCCGAAGATGACTCCCGGCCGTTTTCTTACCCTGTCGGCACCTTTTAGCTGAGATATACTGTCGTTGCCGTATCCTGCGCTGGTTTTAGTCATTTAAAATTCCCCTCAAATACAACATCTTGCGTAAAATTGCACACATTTTCAGATTATCTAGTATA
>CAVDFD010000003.1:0-49009 GCA_963608145.1 Bacteroidaceae bacterium | reverse complement strand
TCCGCGCAGCAGGGGTGCGCGAGGGGGCAAAGGCCCCGCTCGCAATTGGATTATAGCCATCAAAAACGCCTGATTTATCAGGCTTTTTGACGAGCGCAGCGAGATTTTTCGTGAAGCGAAGGCTTCACGAAAAATGTGGCGTTATTGAAGCGTGCCAAAAAAGTCTGAGGCTTTTTTGGCACGCTGAGAAAATTAATTAATATTTAATTGCCTTTTGGCCGCATATATTATATAATATAGTGATTAAAAATACAGCAACCAGCGGACTGCGTAAGCAGTCCGCGGATAAAGATGATTGGGGATTATAATGCAGGACTTTTCGAGTTACTTTTTGAGAGTGCTCAACTACCTCTCGACAATAAGCTTCTGGGATGTCGTTGACATCCTTATAGTTGCTTTTCTGTTTTACAAGGTCATAGATCTTGTGCGAAAGACAAGCTCGTACAACCTTGCAAAGGGTATACTCTTGCTGCTTGTCGTCTTGTGGCTGTCAGGACCCTCGGTGTTCAACCTGACGATGATAAACTTTATTCTTCGCAAGACGGTCGAGATCGGTCTCATAGCATTAGTCATAATATTTCAGCCTGAGCTTCGCAAGCTTCTGTCGAGAATGGGCAGCAAGGACTTTTACGGCATCTTTTCGCCTAAGGTGCAGGCCACAAGCAAGGTCGAATCTGCCATAACGCAGACGGTGCTCGCCTGCGAGCAGATGTCAAAGACAAAGACCGGCGCTCTTATCCTTTATGAGCGAAACGTAAAGCTCAGCGATATCATGACTACGGGCACGATCATAGATGCCGACATAACCGCCGAGCTTTTAAAGAACATATTCTATCCCAAAGCGCCTCTGCATGACGGTGCTCTCATTATCCGCAATTTCAGGATCGCCGCCGCAGGCTGCGTGCTGCCGCTCACGAGCAAGACAAACCTCAGCAAGGATCTCGGTATGCGTCACCGCGCAGGCATCGGCGCAAGCGAGGTATCCGATGCAATAACGATCATCGTGTCGGAGGAAACCGGCGGCATATCCGTTGCCGTTGAGGGCATGCTCAAGCGAAACCTTTCGGTAGCAATGCTCGAGCAGATCCTTCGAAAAGAGCTCATAGTCGAGGAGGTCAAGAAGAATACCGCGGCAGAAGTTTTTTCTCGTTTTTTCGATAAACGTAAGGTGAACAATGATGGAACAGAAAAAAAGAACTAAAAAAATATACGACAGCAAGGTATTCTGGATGGTAGTTTCGCTGCTGTTTTCGCTCCTGATGTGGGTATATGTGACCAGTCAGGACTCAACAGACAAAAACCTCACCTTTACAGGCATACCTGTTGAATTTCAGGGGCAGGAGGAGCTTTTGAGCGAGCATAACCTCTCGATAAGCGATGTCAGCGCAGATACCGTCAGCATTGTTGTCAGAGGCAACCCCAGCATGATATCAAAGCTCAAGGCCGCCGATATAAAGGCCGTCATAGACGTGAGCGGCATTACCTCGCCCAACAACATGACATGGACCTACAAGCTCGTTTTCCCCAGCTATGTCAACGAAAGCGAGATAAGCGTTGTGCGAAAAACGCCTGATACGATAAACTTCACGGTCATCAAAAACGGCGTTAAGACCGTCGATATCAAGGGCAGCTTTGAGGGCGCTATCGCCGAGGGCTGCGTGGCGGAGGAGTTCGTTTTCGATCCCAATACCATTACGGTCGAGGGACCTGAGGATATCATAAGCAGGATAGACCACGCATGGGTCAGCTTCGGCAAGGATCAGACCATTGATTCGGCCTATGTCGAGGAAGCGGAGTTTACGCTGCGCGATAAAAACGATGAGATCATCGACAAGGAAGGGCTTATCATCTCCGAGAATACTGTTACAGCAACTCAGCCGGTCCTCAAGAGCAAGGATGTTCCGCTGAAGGTTCAGCTCATATCCGGCGGCGGCATAACCTCGAGCGACTGCGATATCAGCATTGACCCGAGCAGCATAAAAATAGCCGGCGATTCAAGGATAGTTGACGATATTGATGCTATCGAGCTCGGCTCCATCGATCTGTCCTCGTTCAGCAGCGGCTATGAGCACACCTTTGATATCGAGCTGCCGGACGACGTGCAGAATCTCACGGGAGTTTCCGAGGCTACCGTCACCATTGAGATAAAGGGCTCGCACACCAAGACATTCACAACGACAAATATTGCCGTCAAGGGCGTGTCCAGCGGATACCGCACGACTATTGACACCAAGGAGATCGAGGTCACGCTCCGCGCGCTCAGTCAGGATGCGCTCAATAAGATCAATGCCGACGACATAACCGTTGTTGCCGATCTGTCCGATTACGGCACGACGACGGGGCAGGTCATCGTAAACGCCAAGGTCACTGTTTCGGGGCATGAAAATGTCGGAGCGGTCGGTGATGTGAAAGTGACAGTTACAATATACAAGGATTAGGACGGGAGGTCTTCAGCGATGACTCAGGATGCAGTGGTCACCAAGGTTTTTCCAAACGGTATGGCCGAGGTCGTCGTAGCCCGCGGCACTGCCTGCGGAAGCAACTGCGGCAATTGTGAAAGCTGTGTGTTCCAGAACGAAATAAAAGCATTTGCAAAGAACAATGTCAATGCACGCCCCGGCGAAAAGGTCGTCATTGAAAGCCTCAGCTCGAGGATATTCGGCGCGGTATTCATCGTTTATATCATACCGCTCATTGCCTTCGTTCTGGGCTATGTCATTGCAGAGAGCTGCGGCCTGAGCGAGGGGCTCAGTATTCTGTGCAGCTTTGCGGTATTCTGCGCGGCTGTTGCCGTTATGGTCGTATATCAGCGCCGCAGCAAGCGCAAAAATCCTATTAAATTTGAGATAACACAGCTTCGTTGAGGTGGGAAAATGATAAAAAGCATGACAGGCTACGGCAGCGCAAAGGGCACTGTCGAGGGCATAGAGGTAAGCGTTGAGCTTAAAAGCGTAAATAACAAGTATCTTGATACTGCCGTAAGAATGCCGCGCAGCTTCCTCTTTGCCGAGGAAACGATAAAGCAGGCCGTGAGCTCGCATATAAGCCGCGGCAAGGTCGATGTTTTCGTGACCGTTGACAGTTCAATGGCCGACGATATGCTCGTCAAGGTAAACGAGCCGCTTTTAAAGGGCTATCTTGACGCTCTTGGACTTATATCGGACAAGTACGGTCTTGCCAACGACGTAAGTGTCATGGGCATCAGCCGTCTGCCGGACGTTCTTTCGGTGGAAAAGAAGGAGCTCGATGCGGAAGCGGTGGCCGAGGGAATGCGTGCCATTGCAGAGCAGGCGCTGTGCGACTTTGACCGCATGCGTATCGTTGAAGGCGAAAAGCTCAAAGCCGATGTTCTGACAAAGCTTGAAAATATCGAAGGCTTCGTATCTGTCATCGAAAAGGAATCGCCTCTTACGGTCAGAGAATACCGTGAGCGGCTTCTTGGGAAGCTGAGCGAGGTCCTCGGCTCGTCAGGGATAGACGAATCACGAATACTTACTGAGGCTGCGATATTTGCCGATAAGATCGCAGTCGATGAAGAGACTGTGCGCCTGCGCAGTCATATAGCGCAGCTGCGTCAGATGCTGGAGACGGGCTCTCCCATCGGCAGGAAGATAGACTTCCTGCTTCAGGAGTTTAACCGCGAGGCGAATACTACAGGCTCAAAGTGCCAGAACTCCGGCATTGCGCATGTTGTTGTCGATCTCAAATCCGAGATCGAGAAGATACGCGAGCAGATCCAGAATATCGAGTGAGGCCGATATGACGCTTATAAATATAGGATTTGGAAACATGATCAGCGCCGAGCGCGTTATAGCCATGGTGAGTCCCGAATCGGCGCCAATAAAGCGAATGATTCAGGATGTCAGGGATAGGGGCTTATTAATAGATGCATCCTTCGGCAGAAGTACGAAGGCGGCACTTATTATGGACAGCGGCAACGTTATACTGTCCGCGCTCACGCCGGAGGTTCTGGCAGGGCGAATGTCAAACAAAAAAGAGGAAGGTGCAGCAAATGGCTAATCAGAGAGGAAAGCTAATAGTTATATCCGGACCGTCCGGAGCGGGGAAGAGCACCGTCGTTTTCAAGGCTCTCGAGGGGCGCGACGATATATGCTTCTCAGTCTCCGCAACGACGAGAAAGCCCCGTCAGGGAGAGGTTGACGGCAAGGAATATTTCTTTGTCGATCTCGACAAGTTCCGCGACATGGTCGCAAACGACGAGTTTCTCGAGCACGCGGTGTATGTCGCAAATTCCTACGGTACGCCCAAGGCCTATGTCGAGAAAAAGCTCTCGGAGGGCATGAACGTCCTGCTCGATATAGAGGTTCAGGGGGCACTTCAGGTTCATGAGAAAATGCCCGAGGCAGTCATGATCTTCATCATCCCGCCCTCCATGGAGGAGCTCGAGAAGAGGCTTCGCAGCAGAGGCACCGACTCCGAGCGCAAGATAGAGGCTCGCCTTATCCGCGCCAGAGAGGAATATGCCGCCGCAGATTTTTACGACTATATTATTATAAATGACGATGCCGACAAAGCCGCGAAGGAATTTTCGGCGATAATCACCGCAGAATACTGCAAATACGATCTGAGAAAAAACTATTTAAGTGAGGTAGACTGACCATGATGCTTTATCCCCCCGTTGCCGAACTCGTCAGCAAGACAGGCAACCGTTATCAGCTTGTGAATCTCGTTGCGAGAAGGGCTCGCCAGATATCCGCCGCCGCAGAGGAGGAGGGTATAATCCTCGATAAAAAGCCCGTTTCCGCAGCTATCGACGAGGTATACACCGGCAAGCTTACTATAGAAAAATGACCGACAGCGGAGCCGAGACGCAGCTCCGCTCAATTTTGCTCAGAGGTGATGGGGCGTGTCGGAAAAACGCATAGCGAAAATTGCGGTCTCTGCCGCAAATTACAGTCTGGACAAGCCCTATGACTATCTTATTCCGGACAGCATGGCGGATAGCGTCGTACCCGGAATGCGCGTTACCGTTCCTTTTTCGAGGGGCAACCGGCGCAGCGAGGGCATAGTTTTAGGGCTTGCGGATAACAGCGAATATGAAAAGCTCAAGCCCATTGAGGCGTGCCTTGATAAAGAGCCCATGCTCACGCAGGCTCAGCTGAAGCTCGCGCTCTGGATGCACGACAGGCTGTTCTGCACCGTTTATGATGCGGTGAGAACCATCCTGCCCGCAGGCTGCTGGTTCAATGCTTCCGGCACCCGCAGGGTAAACGATAAGACCTGCGAGATGATAAGTCTCACAGTCGATGCGGAGGAGGCATTCTCCGCGGCTCAGGAAAAGCGCAGAAAAGCGCCGATGCAGGCAGCTCTGCTGGAGCTTCTGTGCTCTGCCGGCAGAGTGTCGGCGCGTGAGGCGATGCATTTTACCGGCGCATCAAGACAGTCGCTCAACGCGCTTATAAACGCGCAGCTCGTACTGAGCGAGCACGAGGAGGTTTTCCGTCGGCCAGAGGTTTGGACAGGAAAGCTCAGACAGCTGCCGGTACTAAACCTCGAGCAGGACACGGCCTATAAAGGGCTCAGAAGCCTTCTTGACGAGCCGAGAGCCGAGGCAGCGCTCCTGTGCGGAGTTACAGGCAGCGGAAAGACCTCCGTGTACATCCGCCTCATAGCGGATACGATAAAAAGCGGAAAATGCGCAATACTCCTTGTACCGGAGATCGCGCTCACACCGCAGATGATACACACGTTTTCCGAATACTTCGGCAACGAGGTAGCCATACTGCACAGCAGCCTCGGCATCGGCGAACGCTACGATGAATGGAAGCGCATAAAAAACGGCGGCGCGAAGCTTGCGATAGGAACGCGCAGCGCGGTGTTTGCGCCGTTTGAAAACCTCGGTCTGATAATCATTGACGAAGAGCAGGAGGACAGCTATAAGTCCGAATCCTCTCCGCGATATCATGCGCGGGATATTGCAAAATACCGATGCGCAAAGACAAATTCCCTCCTGCTGCTCGGCTCTGCCACACCCGATATCGAAAGCCGCTACGCCGCCGAGACGGGAAGGTACAAATTTTTCGAGCTGCATGAGCGATATAACGAGATGCAGCTTCCGGCTGTTGAGATAGTTGACATGAAGTGCGAGCTCAAGGCCGGAAACGGCAGCGAGCTGAGCTCACGGCTGCGCAACGAGCTTGAGGAAAACCTTTCCCGCGGCGAACAGAGCATACTGTTCATAAACCGCCGCGGAGCAAACAAGCTCATCTGCTGCGGCGACTGCGGCTACGTCTATAAATGCCCCAATTGCAGCGTTTCGCTGACATATCACAGCTTTAACGATCGACTCATGTGCCATTACTGCGGCTATACGCGCTTCTCAGACAGCCGCTGCCCCGACTGCGGAGGAATGCTGACCTTCATAGGAGCCGGCACCCAGCTTGTTGAGGATGAGCTCAGGCAGCTTTATCCCGACACCGAGATCCTGCGCATGGATACCGACACTGTAAAGGCAGCCGGAAGTCATGAGGCGCTGCTGGGCAAATTCAAAAACGAAAAGATACCCATAATGGTCGGCACGCAGATGGTCACCAAGGGGCTTAATTTTGAAAATGTCACTCTCATCGGCGTTATCTCGGCCGATCAGAGCCTTTACAGCGGCGATTACCGCTCGGGAGAGAGAACTTTTTCGCTCATAACGCAGGTCATAGGCCGAAGCGGAAGGGGCTCCAAGCCCGGCCGCGCCGTCATACAGACCTTCACGCCGCAAAACGAGATAATACGGCTTGCCGCCGCGCAGGATTACGACGGATTTTATAAGACAGAGCTCAACCTGCGCAGACTGCAAAATACTCCGCCCTTTGCCGATATCATAGCGATAACGGCCTCAGGGACCATCGAAAGCAGCGTGATAAAATGCTGCTCTGATATATGCAGGGTGCTGAAGGCATCATTGGGCGGCAGATACGATGTTCACATACTCGGACCTGCGCCGCTGCCGGTCGTCAGAGTAAACAAAAGATACAGATACAGGGTAAACATATGCTGCACGGCAGACAAGGCGCTGCGCGAGACGGTCTCGTCGGTGCTCATCCGCTGCGCAAGATCCGGCAAATACAAGGGTGTCAGCGTTTTTGCTGACAATAACCCTTCTGATTAGGAGAAGATCATGGCACTCAGACACATAGTGACACAAGAGGATAAGGTACTGCATAAGGTCTGCCGCGAGCAGCAGAAGTTTGACGACAGGCTGCATCAGCTTCTTGACGATATGGCAGAGACGCTCGAGAACGCAAACGGTGTCGGCCTTGCCGCACCGCAGGTCGGCATACTGCGCCGCGTAGTTCTTGTTATCGAAACAAATGTCGAGGAGGAAGAGGACGAGGAAATACTCGAGCTCATAAATCCGCTTATCATCAGCGCCGAGGGTGAGCAGACGGGAGCCGAGGGCTGCCTGAGCGTTCCCGGAGAATACGGCATAGTTACCCGTCCCGCCCGCGTTACCGTCCGCGCTCAGGACAGAGACGGCAATTGGTTTGAATACACCGGCACGGGGCTCACCGCAAGGTGCATATGCCACGAGCTTGACCACCTTGACGGACATCTGTTCACAGAAAAGGCCGAGCGCATGCTCTCGGAGGATGAGCTCAGAGGAAGCGGAAGCGAGGGCTGAGCATGCGTGTTGTGTTTATGGGCACGCCGGATTTTGCCGCTGCCTCATTAAAAAAGCTTATAGACGAAAAATACGATATCGCCGCAGTATTTACGCAGCCGGACAAGCCGCGTGACCGCGGCATGAAGCTCTCATACAGTCCCGTCAAGGCACTTGCGCTGGAAAACGGCATTCCCGTTTATCAGCCAGTAAAGCTGCGCGACGGCACGGCGACAGAGCTTATAAAGAGCCTTGAGCCCGATATTCTTGTTGTTGTGGCCTATGGCCGCATTTTGCCGGATGATATGCTCGAGGTGCCGAAATACGGCGCGATAAACGTCCACGCCTCGCTGCTGCCGAAATACAGGGGAGCAGCCCCCATACAGTGGGCGGTATTAAACGGCGATAAAACGACCGGCGTTTCCACGATGTACCTTGCCTCGGAGATGGATACCGGCGATATTATCTATACAGCCGAGACAGAGATCGGCGAGTTTGAGACCTCGGGTGAGCTGTTTGACAGGCTCATGCTCATGGGAGCCGAGCTTCTGGACAAGACCCTGCGCGATATCGGCGCGGGCACTGCTCCGAGAACGCCGCAGGATCACGGCAAGGCAAGCTACGTCAAGATGCTCGATAAGAGCCTGAGTCCGACAGACTGGGCAAAAACTCCGCGAGAGATCGTAAAGCACATCTACGGACTTCAGCCGTGGCCGGTGGCAACGGCTGAGCTTGACGGCAGAACGTTCAAGATATACTCGGCTGAATATACTCAGACCAAAACGCAAAAAGCCCCCGGCAGCATAGTCAGCGCCGGAAAAAAGGGTATAGAGGTCGCCTGCCTTGACGGAGAAACGGTTTTGATAACCGAGCTTCAGGCCGCGGGCAAAAAGCGCATGAAGGCATCCGACTATCTGCTCGGACATCCCATAAAGGTGGATTAAGCATTGGACAAGGCCAGAGAAGCCGCAGCTTTCGCACTGGAGAGGATCCGGCGCGACGGCGCGTGGTCGTCATCGCTCGGCGACGCAATGAAAACAAAATACGATTTAGATGCGCGCTCGCTGGCCTTGGCTGTGAGCATAAGTCTCGGCGTTACGCAGAACGAGGCGCTGCTCGATCATTATATAGACCATTACAGCCGCTCATCTGTCAAGATAGAGCCGAAGGTGCGCGACATTATGCGCTCCGGCGCATATCAGCTCATTTTTATGGATAAAATACCGGCCTCAGCCGCCGTGAACGAGTCTGTTGCGCTCTGTAAAAAGCTTGGCTATTCAAGGGCTTCGGGCTTCTGCAATGCTGTTTTGAGAAAGCTTGCTGACGGAAAAGCCGCGCTTCCCGATGTCCCCGACACGGGCACGGCGCAGCATCTTTCGATAAAATACAGCCACCCCCTGTGGCTTGCGGAGTACATGATATCCCGCCGTGGCTATGACGCTGCCGAAGCGTTTTTTGCCGCAAACAATACTGTGCCGGATACATGCTTACAGGTAAATACCCTGAAGATATCGGCATCCGAGCTGCTCGATCGCCTGTGCGCCTCCGGTGTACGGTGCTTTGCTCATCCGTGGCTGCCCGACTGCATCGTAAGCAGCGGCAATATAAGCGTCATGGAGGGCTTTTCCGAGGGGCTGTTCTACGTTCAGGATCCCGCGGCGAAGTGCGCGGTGCTCACAGCAGGGCTCAGACCCGGAATGCATGTGCTCGATGCCTGTGCGGCTCCCGGCGGCAAGAGCTTTGCCGCAGCTATAGCCATGAAAAACGAGGGCGGCATTGATTCCTGCGACCTTCACGAAAAGAAGATACGCCTTATAAAGGACGGCGCTCAGCGCCTCGATATAGATATCATAAACGCCTTCTCGCACGACGCAAGAGCGCCGCAGGATAAGCTGTATGATGCAATAATAGCCGATGTTCCGTGCTCGGGCCTCGGCGTTATCCGAAAAAAGCCGGAGATACGCCGCAAAACACAGTCTGACTGTGCTGCTATGCCGCCCATTCAGGCGGCAATACTCGAAAGCCTTTCACACTATCTCAAGCCGGACGGAGTTTTGATATACTCAACCTGCACCGTGCTCGAAGAAGAAAACGAAGGCATTGTCAATGCGTTTCTGAGCTCTCACCACGAGTTTTCCGCAGAGAGCTTTACGCTGCCCAACGGCGAGAGCGCCGAGAAAGGATGCTTTACGTTTTGGCCTGATGTTCACGGCACCGACGGATTTTTTGTCTGCAAGCTGAGGAGAAATAAATGAAAAACCTTAGGAGTATGCTCCCAAATGAAATAGAGCAGGTGCTCACGCAGCTCGGCGAACCGAAATACCGTGCAAAGCAGGTATTCAAATGGCTCGGCAGGGGAATAGGCTCGATCGACGAGATGAGCGATATCCCCAAATCGCTGCGCGAAAAGCTCAAGGCGGAATACTGCGTTTATGAGCCGAAGGTGCTCAGCAAGCAGGTGTCGAAGCTTGACGGCACGATAAAATACCTCTGGGAACTGTACGACGGAAACGCCGTCGAGACCGTTGTCATGAGCTATAAGCACGGAAACACCGTGTGCGTGTCAACTCAGGTCGGCTGCCGTCAGGGCTGCGCGTTCTGCGCCTCGACGATAGGCGGACTTGTCAGATGCCTCGAGCCGAACGAGATACTCGAAGAGGTCATGTTCTCGCAGATAGATTCGGGAAAGCCGATATCCAATATCGTTCTCATGGGCATAGGCGAGCCGCTTGATAATTTCGATAATGTCGTCAAGTTCCTTGAGCTTGTAAACCACCCCGACGGCATGAATATCGGCATGCGGCATATATCGCTTTCCACCTGCGGGATAACAGAAAGGTTTGACAAACTGGCGGAGCTTAATTTACAATTGACCTTATCGGTATCCCTGCACGCTCCCGATGACGAAACGCGCTCTAAGATAATGCCGGCAAACCGCGGCAGAGGCGTTGACGAGCTGATGGAGTGCTGCCGCCGCTATTATGAGAAAACAGGCCGCAGGATATCGTTTGAGTATATAATGATAGACGGCGTTAACGATACGCAGTACCATGCCGAGCTTTTGTCCAAGCGGGCAAGATACGTCGGAGCGCACGTCAATCTTATCCCGATGAACCACGTTGAAGAGAGCCGTTTTCAGCCCTCCACTCAGGGGCATATAAAGGCATTTGTCAAGGTGCTGGAGGATAACGGCGTTAACGTCACCGTCCGCCGGAAGCTCGGCGGCGATGTGGAAGCGTCCTGCGGTCAGCTCCGCAGAAAAATGCAGAAGGGCAATCAGAAAAAATGAAAAGTTTCGGCATAACTGACAAGGGCAAGGTCAGAAGCGAAAATCAGGACAGCTATATAATCGAAAACTGCGATAAGCGAAAATGCGTGATCGCCGTTATATGCGACGGTATGGGCGGCGCTAAGGCAGGTGACCTCGCAAGCCGGTTGTCAAGCAAGGAGTTTGTCAGCCGCGTTTATGAAAGCCTCGTCGCACCGCGCCTGCTCATGAGCAATCAGGAAAAGCTCCTGCGCGACAGCTGCGCCGACGCAAACGGCGTTGTCTATGAATATTCGCGCTTTGACGCAAATTATAACGGCATGGGAACGACTCTGGTCGGCGGCATTATCACGCATCGCAAGGCTTATATAGTAAATATCGGCGACAGCAGAGCCTATTATCTTTCAAAGGAAGCTATAAGGCAGATAAGCCGCGACCACTCGTATGTCGAGGAGCTTGTCGCCATGGGCGCGATAAGCAGGGAAGAAGCTGCACACCACCCGAAGAAGAACATCATCACCCGTGCTCTGGGCGTTGACGCTTCGGTCGAGGCGGATTATTTTGAATGTCCGCTGCACCGAGGTGACGGAATACTGCTTTGCTCTGACGGACTGAGCAATATGGTCAGTGACAAGGAGATACACGATCACTTCAAGGAAAACTCCCTGCCCAAGGACGTATGCTCGGGACTGATGGAGCTTGCGCTTGCACGCGGAGCGAGAGACAATGTCTCTGTTGTTCTGATCAAGATTTGATATTAAAGGTGCTATTATGGGAAACAGTACTGATAAATATATAGGAAGGATCCTTGACGATCGCTATGAGATCATCGAGCTGATAGGCTCGGGCGGTATGGCGAATGTGTACAAGGCTTTGTGCCACAGGCTCAACAGATACGATGCGGTCAAGATCATGCGTGACGATACGGCGGCAAACACCGAGCTTAGGCGGCGTTTTCGGGCAGAGTCTCAGGCTGTTGCCATGCTCTCGCATCCGAACATAGTTTCTGTGTACGATGTAAGCCACAGCGACGATATTGAGTATATCGTCATGGAGCTCATTGACGGTATAACGCTCAAGCAGTATTTACAGAAGAAAAGCGTTCTCGACCCGTCCGAGGTGCTAAATTTCAGCATTCAGATCGCCAAAGCCCTTGAGCATGCGCACAGCAAGGGCATCATCCACCGCGACATAAAGCCGCAGAACATAATGCTGCTCAAGGACGGTATGATAAAGGTCGCCGATTTCGGCATAGCCTCGCTTGAGAGCGATATTGAGGAAAATAACGGCGAGACAGTCGGCTCGGTGCACTATATAGCCCCCGAGCAGGCACGCGGTCAGGCCCCCGATGCGAGAAGCGATATATATTCTCTCGGCATAGTCATGTACGAAATGCTGACAGGAAAGCTGCCGTATGTCGGGGCATCCGACGTTGAGGTCGCCGTAAAGCATATGAACACCGATCCCGTCAGCCCGCGTGATATAGTTCCCGATATCCCCGAGGAGCTTGAACGCATCTGCCTCAAGGCAATGGATTCTGATATAAACGAGCGCTACCAGACGGCAGGCGAGCTTTTGAATGAGCTTGAGCAGTATAAAACCCAGAGCCTCGCAGCCCATGTTCTCGAGGACTCCGAGGCCGTACTTATAGACAGCGACGAGCAGCCTCGACGCAGAGCTCAGCGCAGCCGCAGAAGCAGAAAGATCGCGCTCAGCTCCGGCATTCTGGCGGTTTTGCTGTTCGTGATAATCGGCTTTGTGTTCTTAAACGGATATTTCCTCAAGGATCTGTTCTCAGATCCCGTAAAGGTCAAGGTCGATAACTTTGTAGGCCGCTACTATGAGGACGTTATAAACGATAAGGATTATAAAAAGATATACGACTTCAAGGTCACCTTCAAGGTCGATCTTGAGCATGAGTACGGTATCATCCTGTCGCAGAGTCCCGAGGCCGAGCGCAGCAAGACTGTAAGCGACAAAAGCAGCAAGATCGTTGTTGAGCTTGTGTGCGCAGCGGAAACGGTTGACGAGGAAAAGCGGCTCCTCAAGGTGCCCGACATCGTAAATCGGGAGAGAGAAGAGGCCATAAGCATGATTCAGGATGCCGGCTTCACATACTCTCTGGAGCAGGCACCGTCTGACAGCATAACAAAGGGCTATGTCATAAGCACAGACCCCGTTGCCGATGCCGCCGCAGAAGAAGGCTCTGAGATAAAGATAATCATAAGCACAGGCCCGCAGACGGTCATGACGGTCGTGCCGCAGCTCAAGGGCTTGTCCAAGGATGCTGCCATAGCAAAGATAGAAAGCAGTAATCTGAGCATAGGCACTATAACGAGCGCCGAGAGTGAGCTTGACGCGGGAACGGTCATAGAGCAGAATATTGCTGCCAACACCAAGGTCGAGGAGCACACCAAGATATCCATAACGATATCCTCCGGCCCCTCGGGGAGCGGTGGCTGAATGGACGGAACTATTGTCAAAGCACTCAGCGGGTTTTACTATGTAAGCTCGGATGATAAGCTCTACGAATGCCGTGCACGCGGAAAATTCCGGCTCGACGGAACGTCGCCCATGGTGGGTGACAGGGTGAGCTTTGACCCTGACGGAGCAAAGGGCTATGTCACCTCGATAGCGGAACGTAAGAACTTTTTCATCCGTCCTGCCGTCGCCAATATAGACGCGCTCGTATTTATAGCAGCCAATACAAATCCCGTGACAGACCCGTTTTTAATAGACAGAGTGTCCGTTATAACAGAGGAAGCCGACTGCGAGCTGGTGGTCTGCATAAATAAAACAGACATTGACCCTGCCGATGAGCTGTACGATATCTATTCAGCCTCAGGCTTTGAGACCTATAGGGTCAGCGCAGAAACGGGCGCGGGGATATCTGAGCTAAGGGCTGCCCTGAACGGCAGGATATGCGCCTTCACAGGCAACTCAGGCGTGGGGAAATCGAGTATACTAAACGCAATGCTCCCAGGACTGAGCCTTCAGGTGGGTGAGGTCAGCGAAAAGCTTGGCCGAGGGCGGCACACGACGCGCCACGTCGAGCTGTTTGACGCGGGAGACGGCACATATATCGCCGATACCCCCGGCTTTGCCTCGTTTGAGATAGAAATGATGCAGACGATCGACAAGGCCGAGCTTCAGTACGATTTCCGTGACTTCAAAAAATATATCGGCTCATGCCGCTTTGCCGACTGCGCTCATTTAAAAGAGCCGGGCTGCGCGGTTACAGCCGCCGTCAGGGACGGGAGCATCAAAAAAAGCAGATACGACTCATATGCGCGGCTTTATGAGCTGGCAGCCAAAAATCGCTTCTGGGAAAACAAATAGAATATTCAGACCGCCTCCGGCATACGTTTTATAAAATGCGTGTGCTGGAGGCGGTTTTTTGCGTAAAGGTCCGTGTGCGTTTTTCGCTCTTGCTGCAATAGCTTCGGGTATCATAATAATCCTCTCACTCATACTGCCCACGCAGTTCTGGTGGTTCATGCTGGCTGCGGCGCTCATTTGCCTCGGTGTGTGGCTCATTCGCTGTCATTAAGCCGAGACGGGCGGCATAGTATGTACAAAAGCAAGTTTAAGGAGAAATGCCATGAAGATCGAACTTAAAAGCAGGGAAGGCTGCGCCTATAAAAAGCTGTGCAGCTCGGTATCCGAGGCTCACTGCGGCACCGAGCTTATAGTTCCGGATACGCTGGAGGATATCATGCGTATTCTCTGCTGCCGTTATCAGTGCAGAATACGCGAAAAGCTCGTCAGTCAGGATGCCGTAAAAATCGCCGGAGAGATAGATGCAACTGTCTTTTATGTTCCCGAGTCCGGCGACGGCGTGCGCATTGCAGGAGGGAGCATACCGTTTGAGCTGCACTTTGATGCCGAGGGAGCGGACAGCACAAGCATTGCCGTAACAAGGCTCGTTTCACTGTATGTTGACGCGAAAGCCGTAAATCCGAGAAAAATATCACTGAGCGCAGACATTTCCATGGAGCAGCGCAGCTTCAAATATGCCGATGTGTGCTGGTCGGAGCCGCCTGCCGAGGCGCAGGATAAGCTGTTTTTCAAAACCGAAGAACTTAAATGCAAAAGCATAGCGCTCGTTTCCGAAAAAACGCTGAGCATCGAAGATGAGCTCGAGCTGCCGGAAGCATTTATCGGCGGAGACTTCGTAAAAGCATTCAGCAGTATAAATCTTGTCGGCAGCGAGACTGTCGGCACAAAGCTCATCGTCAAGGGCACGGCGGATATCGAGGCCGTCTGCATCGTATCCGGCATTCCGCAGACTGCGAGGTTTTCGCTCCCGTTTTCGCAGCTTTTCAATCTGCCGGACGGCTGCACGGATGTTGATGTATCGTCCTGCGCCATGCTGACCGGTCAATATTTTGAGGCATTTGACAGCAGGCTCTCAGCCGATATCCGTGCCGCGATACAGCTTATATGCCTTCAGGAGCAGAGCATAAGCTTTATAAGCGACGCTTACTCGTGCACACGGCAGCTTTGCCTGAGCACATCCGAGCTCAATTATCTGGCCGAGGCATGGGAGCACAAGCAGAACGTAAGCGTCACTCTTTCGTATAATTCGGATTACGGCGCAGCTGAGATCGTATTTTCAAGCGCCTCTGCCGGCTGCCCCGAGGCAGGAGAGACAGAGGTGCTCGTCCCCGTTACGGCAGATATCGTGTATAAGGACCGTGAGGGTGAGCTGCGAGCCTGCCGCGTAAGAGGCAAGGCGCAGCTTGAGCTTAACGGCGGCAGACTCCCGGACGCTGTCTGCGCCGATAAGATAAGCATCAGCGCCTCCGCCGCGGGCAGCAATATAAGCGCTGCTATCACGCTCACGCTTACCCTGCGGTATCTTGCGGGCAGCAGCGTGAGCATGGTAAACGGGGTCGAGCTGACTGAGCTTGAGCGCTCACGAGGCGACGCTTCGTTATACATGTGCCGCTGCACGGACGGCGATCTGTGGAGCCTTGCAAAGAAGTACGGATCGGATATTGAGCTGATAAAGCTCATAAACGAACTTGACGGTGAGCCGGATGACCGGCTGCTGCTCATCCCCGTTATATAGCATGATAAGCGCATATGATGAAGCCGTTAGGCTGCTGCCGCTGAAAACGGCGGCAGCTATCGGCGAGGGCTTTGAAAATGCCGAGGAGTTCCGGCTCAGGACAGGCTGCATGCCCACCGCGCTTACAGGCGGCAGGGAAGTACCCATATCCGACTGCCCTGTAAGCTGCGCCGACATTGCCTGCGTTCTGGAAAAAGCGACGCGAGCATCCTTACATACCGTGCAGCAGGATATGGCCAGAGGCTTTATAAGCTGCGGCTTCGGTCTGCGCCTCGGGGTGTGCGGTACGGGGATAATATCCGGCGGCGCGGTAACTGGACTTCGTGATATAAGCTCCGTGTCGATACGCATACCGCACGAGGTGCGCGCCTGCGGCGGCGAGGCGGCGGAAAAGCTGTACCGGAGCCGCGATAATACGCTTATAATCTCACCGCCCGGCGGAGGAAAAACAACATTGCTGCGCGAATGCATAAGGTACCTCTCCGCCTCCGGCATAAGAGTATCGGTTGCCGACGAGAGGGGTGAGTTAGCCGCCGTGTATCAAGGCAGGCCGCAGTTTGATATCGGTCCTGCGAGCGATGTGATGTCGGATATTCCTAAGGCAGAGGCTGTAATGATGCTGCTTCGTGCAATGAATCCGCAGCTTATAGTCATGGACGAGATATCGTCTCCCGACGACTGCGCGGCCATTGCCGCGGCTTCCGGCTGCGGAGTGCGCGTTATCGCGTCGGCTCATGCGGCATCGACAGCCGAGCTTAAAAGCCGTACCGTATACCGTGCTCTCATAGATCAGGGTATTTTTACGGCTGCTGTGATAATCGAGTGCTCCGGCGGCGTGCGCAGCTACAAATGGGAGGCGCTGCAATGAGCTTTATCGGCGCAATGCTCATAATGCTCGGCTGTGCCGCGGCAGGGTTTATAAAAGCGCGCAGCATAGGTGAAAAGGACAAGACCTGCGCTGAGCTTATAAACGCTTTTACGCTTCTTAAAAGCGAGATATGCTCCCGTGCCGTGCCTCTGGATGAGGCTCTGCGCATTGTATCCGGTGCCGCCTCCGGCGATACGGAGAAGTTTCTGCACAGAGTCAGCTGTGATTTTTCAAAGCTCGGTGAGCAAGCCTTTTGCGATATATGGTCAAATGCCGCTGTAAGCTGTCTGCAAATTCTGCCGCCGAGCTCGCTGTCGGCGGTAAAAGCGCTCGGCAGCAGTCTCGGAAGATATGAAAGCTCCATGCAGTGTGCAGCTCTCGACCGCTGCATCGGCGATATATCGGCAGAGCAGCGCAAGCTGCGAGAAACGCTCAGTGCAGATAAAAGAATGTACATTGGCCTCGGCTGCGCGGCGGGGCTCATTATCGCCCTTGTGCTGATATGAATACTGGAGGAAAAATGGAAGTTGAGCTTATATTCAAAATTGCCGCCGTCGGTATTCTGGTTGCGGTCCTGAACATCCTGCTGTCGCGCTCGGGGAGGGACGAGCAGGCGCTCATGACAACGATAGCAGCGCTGGTCGTTGTGCTGATCGTCGTTGTTCAGAAAATAAGCGAGCTGTTTTCGCTCATAAAAGACCTGTTTGCACTCTGATGGATATAGCTATAAAGGCCTCGGCCATTGCAATGATCTCCTCGCTGTGCATCCTTCTCATCAAAAAGAACAATCAGGAGATCGGCCTTGCAGCCGCTATCGCAGCAGCGGCTGTGATATGCTTTGCCGCAGCGCAGCTTTTCGGCAGTATACTTGAGCTTATTGACCGTGCCGTATCGCAGACAGGCCTCAGCTCTGTTTTGTTTGCGCCGATAATCAAATGCACCGGCATTGCAATGATCGTAAAGCTCAGCTCCGGTCTGTGCAAAGACGCAGGGCAGAGCGGGATCGCCTCATCCATCGAGCTTCTGGGCACTGCCGCCGCGCTGTTCACGGCGCTTCCTCTTATCACTGCGCTTATGGATACGATAGGAGGCATGCTATGAAAAAGCTCATGTTTATTCTTATGTTTTCGCTTTTTCTCATAACTCCGTGCCGCGCCGAGCCGTATGACGAGGAGCAGCTTCACGATTCGCTCCCCGACTATGCCGAAGAGCTTGTCGGCGATACGGCACAGTCGCCGCAGGAGGGGCTCGATAGGCTCGGCAGCGTATTTGCCGAGACCGTATCCGGCGGTATAGACGGCGTTATTAAGCGTATCGTAAGCATAATCGCCGTAGCTCTTATCTGCGCCGTGCTCACGCTGTTCTGTGACGATGCTCCGGATTATGTATCGCTCGGCGGCTGCGCGGCGATAGCGCTGATAAGCGTCGGGGACGTTCATTCGTTCATTTCGTCGGGCACGGAGGTCATAACGGCGCTCTCGGGCTTTTCAAAAACGCTGCTTCCGGCCATGTGCGCGGCCTCCGCCGCCTGCGGTACGCTATCCTCGTCAACGGTTAGATATGCAGCCTCGGTTTTATTTATGGATTCGTTTGTAACGCTCGCGCAGGGGCTCATTCTGCCTATCATCTGCGCCTACCTTGCCGCCGGTATAGCGGCGGCCTCGTTCGGTAATAAGTGCCTCGGCGGGATCGCAGCATTTTTAAAACGGCTGAGCACGCTGCTGATGATCGCTGCCGCTCTCGGCTTCACTGTATATATCAGCATAAGCTCTGTCGTGGCCTCCGGCGGAGACGCAGTTGCGTCAAAGCTTGCAAAAACCGCAATATCCACAGTGCTGCCCGTTGTAGGCAGTATAATATCGGATGCTGCATCCACAGTCGTCGCGGGAGCGGAGGCTATGCGCAATACTATCGGCGTGTTCGGCATGCTCGCACTACTTGCCATTTGCATATCGCCGTTTGCGGTAATGGCGGTCAATTATCTCGGCTATAAGCTCGCAGCGGCGGCAGTCAGAGCCTTTGGATGTCAAAGGCTCTCGTCACTGGCTGACTGCATAGGCTCGGCGATAGGAATGATCCTCGGGCTTGCCGGCTGCTGTGCAATAATCCTGTTCGTATCCATGGCAATATCAATAAAGGCGGTGGGCGGGTGATGCCGGAGTTTTTTTCTCAATGGCTGCACGCAGTAATATATACCGGCATAGTCTGCTCGATAGCCATGATGCTCACACCGGAGGGGCGTGTTAAGAAGGCTCTTGGCCTTATCTGCGCCGTTGCCATGTGCACCGCCGTTGTCTCGCCGCTCGGTAAGCTTGATCTTGATGCCTATTCAAGGGCGCTTTCAAAATATAAGCTCGATGCACAGCGGTATACGCAGCAGGGCGAGGACTACAGCAAGAATTTGAACCGAACTATCATAGAGGACGAGTGCGAGGCATATATATTGGACAAAGCCGCTGAGCTGGGCGCGGAGATATCCGAGGTCTGCGTGACGGCACTTTGGAGCGGCGAAGGCTGCTGGTATCCGCATGAGCTAAGCATAAAAGCCAATATAAGCGAGGAGCAGAAGAATAAGCTCTCCGACTGTATTGCGGCGCAGCTCGGTATAAGCATTGAGCATCAGGATTGGAGCGTGGAAGCAAATGACGGATAAATTAAAGAACTTCTTCGACAAATTCAAATATCCGCTGCTGGCGCTTGTTCTGGGACTCATAATAATGCTGCTGCCGGCAGGCGGCGCGGGCTCGGATGACAGTGCGCAGACAGATGAGCAGCGCCTTGCCGCCGTGCTTCGGAAATGCGACGGCGTTGGGAATGCATCCGTGCTTCTGTCAGACGCGGGAGCTGTCATCGTCTGTGACGGGGCGGAAAACGCCGCCGTGCGCCTGTCAGTGATCAAGGCCGCAGAAGCCTTCACGGGCTTTTCAAGCGATAGCATTCAGGTAATAAAAACTGCGCCGAATATAGGAGGGTAAAATGAAGCATCTGAAAAGAAATGCGACCGTCGCAGCGGTACTGCTGCTCGTGTGCGCGGCGGTTTATCTCAACTGGTCGTACAACAACAAGTGGGGAACGGCAGACCCTGCAATGGTAAAGGCAGAGGATGCTGCTATGCAGGCAGCAAACGAGGCCTACGAAGCGGCAAATACTAAAAGCTCCGGCGGTTATTTTGCCGAGGCACGGCTTAACCGTCAGGTATCGCGTGACGAGGCAATGAAAATGCTCGAGGACGCGGTAAAGTCCGACACGGCCTCGCAGGAGACCATAGATTCTGCCATGACCTCGATCTCGGCAATGGCGAACTACTCCATGAAGGAGTCGCAGCTTGAAAACAAGCTGCTGGCAAAGGATTTTTCCGACTGCGTCGTTTACATGAGCGAGGACGGCATAACCGTTGCCGTGCCCGCTCCGCAGGAGGGACTCAGTGAGGCTGCGGTTGCCAGAATAACCGAGACCGTGACCTCCGAGACCTCATACACTGCCTCCCAGCTAAACGTAATAGAAGTGCCATCGTAAAAAAAGACGGGTTTTCCCGTCTTTTTTCTTTATTTTTGCTCTGCGTTGTGGTACAATACTGTGACAAGATTTCTGCATCATCGGTGCAGACATGATGGAGGCACATTATGAGTGATAATTACATTAGCTGCAAGGTCGAAAACGGCAGCATAAACATATCCGAGGAAGTCATTTCCGCAATGGTGCGCACGGCAGTCACCGAGGTAGACGGCGTTGCTGCAATATCAAACACCACGACCGGCGAGATCGCCGAGCTCATCGGCATAAAGACCATGTCCAAGGGCATCACCGTTCAGATAATAGACGATACCGTCAAGGCTGACGTTATTATTCTCGTCCGCTACGGCTGCAATATCGTAAATGTTGCACACGATGTCCAGAACTCCGTCTCGGAGCTTGTTCACGCTGTGACCGGCATCGAAAAAGCGGAGATAAATGTTCACGTTTCGGGCGTGGCATTTGAAAAGTAAGATACGAGGTATTATATAATGAAGAGAACTACCGCCAGAGAGATAGCGGTGCAGCTCAGCTTTTATGTGAGCGCAAATGAAAAGCCCGTCAGCGAGCTGCTTGAGCAGTTCTTCAATAAGGAGTATTACGAGACCCTTGCCGCAGAAAACGAGCTGTTTTCGGAATACCCTGAAAAGAAGCAGCAGGAGTATATCTCCCGTCTGGTCACAACGGCTTACGACTATCGCATCCAGATAGACAAGCTTATTGAAAAATACGCTCAGGGCTGGAAGCCGGAGAGAATGTCCAAAACCGCAATGGCTATTCTCCGCTGCGCCGTCAGCGAGATAGTATATATGGACGATATTCCTGCAAGCGCTGCGATAAACGAGGCTGTAGAGCTTGCCAAGGGCTATGACGAGCCGGAGACTGTTTCGTTTATAAACGGCATTCTCGGAGGTATAATGCGCGGTGAGTTCTCCGAAGGCGACAGCTCCGAAGCTGAGGATGAGACGGTGACAGTGTGATGGATCAGGAATGCCTTAGCGTATCCGAGCTCAACCAGATAATAAAGACGCTTATAGACGGCGAGCCTGTCCTTAACAAGGTCTGTGTGCGCGGCGAATTGTCAAACTACAAGATATATCCGTCGGGACATCACTACTTTACGCTGAAGGATGCCGAGAGCAGTCTCAGATGCGTCATGTTTAAAAGCAGTGCGTCCAAGCTGCGCTTTCGTCCGGAAAGCGGAATGGGTGTCACTGCTTTTGGCCGTGTATCGGTTTTTCCCCGTGACGGAGCATATCAGCTTTACTGCACCGATCTTATACCGGAGGGAACGGGCGATCTGCAGATAGCCTATGAGCAGCTGAAGAAAAAGCTTGCCGCCGAGGGACTTTTCGATCCTTCGCACAAGAAGCCTCTTCCGCCGTTTCCCGAGAAGATCGCGATCATCACCTCGTCAGCCGGAGCTGCCGTCCACGATATGATACGCATACTCGGAACGCGCTGGAGCATGACAAAGGTAGTCCTGCTGCCGGTGCGCGTTCAGGGCGTTGAGGCTCCGCCGGAGATAGTCGGAGCGATACGCTATGCAAACCGTTACAAGGTCGCAGACCTGATAATAACAGGCCGCGGAGGCGGCTCTATCGAGGATCTGTGGGCCTTTAACGACGAGCGTGTCGCAAGGGCAATATATGAATCCGAGCTTCCGGTGATATCCGCCGTCGGTCATGAGCCGGACGTCACCATCGCCGACTACGTCGCCGATGTCCGCGCATCCACGCCCTCAAACGCAGCTGAGATCGCCGTTCCCGACGAGGCTGAGATGCGCGAATGGCTCATGAATATGGATATACGCCAGACGCAGGCCATGCAGAAAAGCATAAGCCGTATGAGTACGCGCCTTGACGATATAAAAAGCCGCCGTGTTTTGCGTGATCCCATGACCTATGTCGATACAAAGCGCACGGAGCTTGACTATGTGCGCGGAAAGCTCATAGCCGCCGCGGAGAAGACCAATGCGGCAAACAGGCACAAGTTTGTTGCGCTTGCGTCTGCTCTGGATGCAATGAGTCCTCTCAAGGTACTCGGCAGGGGATATGCGATAGCGTCAAACGAAAAAGGCGAGCTTATCAAAAGCGCCGGCGACGTGAAAAAGGGCGATAGGTTAAGCCTCGCCGTCAGCGACGGGCTTATAAATTGCACTGTAGATGAAAGTGAGGCAAAAAGCCATGGCTAAAGCAAAATTAAGCTTTGAGGAATCGGTAAAGAGGCTTGACGAGATAGTGAAGCTTCTTGAGCGCGGCGACGCTCCGCTGAGCGAATCGCTCAAGCTTTTCGAGGAGGGTACGGCTCTCATATCCAATTGCGACACTCTGCTCAACGAAGCCGAGCAGAAGGTCGTAAAGCTCAGAAAAGGTCAGGACGGCGAGCCGGAAGAGCTCCCGTTTGGTGAATGATATGACGGCAAACGAATATAAAAAGCTTGTAGACGCAAGGCTTTCGGAGTTTTTTACTCCGTCGGGTCTGAGCTATGACGGTCTGCTTGAATCCATGCGCTACAGCCTTACGGCGGGCGGAAAGCGCATACGTCCCATGCTTGTGCTCGAGTTCTGCCGTATATCCGGCGGCGATGTAAAAAAGGCGCTGCCCGTTGCCTGCGCAATTGAAATGCTGCACACATACAGCCTTATCCACGACGATCTTCCGTGCATGGACAACGACGAGCTTCGCCGCGGAAAGCCGACAAATCATGTCGTTTACGGCGAATGTACGGCAACGCTTGCCGGCGATGCGCTTCAGGCCGAGGCCTTCGGCACGATAGCCCGCAGCGAGCTCCCCGCAGAGTCGAGGATCAACTGCGTTGAGATACTCTCCGATGCCGTCGGCTGCGACGGAATGTGCGCGGGGCAGTATCTTGATATGATTGGAGAGAGCAGGATCCTTTCCGAGGATGAGCTCAACGACATAAATTCGCACAAGACCGGCGCTCTGCTCATAGCGGCCTGCCGCATGGGTGTTGCCGCGGCAGGCGGCAGCGCTGAAATGCTCGATGCCGCCGCGCAGTACGGTGCCTGTGTCGGAGCGGCGTTCCAGATCCGTGACGATATCCTTGATGTCATAAGCACAAGCGAGGAGCTCGGAAAGCCTGTCGGCTCGGACGCTCAGGAGCATAAAAATACATATATGGCTCTGCTCGGCGAGGCTAAGTGCATGGAAATGATAGAAAAGCTGACAGAACAGGCAAAAAATGTTCTTAAAGCGGCTTTTGAGGACACGGAATTTCTCTGTGATCTTGCCGATTCCATGGTAACGAGAAAAAATTAAAGTGAATAATTCGTAAAACCGCGGTGAATGTCTATTGTAAAATTCTCCGCGGTTTGTTATTATGTAAGATATAATAGCTAAAATAGCGAGTATTGCGAATATTTAATTGATTTCGAGGCCTTATTTTGAATATTTTAAATAAAGTAAATTCTTCAAACGATATAAAGCGGCTGGATAAGAGCGAGCTTCCTCAGCTTTGCAGCGAGCTCAGAGAGTTCATAATCGACGGCGTTTCAAAGACCGGCGGCCACCTTGCCTCCAATTTAGGAACGGTAGAGCTCACTGTCGCGCTGCACAGAGTGTATGACAGCTCCGTTGACAGGATCGTGTTCGATGTCGGGCATCAGAGCTATGCGCATAAGATAATAACGGGAAGACGCGATGCCTTCGGCACGCTGCGCTGCTACGGCGGACTTTCGGGCTTTCCAAAGCCCTATGAGGCCGACGACGACGCATTTATAGCAGGGCATGCATCCAACTCCGTATCCGTAGCCTACGGGATGGCAAGGGCAAGGACGATAAAGGGCGGAAAGTACAGCGTATGTGCCGTTATCGGAGACGGTGCGCTCACCGGCGGTCTTGCCTATGAGGGGCTTGCCAATGTCGGCGGCAGCAGTGAGCCTATCGTCATTATCCTGAACGACAACGGCATGAGCATAAACGGCAATGTCGGCGGCATGGCAAAGCTTCTGTCAAAAGAGCGCGTAAAGCCGGGCTATATAAACTTCAAGCGCTGGTATAAGCAGGCCGTCAGCGGCATGAACGGTCTGTATAACGCAAGCCATAAGGCCAAGGAAGCTCTCAAAAAGTCGATATTGCCTTCGAATATGTTCGATTCCATGGGCATTTACTACCTCGGGCCTGTTGACGGTCACGACGTCGATCAGCTTGAAACGGTCATACGCTGGGCAAAGGAAATGAATAAGCCCGTGCTCGTGCATGTAATAAGCAAAAAGGGCAAGGGCTGCAAATACGCCGAGGAGCACCCCGACAAATATCACGGTGTCGGTAAATTTGACCCTGCGACCGGTGAGATGCCGGTATCAAAGCCCTGCTTTTCGTCAGTGTTCGGAAAAAAGCTCACGCAGCTTGCCGAGATAAATCACGATATCGTCGCCATAAGCGCCGCCATGTGCGCAGGAACGGGGCTTACTGGGTTTGCAGATAGGTTTCCGAGCCGCTTCTTTGATGTAGGCATAGCAGAGGAGCACGCGGTGGCAATGGCAGCAGGTATGGCAAAGCAGGGACTCACGCCCGTTGTTGCAATATATTCAGGCTTTCTCCAGCGTGCATATGACATGCTGATACATGATGTTTCGCTTCAGGATCTGCACGTCGTGTTCTGCGTTGACAGAGCGGGACTTGTAGGCAGCGACGGCGAAACGCATCACGGTGCGTTCGATGTGAGCTATCTGCGCTCCGTACCACACATGCAGCTGCTGTGTCCCGCGAGCTTTGCCGAGCTTGAGGCGATGCTTGACGAGGCTGTAAACCGCATGTCGGGTCCCGTCGCTATACGCTATCCGCGAGGAGGCGAGGGGAGGTATACAGACTGCATGCTCGACGGCTGCGTTAAGCTTCGCAGCGGCAGCGATATAACCATCACAGCCTATGGCACGGATATCAATATCGCGCTCGATACGGCGGACGCGCTTTCAGACAAGGGAATACACGCCGATGTGTTCAAGCTTTCAAGGCTCGACAGCGCATATTACGGAGATATTATTGCATCCATGCAGAAAACAGGCCGTTTTCTCATGAGCGAGCAGGTGTGCAGCAGCGGCTGCATCGCAGACGATATTCTCGCCAACGCAGAACGCATGGGCGTCAAGATAAACGCAGCGTATACGCCCAACCTCGGCAGCGGCATAGTCGTTCAGGGTACTGTTCCCGAGCTTATAGCACACTGCGGCCTTGATGCGGAAAGTCTGACAAACGAAGCGGAAAAGCTGGTCAGGGGTGAAGCATGAAAAAGATCAGACTCGATCAGCTTGTTTTTGACCTCGGCCTTACCGAGAGCAGGGAAAGAGCAAAAACCACAATAATGAGCGGCCTCGTCTTTGTTGACGGACAGCGCGCCGACAAGCCCGGAATGCAGGTATCTCCCGATGCAGACGTTGAGGTAAAGGGAGCTGCGCTTCCGTACGTCAGCCGCGGAGGGTTCAAGCTTGAAAAGGCGCTCAAGGTGTTTCCTGCCGATCCGACGGATAAGGTGTGCATCGACTGCGGCGCATCAACCGGCGGCTTTACAGACGTTCTGCTGAAAAACGGCGCAGCTAAGGTATATTCGGTCGATGTCGGATACGGACAGCTTGCCTGGAGTCTCAGGCAGGATGAGCGCGTTGTGAATATGGAGCGCACGAATATAAGATACATAAGCTCCGAGCAGATACCCGAGGCGATCGACATGGCGGTGATGGATCTTTCGTTTATATCCATAAAGCTCGTGCTGCCTGCCGTGTGCTCTCTTCTTAGGGATGAGGGAGAGCTTATCTGCCTTATAAAGCCGCAGTTTGAAGCCGGCAGAGAAGAGGTCGGAAAAAAGGGCGTTGTCCGCGATAAAAATGTCCACCTTGCCGTCATTAAAAGCATATTGGATTTTGCGCCGAGCGTCGGCATGACGGTCATGGGACTTGACTTTTCTCCCATAAAGGGACCGGAAGGCAACAGAGAGTATCTGTGCTTCATGAAAAAAGGCATATTTGATGCACCCATCATAGATGCGCAGGCAGTCGTTGATGCCTCGCACGAAAAACTGTGAGGTCAAAATGGCTAAACTTATCGTTTTGTGCCCGAATCCCTACAGGGATTCCGGCCTTGAGCTTACAAAAAAGGCAAGAGATATGCTGCAAAGAAGCGGCTACAAAACCGCCGTGTGTCCTGTGTTCGGTGCACACGATGCTGCCGTTATTCCCAGTGACGTGGAGCTTACGGCATGGAGCGCGGTCGCCGACCGTGCCGATCTGTTCATAGTTATCGGCGGCGACGGTACCATTCTGCATACGGCAAGATATCTTAATCACACCGAGATACCGATGCTCGGCATAAATCTCGGCACGAAGGGCTTCATGGCATCGCTTGAACCGGAGGATATAGAGCTAATACTCGAGGCCGCAGCCGGAAACTATTCATCGAGCTTCAGGATGATGATAGATGCCGAGCTTATCAGAGAAGGCGAGGTCATCTATGCCGATGTCGGCCTTAACGATGCCGTGATCCACGGCATGGGCGACTGCATAAAGCTCACCGCTTGGTGCGACAAGGAGCGCATAATGAGCTATTCCGGCGACGGTATAATCATATCGACACCGACAGGCTCTACGGGCTATTCCATGTCCGCCGGAGGCCCGATAGTTGAACCCGAGGCAAAAAATCTCATAGTATCGCCAATATGCGCACACTATATCGGAGCAAGAAGCTTCGTGCTGTCATCCGATCATAAAATAAGCGTAATGGCAGAAAAGCTGCATGACAGACGAGCCTATGTATCCGTTGACGGAACAGACGGATTTGAGCTTGCAAACGAGGATATCGTTATCGTGAGCAGATCAATGAAGGTAGCAAATCTCATCTACCTCGGAGAGCGCAGCTTTTACGATTCTACCTTTGACAAGCTGCAATACAGAGTTGACTGAAGGGGGGCACTCAATTGAAGGATTCAAGACAAAGCGTTATTCTCAAGATAATCTCCGAGAAGGAGATAGAGACGCAGGCACAGCTTATACAAGCGCTTGCCGAGCATGGTATTCCCAGCACTCAGGCAACGCTTTCAAGAGATATAAAGCAGCTGCACCTTGTAAAAGAGCTCGGCAGCAACGGAAGATATCACTATGTTGTCAGCGGAAAATCGCGCAATAACGACCGAGTGATGCGTCTGCGCAAAATATTCCGCGAGGGTGTGACCTCCTACGCGGTCGCACAAAATATAATAGTCATAAAAACACTGCCCGGCCTTGCGTCGGCGGCCTGCTCAACGCTTGACTCGATGCATATCGACACTCTTGTCGGTACTCTTGCCGGTGACGATACGGCGTTTTTGGCAATGAAGGATAACAAGGCGGCGGAGGAGCTCTGCCACGAGATAGATGAAATGTTCTGATAAAGGGGTCTCCCATGCTTACACAGCTGCATATCGAAAATATTGCTGTAATTGAAAAGGCGGATATCGAGTTCGGCGGCGGCCTTACCGTGCTGACGGGCGAAACCGGCGCGGGCAAGTCCATCATCGTTGACTCGCTTTCTGCCGTGCTCGGTGCGCGTACGAGCCGTGAGCTTGTACGCAGCGGGGCTGAATACGGCATCGTGTCGGCGGTTTTTGAGACCGATGCCGCGGCAAAATGGTTCGAGGAAAATGATTTTGAGCCCGAGGACGAGATAATCATCCGCCGCAAGATATCCGCCGACGGAAAAAACAGCTGCCGTGTGTGCGGAAATCCGGTGACGGTATCGCAGCTCAGACAGCTCGGCTCGCTGCTGCTGGATATCCACGGTCAGAACGACGGGCGTCAGCTAATGGACGAGGCATCGCATCTTGCTTATCTCGACGGCTTCGGAAAAACCGGCAAAGAGCGTTCACTGTTTGCCGAGGCGTATAAGGAATATGCCGTATGCAAGCGCGAAATAGACCGGCTTTCTATGGACGAGGCTGAAAAAGAACGTCTTGCCGATAGCCTGAGATATAGGATCGAAGAGCTTGAAAACGCCCAGCTCAGGGTGGGCGAGGAGGACGAGCTGATAGCCCGACGCGAGCTGCTGCGAAACTCCGAAAAGCTCACCGAAGCGCTTGACGGAGCCTACAGTGCGCTCTACGCCTGCGATGAAAACGCAGCATCGCTCATTGACGAAGCATCTGCTCTCGTCAGCCGTGCCGCCGTCATATCCGACGGACTGCGCGAAACAGCCGATATCCTCGGAAACGCCTCCGCGCTCATATACGACGCTGCCGAGCGCATACGCGATTTCCGCGACGGTCTTGAGTTTTCTCCTGACGAATATGACCGCATCGAAACTCGCACGGCGCTCTTAAAACGCCTGAGCAGAAAATATAATACCGATGAGAAGGGGATGCTTGAGCTCCTTGACGACAGCAGAAAGGAGCTGTCCATGCTCGAATATTCCGATGATATGCTGAAAAAGCTCGAGCGGCAGCTCAGGGAGCGCAGGGATAACTGCGTTAAAAAGGCAGCAGAACTTACTGACAGCCGCACGGAGGCTGCAAAAAAGCTCGAAGCGCGCATTTGCAGTGAGCTTCGGGATCTCAGCATGCCCTCGGTTCGCTTCAAGGTCTCCGTTGAGCCTATAGAAAACGAACTCGGCTTTGACCGCACGGGAGCTGACAATGTGCGCTTTCTCATATCCGCAAACGCCGGTATGGAGCTCGGGCGCATATCGAAGATAGCCTCAGGCGGCGAGCTGAGCCGCATAATGCTTGCTATGAAAACAGCCTTCTCCGATAATGACCCGATCGAGACAATGGTGTTCGACGAGATAGACACCGGCGTATCCGGCATAGCGGCTCAGCGCGTGGGAGAGAAAATGAGCGATCTTTCACGCGGCAAGCAGGTTCTGTGCATAACGCATCTGCCGCAGATAGCGGCGCTGGCGGACAGTCATGATAAGATTGAGAAGGCCGAGCGCAGCGGAAAAACCTTCACTGTGGTAAAGGAGCTTGACCGCCAGGGACGGCGCATGGAGCTTGCAAGACTGTACGGCGGCGATATCGTCACGGAAACTACGCTTGCAGGAGCAGAGGAGCAGCTTGCGGCGGCGGATAAATATAAGTTGACAAGAGGCAGATAGTTTAGTATAATTTGCTTCGATAACGCGATGAAGAGCAGGAGTAGTTCATTTTAGCTGCGCAGAGAGACCCTGGCTGCTGAAAAGGGGAGAGCGAGGATGAATGAATACGGCTCGGAGCGGCTCGCTGAAGCTTCAGTAGGCGATGACGGGTGCGCCCGATACAGCGTATGAGTCACGAACTCACCGAGGCTTTATCCGCGAGGAGAGAGCATATAGAGGTGGTACCGCGTTTTTAACGCCCTCTGTCTTAGGACAGGGGGCTTTTTTACAGGAGGGAAGCTATGGATATCGGACAAAAAGCATTGAACTATCATGCAAACGGCTTTAACTGTGCGCAGTCGGTGTTTGCCGCCTGCTGCGAGTATACCGGAATGGATGAAAAAACGGCGCTCGCACTGTCGGCGGGCTTCGGCGGCGGCGCAAGAAGCGGAGAGCTCTGCGGTGCGATTGCCGGAGCTGTCATGGCTGAGGGGCTTGTTTTCCCGTTTGACGACGGGCAGGACACCGAGGCAAAGGACAGGATCGCGGCTATCGCAAAGCAGTGCGTCGGCATTGCTCGGGAAAAGTACTCTTATGTGCGCTGTGCAGACCTCAAGGGAAATATAAATTGCAGCGAAATAATAGCATTCATGGCTGAAACAGCCGAAGATATAATTGAAAAGGAGAAAATTTGATGGGTATTTACGAAGAATTGGTAGAAAGAGGACTTATTGCTCAGGTAACCAATGAGGATCAGATAAAGGAAATGATAAATAACGGCAAGGCCACGTTCTATATAGGCTTTGACTGCACCGCCGACTCTCTGCATGTCGGTCACTTTATGGCTCTGTGCCTCATGAAGCGCCTTCAGATGGCCGGCAACCGCCCCATAGCCCTTATCGGCGACGGCACAACGCTTATCGGCGACCCCTCCGGCAGGACCGATATGCGTCAGATGCTCACTGAGGAGACCATCGCGCACAATGCCGAGTGCTTCAAAAAGCAGATGGAAAAGTTCATTGACTTCTCCGATGGCAAGGCTATCATGCTCCGCAACTCCGAATGGCTCAAGCCGCTCAATTACATTGAGCTTCTGCGCGAGGTCGGCGCTTGCTTTTCCGTCAACAATATGCTTCGCGCAGAGTGCTACAAGCAGCGCATGGAAAAGGGACTGAGCTTCCTTGAGTTCAACTACATGATCATGCAGAGCTACGACTTCTACTACATGTTCCAGCACTACGGCTGCAATATGCAGTTCGGCGGCAACGACCAGTGGTCGAACATGCTCGGCGGCACGGAGCTTATCCGCCGCAAGCTCGGCAAGGATGCGCACGCGATGACCATAACCCTGCTTCTCAACTCCGAGGGCAAGAAAATGGGCAAAACCGCTGCCGGCGCTGTATGGCTCGACCCCAACAAGACCTCTCCGTACGACTTCTACCAGTACTGGCGCAACGTCGATGATGCCGATGTTCTCAAATGCCTGCGTATGCTGACCTTCCTGCCGCTTGAGCAGATAAACGAGATGGACGGCTGGGAGGGCTCTCAGCTCAATAAGGCTAAGGAGATACTGGCTTACGAGCTCACAGCCCTTGTTCACGGCGAGGAGGAGGCGAAGAAGGCCGAGGCTTCCGCAAAGGCTCTCTTCGGCGGCGCAGCTTCCGGCGAGATGCCGACGACCGAGGTGGACGAGTCCTCACTCACGGACGGTGCTCTCGATATCATGACCGCACTCGTTCTCAGCGGTCTTTGCGCCTCCAAGTCGGAGGCTCGCCGCAATGTCCAGCAGGGCGGCGTTTCCGCCGATGACGAGAAGATCGGCGATATTTCCAAGACCTTCAGCGCCGAGCAGCTGAAGGCCGGCATAGTTCTCAGACGCGGCAAGAAAAACTTCAATAAAATAATTCTCAAATAAGGTGAAACAGACATGTCAATAGAAAAAGGCAGAGCATATTTCAGACAGTTCGGCATGGAGGATCGTGTCCGTGAATTTGACGTTTCAAGCGCAACGGTCGAGCTTGCGGCGCTTGCGCTCGGCGTTGAGGGCGCAAGAATAGCTAAAACGCTGTCCTTCAAGAAGGATGACAGCTGCATCCTTATTCTTGCCGCCGGCGACGCTAGGATAGACAACCACAAGTTCAAGGAAAAATTCCACATGAAAGCAAAAATGCTTTCGCCCGACGAGGTGCTCACGCTTGTAGGACACCCTGTCGGCGGTGTGTGTCCCTTCGGCATAAACGAGGGGATAGATGTCTATCTCGACGAAAGCCTCAAGCGCTTCGAGACCGTTTTTCCGGCAGTCGGCAGCGGCAGCAGCGCCATAGAGCTTGACCTTGACGAGCTGTATAAATACTCAAACGCTATCGAGTGGATAGACGTGTGCAAGCTGCCCGAAGCATAAATTGTGGTCAAAAGCAGAAGGAAATGAACGTTTTCCTTCTGCTTTTTTGCATTTTATATTTGTAATTTCTATAATAATGTTGTATAATAAACTGGATTGTGCGCAGACAGGGGGCGTAGCTTCTGTACGCCCCCATATATAAAAGCGGCTGTGCGCACTTTACCGCTGCAATATTTTATGCCGAAAAGTCTTCCGAGGTTATAGATATGATAAAGATAGCTCCGTCAATTCTCTCTGCCGACTTCACAAAGCTGGGGGCGGAGATAGACGATATACGTTCTGCCGGTGCTGAATATGTCCATTTTGACGTTATGGACGGGGTCTTTGTGCCCAACATTTCAATAGGTATTCCCGTCTTGAAATCGGTTCGTAAAATGACCGATATGTTTCTCGACGTTCACCTGATGATAGATAAGCCCGTCAGATACGCAAAGGCATTCTGTGATGCCGGAGCTGATCTTGTTATGTTTCACGTTGAAGCAGATTCCTATCAGAATATATCCGATGCAATTGACATAGTTAAGGAATGCGGCAAAAAGGTCGGTCTGGCAGTAAAGCCGAGAACGCCGGCAAGCGTCCTGTACCCGTTTATCGACAGGCTCGACATGGTGCTCGTCATGACCGTTGAGCCCGGCTTCGGCGGCCAGAGCTTCATGCACGAGCAGCTTCCCAAGATAGCGGAGCTCAAACGCGAGATCGACAGGCGCGGACTTGAATGCGAGCTTGAGGTGGACGGCGGAGTTGACCCCGTTACGGCAAGGCTCGTAAAGGATGCCGGAGCCACGGTGCTCGTCGCCGGAAGCGCCGTTTTCGGAAAGCCTGACAGAAAAGCTCAGATCGACGCTATCAGAAACGCTTAGGAGATATCTTAAATGCCATTTTTCCCTGCTTCACTTGAAAACCTTATAGATAAATTTGCATCTCTCCCCGGTATCGGACGCAAAAGCGCTCAGCGTCTTGCCTTCCATGTTCTCGCCCTGCCCGAAGGAGAAGGGGAAAGCTTTGCAAACGCCATTCTGGAAGCAAGGAAGAATGTCTGCTGCTGCAAGATATGCCAGAACCTCACCGAGGGCGAGGTCTGCTCGGTGTGCGCAAGCACAAAGCGCGACAAGAGCATAGTGTGCGTGGTGTCTGAGCCGCGCGACGTGCTGTCAATTGAGCGCAGCCATGAATACAACGGCGTGTATCATGTTCTGCACGGCGTTCTTTCGCCCATAAGCCACGTCGGACCTGACGATATACGCATAAGCGAGCTTATCCGCCGCGTCGCAGCCGACGACAGCGAGATAAAGGAGATAATCATGGCCACCAACCCCGATACGGAGGGCGAGGCTACGGCCATGTATATTTCACGCCTTTTAAAGCCCTTTGAGGTCAAGGTGACGCGTCTCGCATACGGCATCCCGGTCGGCTCAAATCTGGAGTTTGCCGATGATGCTACGCTTCTTCGTGCCCTTGAGGGCCGAATTGAAATGTGATAAACGGGTTATAATCCCTGTAAAGCATAAAATATTACATACCGAATATTGGAGGGGGAAAGCTTTACGGCATGCTGCGTTTCAGGGCGCTTGCCGCAAGAGTCCCTTTGCTTTGCGTTTTCGGAAATAATCACTCATATTGGAGGTTAATATATGACGCATAAACTTAAGATCATACCTCTCGGCGGTCTCGGTGAGATCGGCAAGAACATGACCGCCATAGAATTTGGCACGGATATAATTGTTATAGACTGCGGCCTCGGCTTTCCCGACGAGGATATGTACGGTATTGACATTGTTATACCCGACATTTCGTATCTCAAGGCCAATGCCGAAAAGGTAAGAGGCATAATCATTACCCACGGACATGAGGATCATATCGGCGCGATCCCGTATGTCATACGTGAGCTGAATGTCCCCATATACGCAACACCGCTTACGGCAGCTCTCATAGAGCTCAAGCTCGAGGAACACGATCTGCTGTACAATACGCAGATCTTCACAAGAAAGGCCGGCGATATCTTCCGTCTCGGCTGCTTCAGCATTGAATTTATAGCCGTAAACCACAGCATAGCCGACGCTGTCGCGCTCGCCGTTAAAACGCCTATCGGAACGATAATCCACACCGGCGACTTCAAGATCGATCTCACGCCCGTGCAGGGCAAGGTCGTTGACCTGCCGCGCTTCGGTCAGCTCGGAAACGAGGGTGTGCTCGCTCTGATGAGCGACTCTACCAACGTTGAAAAGCCCGGACTGTCCGCGTCCGAGCGCAAGGTCGGTGAGACCTTTGATATGCTGTTTAAAAACTGCGATCAGCGCATAATCATCACGACCTTTGCCTCAAACGTCCACAGGCTGCAGCAGATAATCGATGTTGCGGCAAAATATAAGCGCAAGGTTGCAATAACCGGACGCAGCATGGAAAATATCCTGCGCGTTGCAACGGTCTTGGGATATCTTAACGCACCCGATAACGTGCTTGTGGATCTTGCGCAGATAAACAAGCTGCCCAAGGAAAAGGTCGTCATTATTTCAACCGGCTCTCAGGGCGAGACAATGTCCGCTCTCTACCGCATGGCCTTTTCAGAGCACCGGCAGATAAATATCCGCCCCGGAGACAGGGTCATAATATCCGCATCGGCTATTCCGGGCAATGAAAATATGATAAGCAAGGTCATTGACGAGCTCTTCCACAAGGGAGCCGAGGTCATCTACGACCGCAACACAGCACTGCATGTCTCCGGCCACGCCTCACAGGAGGAGCAGAAGATGATGCTCGCCCTCGTGCGCCCGAAGTACTTCATTCCCGTCCACGGCGAGTACCGTATGCTCGTAAAGCACGCCGAGCTCGGCAGGATTATGGGCGTAGACCCCAAAAACGTCGTGATCGCCGAAAACGGCAAGGTCATCGAAGTCTCAAAGAAGAGCATCAAGCTCAACGGCGCTGTCCAGTCCGGTGCTGTCATGGTTGACGGTATGGGCGTAGGCGATGTCGGCAGCGTTGTCATGCGAGACAGGCACAGGCTTGCTGAGGACGGCATGGTCGTCATTGTCGTTACGCTCTCGTCCTGGGATAACGCGCTTTTGTCCGATCCCGAGATACTCACACGCGGCTTTGTCTATGTAAAGGAAGCCGAGGATATGCTCGAGGAGCTCAAGCGCGTGACCAAGGAAACGCTTGCAGCCTGCGAGGAAAACGGAGTCAAGGACTGGTCGGCAATAAAAAGCCGCATAAAGAGCAATGTTTCAGGCTACCTGTATAAGACGACAAAGCGCAGTCCGATGATACTGCCGCTCATTTCCGAGGTATGATGAATATACCTCTGTTTGACTGCCATTGCGATACGGCAACGCATGCGCGTGAGCACGGCGAGGCGCTCAGAAGAAATTCGATGCATCTCGATCTGGAGCGCTTAGGGCAGTATTCGCCGGCCGGACAGGTGTTTGCGATCTGCGCAGTTGACGATCCCGAGCCTGTCAAATTTGCCGATATCTCGATCGCGTACTTTCATGAGCAGATAAAAGAAAATTCAGACATAGTCAGGCTGTGTCTGAATTTTCAGGATATAATCACCGCCGAAGCCGAGGGTAAGATAGCCGCTCTGCTATCCGTTGAGGGTGCAGAGCAGATAGCGGATATAGAAGCTGCCTTCGGGCAGGGTGTGCGCATCGTACATATGACATGGAACCACGATAACGCCCTGTGCGGCGCAGCTATGGACGGCGGAACGGGACTTACGGAGCAGGGCAGGCGCTTTGCTATGCGTGCACAGGAGCTCGGGATAATGCTCGATATGTCGCATATATCCGAGCGCGGCTTCTGGGATACGCTTGAGATAAGCACGCGCCCCGTGATAGCCGGTCATTCCAACGCAAAGACCTTGTGCAGTGTGCCGCGCAATCTTACCGACGAGCAGTTTACGGCTCTCGCAGGGCAGGGCGGCGGCGCGGGGATAAATCTCTATCCCGAATTTCTCGGTCTGGGACGTGATATAGACGCTGTTTTTGCCCATATCGAGCATTTTATGTCGCTCGGAGGCGAAAAGGCCGTGTTTCTCGGCTGCGATCTTGACGGTATAGAGGAGCCTCCGAAGGGAATACGCGGAGTTCAGGATCTCGGCAGGATATACGAAACGCTTCTCAGGCATAATTACACCGAGCAGCTTGCTCGGGATATTTTCCGAAACAACATTCTCAGGATCATGGAGAAAGCGCTGTGAATATTCAAATTTTCGGCAAAAGCAAATGCTTTGACACAAAAAAGGCCGAGCGCTATTTCAAGGAGCGCAGGATCAAATACCAGTTTGTCGATATAATGAAATTCGGCATGAGCAGGGGAGAGCTGAATTCGGTCAAAAACGCCGTCGGGCTCGATGCCATGATAAATAAGGACGATGTTGATTACCCTCTTATACAGTACCTTGCATCAAACGAGGCAAAGCTTGAAAAGCTTTTTGAATGCCCTTGGCTCATAAAAACGCCCATTGTCCGCAACGGAAAGCAGGCCACGGTCGGCTACGCTCCCGACGTATGGAGCAAATGGGAATAAAGGACTTTTTGTCCATATGAGCTGCCTTCCCCGAAGGAGGAAAAATAGCGTGAGCAGCATAATCAAAACGGTATATTGTCCCGTGAAAGGCGATCAGATTGACGGCGGAGACTGCTTCGAGATTGTTCTCGTTGCCGACAGTGAGGCAAAGTCAACTATTCTGCCCGAAGGGATTGAGTGGAATGAAGCGCAGCGGCAAAAGTGCTTGCGCTGTCAGTATCACGCCGACATAAAGTAGATAAAGCATAGTTAATATTTATATAAGAAAAACCGCCTGACACGGCGGTTTTTCTTATATAAATGAGCGAGTCTGTAAGCCGGGTTCTGTCTTAAACGACCATCTATCTAATCCTGCCGTTGCCGGCAGGCTCAAGCCGCCCCCTGAGGACGATCGGGCCGATCACATGTCCTCCCACGGCGTTGCTCCGGATAGAGTTTACAGCACCTACATGTCTCCATGCGGCGAGTGAGCTCTTACCTCACTTTTCCACCCTTACCGATCTCTCGGCGGTATATTTCTGTTGCACTTGTCCGAGGGTCACCCCTGGCGGGCGTTACCCGCTATCCTTGCCCTATGGAGCCCGGACTTTCCTCACGCGCTTCCTTTCGGAATGCGCCCGCGGCCGTTCGGCTCACTCAAATAAATATTTTAACCATTATATCCGTTTAAGTCAATAGAAATTTCTTGTCTTTGTACGCAAAAAGCCGTATAATGTATAGGCTACGGGAGGTTCAAAATATGACCCTGAATGAATATATTGAAAATATAAAGCACAAGCGAATAGGCGTTATCGGCATCGGCGTGAGCAACACGCCGCTTATAAAAAGGCTGCTGGCTTCCGGCTGCGATGTAACTGCCTGCGATAAGCGCAGCGTGCAGGAGCTGGGCGATGAGTATGATGTACTGTCAGAGCTCGGTGCAAAATTCTGCCTCGGCGAGGATTATCTCGAGCATCTTGACTTTGACCTTATTTTCCGTACACCCGGCCTTATGCCCTTTGACGGGCATTTGCAGGCTGCCGTGAACCGCGGAGCCGAGCTCACAAGCGAGATGGAGCTTTTTATGAAGCTCTGCCCTTGCAGAATATTTGCCGTGACCGGCAGCGACGGCAAGACGACCACGACGACCATCATATCCGAGCTTTTGAAGGCTCAGGGATATACCGTCCACCTTGGCGGAAATATCGGCAGACCGCTCCTGTGCGACGTTGACGGCATGAGCAGTGATGATTTTGCTGTCCTCGAGCTGAGCTCGTTCCAGCTGCACAGCATGGTGTGCAAGCCGGATGTCGCCGTCATAACGAATATTTCACCGAACCATCTTGATAAACACAAGGATTATCAGGATTATATCGACGCAAAAAGTGCGATATTTGCAAATCAGGACGCACACGACCGGCTTGTCCTCAACCACGAAAACGAGTTTTCTGAATACTACGCCGGAAAAGCCAAGTCCGATATATCGTATTTCAGCCGCGCCGCGAGGCCGGAAAACGGTGTCTACTGCGCAGACGGCCTCATATACCGCGTTCACGGCGGCAAAGCGAGCGTTGTTATGGCCTCCGACGATATAAAGCTGCCCGGAACACACAATCTTGAAAACTATATGGCTGCCTTTGCCGCGACCGACGGCTATGTTGACGACGATACATGCATAGCTGTAGCAAAGAGCTTCGCCGGCGTTGAGCACCGCCTTGAGCAGGTGAGGATAAAGGACGGGGTCACGTTTATAAACGACTCCATCGGCACAAGCCCCACACGCACGGCTGCGGGGCTGCACGCGCTGAAAACAAAGCCTATACTTATAGCAGGCGGCTACGATAAGCACATCCCCTTTGACGAGCTTGGCGACGAGATATGCCTTCATGTCAAGAGGCTGTATCTCACGGGCGCGACCACGGAAAAAATATACGAGGCCGTTGTAAATTCAAAGTATTATGACGGTTCGCTGCCGATAGAGAAGATAGACGATTTTAAGGAAACTGTGCTTGCGGCAGCAAGCGCTGCGCAGGAGGGCGATACCGTCCTTCTTTCTCCGGCATGCGCCGCCTTTGATAAGTTCAAAAACTTCATGGAGCGCGGCAAATACTTTAAGCAGATAGTTATGGAGCTTTAAGATGAACGTAAATGATATAAGACCCGAGGTATACGAGCTTGCACGTCAGGCTGAGGAGGAGATAAGGCCGCAGTTTGAGCGCATCGACCGCATCGCAATGCTCAATACACGCAAGGTGATGACTGCATTTCAGGATAACAGGGTGTCCGACTCCTGCTTTGCCGGAACGAGCGGCTACGGCTATGACGATCTTGGCAGGGAAGTGCTCGACAAGGTGTATGCACAGGTGTTCTGCACGGAGTCTGCGCTTGTGCGCATCGGCTTTGTAAACGGCACTCATGCGCTTTCGGCAGCGCTTTTTGCACTTCTCAAGCCCGGAGATACGCTGCTTTCCGTCACAGGACTTCCTTACGATACCCTCAGAAACGCTATCGGCATAGAGGGCAGCTGCCACGGCTCACTCAAATTCTACGGAATAGGCTACAAGCAGGTCGATCTCAAGGACGGTGAGCCGGATATAGACGGCATCAAAGCCGCGCTTGCGGATAAAAGCATCGCCGCCGTTTTAATCCAGCGCTCAAGAGGCTATGATAACCGTAAAGCTCTGTCGGCTGAGGAGATAGGCCGGATATGCGCGGCCGTAAAAAGCACGGCGCCTGACGTTAAGGTTATGGTCGATAACTGCTACGGCGAGTTCACCGGCGAGCACGAGCCCACGGAATACGGCGTTGACCTCATGGCGGGCTCTCTCATAAAAAATCCAGGCGGCGGACTTGCTCCGACCGGCGGCTACATAGTCGGCAGAAAGGAGCTCATAGAAAACGCGGCCATGCGGCTGACAACTCCGGGCATCGGCGGCGAATGCGGCGCTACGCTCGGAAATAACCGTCTGCTGTTTCAGGGCTTTTTCATGGCTCCTCATGTCGTCGCACAGGCATTAAAAACGATGACCTTCTGCTCGGCAATGATGAAAAAGTCAGGCTTTGAATCATCACCCTCGCCGGAAGATGTGCGGAATGATATAATCCAAATGGTGACCCTGAAAAACGAGGAGAACATGAAAAAATTCTGCCGCGGGATCCAGGCGGGAGCGCCTGTTGATTCGTATGTGACACCAGAGCCGTGGCAGATGCCCGGCTACAATGTACCCGTCATTATGGCGGCGGGAGCATTTGTTCAGGGCTCTTCCATAGAGCTGTCCGCCGACGGCCCGATGCGTGAGCCGTACACCCTGTATGTTCAGGGCGGTATAACCTACGAATCCGGCAAGCTCGGCATAATGATGGCAGTTAATGAAATGCTGAGCTGAAAAAACGCATATAATACATGGGGTGATCTCATGTGTTTTCTGCAGCGCAGAAGGCCGATATACGACAGACAGCATGACGGAGGAAGTCACAGGCGAAGAGCTGCCGGACTTGGATTTTTTATTCCGCTCGTACTGGCTCTTTGCGCGGCAATAAGCTGGTTTTTGGGGAACTTATCGGCGCAGATCGCCGTATCTGACGCTACGGATATCGTGACAAAAACGGTCAATGACTCGATCAACAGCGTGATCGGCAGGGGAACTTACGGCTTCGATTATTTCGTAAGCCTCGAAAAGGACAGTGACGGCGGCGTTACGGCCATAACTAGCGACATGGCTCACATAAACGCGCTGTCCACGGATATACTCAACTGCGTTATCGAATCGACCGACAACGGAGTTATAAGCGTCGGGATACCTCTCGGTAATCTCACGGGACTTAATCTTTTGCTGAACAAAGGGCCTGATGTCAAGGTCCAGATAATCATGCTGACCTCGTCGCGGGTCGATTTCCGCAACGAGATCGTCTCCTGCGGCATAAATCAGGCAAAATATCAGCTGGTTCTTGAGGTAACGATAGACATAGATATCCTTATCCCGTGGGGAACGGAGAGCGCATCGACCGTGACCGAGGTCATCGTCGCAGATACTGTTATCGTCGGCAAGGTGCCCGACACATATCTTAATCTGACGGGAGCTTAACCCTTTAACATGGAGAATTGAGTATGGACGCTAAAAAAGAGATAGAAAAGCTCAGAGACGAAATTGAATATCACAACAGACTGTATTACGTTGAAGACGCGCCCGTAATATCGGACTACGACTATGACATGCTCATGGTAAGGCTCATAAAGCTTGAAGAGGAGCATCCGGAGCTTATCACGCCGACATCTCCGACGCAGAGGGTTGGCGGAAAGGCTCTGTCGCAATTTACGCCCGTGCACCATCAGGTGCCGCTTGAAAGCCTGAGCGATGTGTTCTCCTTTGATGAGCTGAGAGCCTTCGGAGAGCGCATGGATCAGGCGCTCGGTACCGACAGGGCGTTTTGCGTAGAGCCAAAGATCGACGGACTGTCTATGTCCTTAGAGTATGAAAACGGATATTTTGTGCGCGGCGCAACACGCGGCGACGGCGTTACCGGCGAGGATGTCACCGAAAATCTACGCACCGTGAGAAGTCTGCCGATGCATATTCTTGACGCTCCGGCGCACCTTATCGTCCGCGGCGAGGTCTATATGTCCAAGGCCGTGTTCAACGAGCTCAACGCCGAAAGAGAGATAAACGGCGAAGCGCTGCTTGCCAATCCGCGCAACGCAGCGGCAGGCTCTATACGTCAGCTCGACCCGAAGGTCGCGGCCTCACGCAAGCTCGATATTGTTTGCTTCAACATGCAGTATACGGACGGCGAGCCCTACAAGACACACTCAGAAACACTGGATGCCATGAAGCATATGGGCTTTCCGGTTGTGCCGTACAAGCTGTGCGCCACGATAGGCGAGTGCTGCGAGCATATTGAGCAGATAGGTCTTTCACGCGGCGATTTTGCCTATGATATCGACGGCGCGGTCATAAAGATAAATTCTCTTTCGCAGCGTGAAATGCTCGGCAGCACGGCAAAATTCCCGCGCTGGGCGGTTGCGTACAAGTATCCCCCCGAGAAAAAGGAAAGCAGGGTAGTAGATATCGTAATTCAGGTCGGACGAACCGGCGTTTTGACACCGAAGGCCGTCATTGAGCCCGTGCGCCTTGCCGGAACGACGGTCAGCAACGCGACGCTTCACAATCAGGACAATATCGACAGGCTGGATATTCGCATAGGAGATACGGTGCTCGTCCAAAAGGCGGGGGAGATAATACCCGAGGTGCTGTCTGTCAATAAGGCTAAGCGCCCCGAGGGGACAGCTGCGTTTAAAATGCCGGAGCTCTGCCCTGAGTGCGGCGCTCCTGTCGTGCGAGACCCGGACGGTGCGGCACTGCGGTGCACAAGTCCCGAGTGTCCGGCACAGAGGCTTCGCAATCTTGCGCATTTTGCCTCACGCGAAGCTATGGACATAGAAGGGCTCGGTATTTCCGTGTGCCAGTCGCTCATAAGCAGTGGGCTTGTCGGAAGCCCTGCGGAGCTGTACTCGCTCGACGCTCAGTCCGTTGCCGGACTTGAGCGCATGGGTACAAAGTCTGCCGAAAACCTCATCGCTGCCATTGAAAAGAGCAAGAGCGCCGGTCTTGCACGTCTGCTGTGCGCCTTCGGCATAAGGCAGGTAGGGCAGAAGGCGGCCAAAACGCTGGCTGTACATTTCGGTACGCTCGATAAGCTCATGCAGGCAACGCAGGAGGAGCTTACAAATGTCCCCGATATCGGAGCAATAACGGCAGATTTCATAATCGAATGGTTCTCGCTTCCTCAGTCGCAGCATCAGATAAAGCTTCTGCGCGAGGCGGGAGTATCGTTTGAGAGCGTTGATGCCGTGAGGGATACGCGCTTTGCCGGCATGACCTTTGTTCTGACGGGCGAGCTGAGCGGCTATAAGCGCGATGAGGCTGCTGCCATAATCGAAAGCTACGGCGGCAAGGCATCATCCTCGGTCTCAAAGAAAACCAGCTATGTCCTCGCCGGTGAAAACGCCGGCAGCAAGCTGAAAAAAGCAACAGACCTCGGGATCAATATAATTAACGAAGAACAGTTCAACGAGATGATAAAATAATCGTAAGAGCCGGTCGTTTGATCGGCTCTTACGATTTTCACATCTGAGCGCATTCGGCAATATAATAAGCCTGCAAAGGAGGACTGCACTGATGGATGAAAACAAAACCTGCGGCTGCAAGGAGGGCACGCTTCCTGCATGTGCGCCGCTTGCGATGGCTTATGTGCCGATGCAGCAGTCGGCAAAGCCCATGTATAACAGCTCCGAGGCACTCAGCCGCGGCACGCTTTTTCCGGGACTTGATCTGCCGTTTATGAATATGGTCAACACCGGAGAACTGACCGGCACTCCCTTAGGCGAGGTGATGGCTCTCGATTTTGTGGCCCACGAGCTTTCGCTGTATCTTGATACGCATTCAGACGACGAGGAAGCGTTTGAATTATATAAAAGCGTTATCTCTCTGGCCGATACGGCAAGGGAAAAGTATGTGAAGCTGTACGGACCGCTTACTCACGCCGATCTCGGCAAAGCTCAAAGCTACAGCTGGATCAAAAATCCGTGGCCGTGGGATTACTGTGCAAAGAGGGAGGGCTGAGTATGTTTATTTATCAGAAAAAGCTGCAATATCCCGTAAAGATAGCAAATCCGAATCCCGCGCTTGCGAAATTCATAATCACTCAGTACGGCGGCCCTGACGGTGAGCTCGGCGCGTCGCTGAGGTATCTTAGCCAGCGCTACAGCATGCCGTATCCCGAGCTCAAGGGCTTGCTCACCGATATAGGAACCGAAGAGCTCGGACACCTTGAAATGATCGCAACGATCGTGCATCAGCTAACACGGAAAATGACGCCGGATGAGATCAAAAATGGCGGCTTTGAGGCTTATTTTGTGGATCACACAGCCGGCGTCTACCCTCAATTTGCATCGGGAACGCCGTGGACTGCGGCCACAATGCAGGTGACAGGCGACGTTATAAGCGATCTGAGCGAGGACATGGCGGCAGAGCAGAAGGCGCGCACCACCTACGACAACATTCTTCGGCTTTCCGACGACCCCGACGTTAACGACGTTATAAAATTCCTGCGTGAGCGCGAGGTCGTACACTATCAGCGCTTCGGCGAGGGGCTCAGAAACGCCGTTGAAAAGCTTGACTCAAAGAACTTTTACGCCGTAAACCCTGCCTTTGACTGAAAAAATTCCCCCATCGGAAGATGGGGGAATAAGACTTGTATTGACTTTTGAGCTTATTATTTTGCCGCTGCCTTTGCAGCCTTCTTCTCACGCTCGACTCTGGATATCCACATTGCTGCGGTAGCGTCGCCGGTGATGTTGAGCGTAGTACGACCCATGTCGAAGAGCTTATCGACACCTGCGATGATCGCAATACCTTCAACAGGCAGACCGACGGACAGAAGGACCATCGAGAGCATTATCATGCCGCCGCCGGAGATACCTGCGGTACCTACGGATGCGAGAGTTGCGGTGAGAACGATCATTGCCATCTGGCCGAGGGTGAGGTCAACACCGTAGCAGCAGGCGATGAACACTGCGGAGACCGCCTGATAGATAGCGGTACCGTCCATGTTGATGGTTGCGCCCAGAGGCAGAACGAAGGAGCTGATCTCGGGCTCTGCACCCATATTGTTGCAGCACTCGATGTTGACGGGGAGCGTTGCGTTGGACGAGGTGGTGGTGAATGCAGTGAGCATTGCGGGAGCAAGTCCCTTATAGAAGGCGATGGGGCTCATGCGGGACAGGAACTTGATGCTGATGCCGTATACGATAAGCACGTGCAGGATGTAGCCGATGTAGGCAACACCGACGACGAGCGCCAGAGAGCCGACGACCTTTGCACCGTTTACGGCGACAACGTCAGCCATGAGGCAGAACACGCCGATCGGGGTGAGGTTGATGATCATCATGAGGATCTTCATGGTGACCTCGTTCATGCAGTTTACGAGATCGCCTATCTTCTTGCCCTTTTCGCCGGCGGCAAGTATGCCTGCGCCGAAGAATATGGAAATGGCGATAACGGGCAGCATGTCCATATTGACCATGGGCTTGAAGAGGTTATCGGGGAAGATGCCGATTATAACATCCATGACCTTGGGTGCTTCATTCGTCGTGTACTCAAGCGAGTCGGTCACACTCGAATCGAGAACGGGGAAGTAGCCCTTGAAGAAGTTGACGACGACAAGACCTATGACGACGGCTACCGCGGTCGTGCACATGTAGTAGATAAAGGTCCTTGCACCGATGCTGCCGACGCGCTTGAGGTCGTTGAGCGAAACAACGCCGTCACAGATCGAGAACAGAACGACGGGAACGACCATGAACTTGAGCAGGTTTATGTATATCGTTCCGAAGGGCTTGAGATAGTCTGTCGTAAATGTGCTTTCGGGCGCGGCCAGAAGAAACACGAAGCCGACCGCTATGCCGGCGAACATCGAAATGATGATCCATCCGGCTAAATTGATTTTACTTTTTTTCTGCATAGCTATTCCTCCAAAAAATAATACAAGCATATTACCACACAATATGCCGCTTGGCTATAGCTATATTAAACCTTAACAAAATCTTAATGCCACTTTGCACAATCTCGGCTCAATTTTATTAAAAAATCAGCCGTCATTTTAGTAAATTTGTCTAAAATGACGGCTGATCGACCGACTGAGATATTTTTTACTCGACCGTTACTCCATATCCTTTGCCTTTGCCATGACCTTTTTGAGGCGTGCGTAGCGGGGGAGAGAATTGCTTCTTGTGATCTTCGGTTCACCCTGTATAAGCGGAAGAACGTAATTTATAAATTCATTTGTAACATAGTTGCCGTCCTCGGTTATCCACTCAAGAGGAACCTTCTTTTCAAAGTTTGCAACACTGTTGAGCGAAAGCAGAACGGGCTTGCAGGAATACAGACCCTCGCTGTCGTCACGCTCAAAGGCTACCATCTGACCTGTTGCACCGGCAATTGCGGACTCTACCGCAAATTTACCTGCATTAAAGGCTTCCTCAACGTCCACAGCGGAGGCAATATGGGCTGCGCTGCGCTGGAGAAGACTCAGCTCAATGCCGCGAACCTTTTTGAGGTTCAGGCGCTCTTTCAGATAATTTGCAAGCTTTACAGCCAGACCGCCAAGCTGTGCGTGGCCAAAGCCGTCGGTTCCGGATACCTTTGCCTCGGATACGAACGAGCCGTCGGCATAATGAAGTCCTTCGGACACTGCGACAAGCACATTGCGCTTCTGCTTTCTGATCTTGGCAACATCGTCCGCAAAGCGGTCGAGGTCAAAATCACGCTCCGGCAGGTATATAAGGTCGGGACCGCAGCCATTGCCGTATTCCGTTGCAAGTGCCGCCGATGCCGTGAGCCAGCCGGCGTGACGACCCATGATCTCAACGACTGTCACCATATCGGTGTTGTAAGCGTCGGTGTCCTTGCCGATCTCCATGCATGATGTAGCGATAAATTTTGCCGCGCTGCCGAAGCCCGGGCAGTGATCGGTGCCGAACAGGTCGTTGTCGATGGTCTTGGGAACGCCCATAACACGGCATTCATAGCCGACCTTTTCCATGTATCTGCTTATCTTGTTGCAGGTATCCATGGAGTCGTTGCCGCCGTTATAGAAAAAGTACCTTACATCGTATTTCTTGAATATCTCAAGTATCCTTTTGTAATCCTTATCATCGACCTCGGGGTCAGCCATCTTGTACCTGCATGAGCCCAGCTCCGATGACGGCGTGTTGAGAAGGAGCTTGAGCTCATAATCCTCTTCCTCGCCCATATCATAGAGCTCATCATTAAGTACGCCCTGAATGCCGTAGGCTGCACCGTAGACATTTGTTATAACGTCGCTGTCGAGTGCGGTCCTGATCACTCCGTATGCGCTTGCGTTGATAACTGCCGTCGGGCCGCCCGACTGACCGAATATACAGGCACCAACCAGTGCGGAATCAAAAAACTTGTCCAAAACTTTGCCTCCATTATATAATGATTATTGATTATAACATGGTTTTGGTTTATAATAAATATGATTTTTAAAAGTTATTTAAAAATTGTACAATTTCACTATTTTTCTGACAGGAGGAAATATTATGCCACTCGTAACAACAAGTGAAATGTTTGAAAAGGCCTATAAGGGCGGATATGCTATCGGTGCATTCAATGTAAACAACATGGAGATCGTACAGGGTATCACCGAAGCCGCGGCTGACCTCAAGGCTCCGCTCATTCTTCAGGTATCCAAGGGTGCACGCGCATATGCAAATCACACCTATCTTATAAAGCTCGTTGAGGCAGCAGTCGAGGAGACCGGTCTGCCCATAGCGCTTCATCTTGACCATGGCGACAGCTTTGAGCTCTGCAAGTCCTGCATAGACGGCGGCTTCACCTCGGTCATGATAGACGCATCCTCAAAATCATTTGAGGATAATATCGCGCTTACCCGTCAGGTAGTTGAATATGCTCACGATCACGGCGTTGTCGTCGAGGCTGAGCTCGGCACGCTTGCCGGTATAGAGGACGAGGTTAACGTAAAGGCCGAGGATTCTTCCTACACCCGCCCCGAGGACGTTCAGGAGTTTGTCGAGCGTACGGGCTGCGACTCGCTGGCAATAGCCATCGGTACATCACACGGTGCGTTTAAGTTCAAGCCCGGCACCAAGCCCCAGCTGAGATTTGACATTCTTGAGGATGTCGAGCGCCGTCTGCCCGGCTTCCCGATAGTTCTGCACGGCTCGTCGTCCGTTCCTCAGGAGTTTGTAAAGCTCATAAACGAAAACGGCGGCAATATGCCCGGTGCCATCGGCGTTCCCGAGGATCAGCTCCGCAAGGCAGCATCCATGGCAGTCTGCAAGATAAACATCGACTCCGACCTTCGTCTTGCAATGACAGCGACCATCCGCAAGTATTTCAACGATCATCCCGATCACTTTGACCCCAGACAGTATCTCAAGCCCGCAAGAGCTGCAATAAAAGACATGGTAGCTCACAAGATCACCGACGTTCTCGGCTGCGACGGCAAGGCTTAATATACCCGGCTTTTTAAACTCAGCAGGGAGGTGCTGCAATGGCTCAGACACGTTCATCAAAAAAACGCAGTGCAGGGAAGGGCTGCGGGCAGGATATAATAACTGTCCTCAGAGCGCTTTTGTCTGTCCTGCTGCTGATACTGGCGTATTCGATCGATGCATCTGCCTTCACTGCCGTGCTTATACTTGTATTTGCCGCGCTCATAAGCGGAGCGGACATAGCTCTGACCGCTGTTGAGAAAATCCTCAGAAAAAAGGATTACCTCAACGATCAGCTCCTGCTCTGCTTATGTGCTGTCGCGTGCTTCTGCATCGGCTGCTATACCGAAACAATAGTCATGCTCGCAATTTATCAGATAGGCCGCACCTGCCTGAAGCTCGTCATAAGGAAAACAAAGCACGGATTTTACGATGCTGTTTCCGACGGCGACAGGGAAGGGAGCCTTCTCCTCAGGAGCATACTCAGCAGTCCGGCAAGCTCCGATAATTCAGCTATGATAAGGTATATGCCGTATTTCGAGCTGTTTTCAAAGGCTGCCTTCATAGTGGGTATCATATATGCGATCGCCGTGCCGTTTATTACGGATATGACATATCTTATGAGTATTCGCCGCGGCTGTATGCTCATCGCAGCAGCCGTCCCAGTGTCGGCGCTGGCGGCACTGCCCGTATATTCGCTTGCCGGCATCAGCCGCTCAGCAGAGTACGGAGTTTACGTCAAAAACGCAAATGCACTTGAAAACATGGAAAAGCTCGCTTCCGTTATATATGATAAGGCTGATGTTTTCACGGACGGAACTCCGAAGCTCACGACGCTAAACTCACCGATACTGGATAATGAAAGCTTCCTGATGCTTGCAGCCTACACCGCGTATTCATCCGAGCAGCGCTTTGCCGCCCCTATCGTCAGCGCATACGGCGGGGATATAATCCCGTCCTACATATCGGATTTCAGAGATATACCCGGCTGCGGAATGGAGATACTCCTGCGCGGCAGGCATATACTTCTCGGAACACTTGAGCTGTTCGACGCCAAGGGGATCACGATACCCGCCGCTGACAGGAGAGGAGGCTATGTCCTTTATCTTTCGATAGGCGGACGGTATGCCGGAAGCCTGACTCTGAAGGAAAAGCTAAATCCTTATGCAGAAAGTGTTATATCCGATCTTGCTGCTCTTGGCGGCATCAGCAGCGTCCTTGTTACCGAGGACGGCAGAGATGTGAGCGAAAAGCTTGCAAAGGCGCTAAATGTAGATCAGCTGCACTATGAATGCAATTTCAGTGAAAAATCTGATATCATCCAAAAGTGCAGGGCGCAGCTCGCGCCTGATGAAAAGCTTATGTACATAAGCGCGGAGGCACTTGAATATCATACCGCCGCCGATATAGATGCGAAAGTCGGCTCGTCGTTTGACTGCGCCGATATGCTGATGAGCAACGTCGGCATTTTCGGACTGCCGGTTGTATACACGGCAGCACACATGGTAAAACGGCTCTCGACTGAAAATCTGCTTTTCACGGCAGTAATAAAGCTTATTTTAGTAGTGCTTGCACTTACCGGAAGCGTAACTCTCTGGTTTATAGTTATGCTTGATTTCTCCGCTTCTATCCTTGGTGTGCTCAGCGTTGTACGCCTGCCGTCATCCGAGGT
>CAVDFD010000002.1:0-52970 GCA_963608145.1 Bacteroidaceae bacterium | reverse complement strand
CCTCAAATACAACATCTTGCGTAAAATTGCACACATTTTCAGATTATCTAGTATAAACCGACAACCTTGAAATATCAACGCATACGCCCGCTAAATGTAGGATTAATGTATATGTTGCCGCGTTAAAGCGTGAATCCTAAGCGATTAATTTTACCATAAACCTAAGTGCGTTTCAAGACAATTCACGGACATTAATTCTTATCGGAATTCGGCTCCGTATAAGTCATAGCCCTGCTACTGTCGCCAACGCCCGCTGTAGTGGGGTCGGTAACCACTCCAAGGATAGTCAACACAGCGAAGAGAGCATTTACCACCGCTATGAGTTTATCGCCGACGGCATCTATTTTAATTTCAACACCGAACACTGCCGCAACTACCTGTGCCAGAAGCAGCAGCGCGGGAATAAGTGCAAGCCAGAATGTTTTGTTTTTAATGCGTACTTTCCAATTGATCTGCATGATTATACCTCCTGCCCGTGGGCTCGTTTGTTAATATGTTCATCCAATTTAGCTTTCGTGGCTGTCACCGCATGGTTAGCCCCGAGCTGGCTAAGTCCGTCAAGACAGGCCGACAGCCCATCTACTATGAGCGCAAGCTCCTTCTGCACTGACGCGGCATCGTGCTCGATTCGATCCATACGTTTGTCCTGTTCTTCCTGATGCTTTACCCAATCGTGTACTTTGTTGTAATAACTAAGTAGAGCAATAATAGCCGCCGCTACAGCAGCAAGGGTAATAATGTCTTGTGCCATTCTATGTATTACCTCGTTGATCCTCTCTTCCGTGTAAACGTCTCCTAAATAAAACCATTTTGCAACGCTTGACGTTTGGGAGCGTTTCCTTAATGTATTTGCGACTATCGAAATTCGAATATCTTTTACTAATTCTTGCGCGTGAACTCAGACAGTTTGGCTTGACTGTTCCAGCCTGTCCAAACGACTCCGTTTGCATCGTAAATCGTAATTGGATAAACGGAGCGTTCGCCCCATCCGACAAAATATATAGCAGGAAAGCCCATTTCCGATGGCGCCCCGTTCTTGCTAAAACCCGTCAAAACTCCGAAATCACCCGAGTAGTGCTTTACAAGGTCATCAAACTGCCTAAGCGCAAAATCCGACATGGCCACTGCACCAATGTTTTGTCTGACTATTGCCTGCGTATCATAGTCATACTCCTGCTCTTCAAGACTGCAATACGGCAACTTATAAAGCAGGTCGGTGTCATTTTTCATCAACAACACCTTGCCTGATTTCTGATATAGCAACAAATATCCGGCAAAACTATCACTGCCCGCCATATAAATAAGACTGAAAACAATGACTTGATCCGTCACGGCAATGCATTGCATGCTTTCTATGCTGTTAATGCTAATGCGTGCGGTCACATTATCTCCAGCAAGGTACGCGTCCCTTACTGTTTCCCAATCGGCATCTGTTACCAGTTCACCGTCGTCCGTCTCGTAAAAAGATACAATAACGTTTTTAAGCGTTATTCGCTGAATAGTATTAAGGCCGCTATAATTCCCGTCCACATTAACTATAACTAGCCATTGCGTATTGTCACCGTCTAAAAGCTTTGTTTCCCAGTAGCGGTCATTATAATATCGGAAAGAAGTAACTTGCGCCGGAAACACCATACCTTCATTTGTTTCGCCATTGCTGGTTGTGACAACATTGCCGGGTGAAATGATAGTACCAACGGCCCGAAGCCACACTATATCATTATCGTGCTTTGAACCCTCTGCAGTGTCAAAAAACAGCGGAACCACTCTGCCGGGATAAGCGCCTATATTTTGTCTTGCAGCCAGCATTTGCTCTGGATCTAAATCCTGCTTTCGATCATACCTCACAATACCATTCATGTCGGGTTCTTCTATCTTTGTGGGTTTCCATTTGGTTGGCTTACCGTTCTCGTCAACTTCCTCCACTGTGAGCACATCACCTATCGAAGCAGCTTGGGGGGGGTTGTCGATTTTTTCTGAGAGATACTCAGCAATAATTTCAAGCTCGGTTTCATGCGTAGAGTTAATAAGGCTCACAATGTGATCATACACCGAACTCTCAGGCTCCACGGGAGCCCCGTTTTTAGAGCGTATGGACGGAACCAAGGTTATAGGGGCACCCGTGGTTGTCCGTAGGTCTCCCGCGAATACGCCCACCTCGACGATTCTGCCTGTACTTATGACGGGGACTGCGACGCTGTTGCCGGTAAACGGAACATCGATATAACTGTCACTGAATGCGAAGCGCGCGGTTTTCACAGTCTCGTTCGCCCATTCGTCGTCAAATGTGAAGTCGATAACATAATCGGAATTGTCGCGGACAATATATCTTACCCCACCGCTGAGGAAAGCTTTCTTCTTTTTAACACTGATACCAATCGTAGGCATTACTCAGTCCCCCTCTCACTAACGTTAAAACTCTGTGAAATACTCACTCTCGGCTATCTCCGTGGGGTTGCCGCTCTGCAAACACACATAGCGCTTTTCGCCGTCTGTGTAGTAGTAGTTCGGATATACGCTCATACCCGATACAAACGCTATAGGCTCGTCTGCCGTGCCGCTCTTATCCTCGCTCTCAGCCTCTATCCATGCGATAGAGCCGCCAGCTACGCTCTGATGCGGAACCCACTTGTAACCTGGTCTTGACGGCATCTCGGCAGGCTTGTCCTCAATGGTTATGCCGCACTCGGCTATTGTGTCCGATACGGTTTTGAGATTTGCTATGCCCTGTTTGAGCGCGTCTACTCTTGCGCGTATAATGTTGTCCATCAGCCTACCTCCGTTTCAAGCTCTGCAAGGACGCTTTCCATCTCCGTCGGCTTGCCCATTTTGATAGTCACAGTGCCGTCGCGGTTGTCTGTGATAGCGCCGCTCATGCTGTATTCTGTGTTGTCGTATTCCTGCTCATCGACAGTTTCACCGGTCTGCTCGCCCGTGTCTGGGTCATAGACCGGAACTGTGTTTTTGGCTACGATGCTCCACGGCGTGTTATCCGGCAGCAGTGCAAGTGCTTCGGCATAGCTCATGGTGAGCGTTATGCTCTTTGTGTTGCGCTTATCCCAATCATAATCAGCAGTCTTGCCGTTTACCGTTGCGGGATATAGCGTGTTGTTTACTTTGATGTATGTCATTGTGTCTCCTTTCATTCCTCTATAAGCTCAAGATTGCTGTCTACTTCCATTGTAGCTGGAAGCGTGAAGCAGGGGCAAACGGCGAGCTCAAATGTTGGGTTAACTGCCGAAAACCCGCCAGATGTACTAACGGCGACACGCCACGGATCTTGACTCGACACAGTTCGTGTCCATTGCTCCCGTTCGCTTGGAATAAGCAACTCGCTTATACTAAGTTTTGTTCCTTCCACAATTGTCGTCACTGCAGCCCCACTCGTAGTATAAGACTTTACATAACCCATTTCGGTTGCCGAAAGCACAAAGATAGCTTTCGTGGCCGTATACGATGCCCGCTCCGAAAAAAATGTGGTCGTACTAATTGCCGCCTGCACAGCGCTGCTAAACCGTGCCAAATATGTTTTGTTTAGGTTACTGCATAGACTGGTATACTCGAAAGACATCCTGGACCAACTCGACATCTGCAGTAGTTCATCCAAACAGTTCTTTCTGACAAACAGCACTCTTCCCAAGCCGTTAAGGTCGCTTTCATAATCTTGCTTTGCTGTGAAGAACTCGACAGGGCTGCCGTTTTCTTTTATTGTGATGACAGTCCCTTCCGCGAGCTCGGCAAGCGGCACTGTAAACTTGATGTCATAGCCCGTACCGCCGATAAGCGTCCTGCCTTTTTTGATATCGTAGCCTGTGCCGCCTATGAATGTGCGTCCGTTTTTGACATCATACCCCGTATCGCCTATAAAAGTTTTGGATGATGGCATATTCCCACCCCTTTAACCATACAACCATGCGATTTGCCCCTCTACGGTGGGCGTAGTTTCCGCATCGACAAAATACTCATTGCGCAGCGCTGCTGTTCCGACTGCTACCGTATTCGGTGCATAGCTTGCGGTTTTAACAGCTATGTCACTTACGAAGCTTTCCATGATGAATTTGTTCCACTTATATGTCACAGTACCATCATCATTAGATATTATTCGTCTGCACATATACGGCACATTGTTAGTTCCCGTCGGGAACGTGCATAAATACATTTGTCCCACCACGCCGACGGTGTCCTCATCAGGAGCAAGCGGACCCTTAAGGATATTGGGCATCTCTGACCATGTGTATACACCGTCATTGATTGCCACGCACCGCCATACCCTACCAGCATCAGCGTTAATATACTCCTGACCGAGCGTGCCTACTGTTGCTGTACTCGGCGCTGAAGTGCCCATAATAGGTACAACATGTAAAGTATTGTCAGCTGCGTGAGCATTTAGGTTCTGCTGAACGATTCCTGCTGCACCGCTCGTATCCGCTGTGAACACCAAGTTCTCAGCTCTCTCAGCCCAATACTTTGCGTTATTGGTGTTTTCGCCGGATCGAGTTCCGGTACCACCTACAGCCCAGCTCTCGGCTGCCGTTTCCGACTTACCGGCTTTGATCTCAGAGCTGGACGCATTAAACTGCGAGTTGGCCGCCGAGACCGCTGCATTGTAAGCTGAATCCTGAGCCTCTTTTGCGTAGGTCATTGCGTTCGTAGATTCTTCGTTCATGGCGGTAAGCGCATCGTGTATCGCCCCGCGCACTTCTTCTCCATAAACGGCGCTTAGAATCTTAGCTAAATAAGTACTTAGGTTAGCCATTCATAGCCTCCTTCTTTTGAAGCAGCTCCTGTACCTCGTCATACAGTTTCTGCACCATATGAGTAATCAGGGCGATGACTTCTTCGTATTTGAGTGAATATCTATAGTCGCCAATGTCGCTGGGCACGGGGCTCTTAACCAAAAAAGCCAAATTGTCGGGCGATAACCCCGCATTCAAAATAGCCGTTTCAACGTCCTGTGCAATAAAACCGAAGTGAGTTTCGTTTGAGGTCTCACCGTTGTATTTGAATGTAGCGGCTTTTAAATCATGAAAAAGCTTTTCATAGCCTCCAAGATCGTAATCGATGGTGTTTTTCACTCGCAAGTCCGACGAGATCGACGGAGACTTACTCATCGTAATATCTTCTCCGACTGACAAACTCGCATTCTCGCCCTGCATTCTCGATCCTGCGGAGGCAACTAAAATATAAGGCGCATTTCCCTTGCCGTTCGCGCCGTATACCATTGCCCCGTAAGCACTTGTGTTATCGGCATCGAGTCCCTCACCTTTACAAAAACCGCCATACTCGCATGAAAAATCAACGTTGTTGGCTGAAATCGTGCCTGATTTGATGGAGCCGCCGTCCATTTTATTAAGTTTACTCGACACACTGGCACTGTTTTTGTTGTTTACATATGTCAAACTGGTTTTGACGGTCACGCCCATTTTGAATTGAGTGTTCTCCGGACTATCCAAAGGAATTTCCAGCTTCGTTACTGGGAACACCCTGTCAAGCCCGTGCGGACGCGAAATGACCTGAATTTGGTCAAGAAGCTCTACAGCTTCTATGTCGGGATTAAGATAGTGTAAATCGACCGCATTTACAGTCAACTCCATACTGTCGAACTGGAGATCGCTCAAATAAGTATTTGCTTTTTCGAGCAGGACGGACGCATCAGTCACATCATCCCATGTAACAGTTTTTTCTATCCATCCATATGCGGCCACTGCATCATCAGACTTAACGTAAATGCTGCCGTCGTTCACGCTTTCTACGGTCAGATAAGAATCCTGTCCATCGGTGCTGTTGCTGCTCTGCCGATTTCCCAACGGTACTATCACTGTCGCAAACTCAGACATATCCCAGCCCTTGGTGTAATCTATGAGATTTTCCCCGAACCGTATTGTCTGAGTGCAAGAATTAGGATAGTCCGATAAATAATCCAAATATCTTGCACTGTTCTCTTTGCGAATTTGCAAATGCCCGCCATATTCGTCAACCAGATCATTAAGTAACTTTATTGTTTTTTCGTAATTGGTGCTATGGTCGGGAAAATTGTCATCAGATACCGTTACAGTTCCGATGATAAATTGCTTATCAGCAAGGGCTTTCTCGTTGTGCACGGACAATAGTGAGGAAATATAATCGCTAATGGAAATGCCTGAGTATGTTTTGGGCGGCTGTATTGTATCGTTGAGAAACGCAAGCTCGCCCTCGCACGTCAGTTCTCTGTTTTTATAGAAATCTTCATTCTCGGAAAGAACCCGACCTCTCCATATTTCTATGCCATCCTTTAGCACAAAAATATCCGACATCATACGTTGTATGTACTCATATCCCCTGTTCGTAGAAGGAACTGTCATCGTGAGTGTACCGGCAGCATTGTCTTCCAGTGTCAGCTTCGGGTTCAGAAGCTTCATGTCTTCTAACGAATATTTGTCGTTATAGATACAAATATCATCGGCATAAATTGAATACATTGCTCATAATCTCCCTTGCCTGAAATCTATAGACACAGTGGCTGTTCCCGTGTTACACCATAAATAAAGCATGTTTCCTTCGTTTCCGTAAAATATAAATTCGGGAATTCTCGTTGTTCCGTCAGAAAGCAATTTGGTTACATCCGTGTCGAGATGCGGATTGACGAATCTGATGTATACGCTCTGACCCGAGCTGCTTTTGACAATGAAATTCGGGCATACAGGCGCTATTCCGTATAAAGCAGCAGGAATACTGATCTCTTTTGAGGCAGTAGTAACCGCGATTTCACGAAATACCGGCGGCTGTATAACTCCATTTTGAAAGTTGAGCAGATCCCAGTGCCAGTCGTCAATAGACGATTGAACTGACCGCTTATATGGGTTTACATCATAGTCTATGGTAATTCTCGATCTATCTTTTTCAGATTTCCACGAGTTGACCGTAAAGCGTCCTTCGTAGTAATATTCGGGATCATCCTCAAGGACGGCATGCATGTTTTGGCCATGGAGGTAGCCCATTATGTCTGAATAAGCTACCTGCCATGCCTTGAAGTCGTTCATCACAATAAATTCTAAGCTGCCGGTCCTGTTTTCAAAGATAGGATAACCTGTAAGAGCTTGAGACAAATCTATAACGCTGTCCATGCCGGGTATGTCTATAACTTTAGTCTTTTGCGGTGGCGGATTGAATACCGGTCTGGAGGCGGGGACTAACCGCCAATCATCCCATGTGTTCTTGTCTCCGAATGTAATAGAATGATACAAATTAGTTTCCCCTCCCCCTTAACATTGCTTTCTGTCCTAAAGCGGTGTCCATAGGATCCACAAGTTCGCCAACAAGCGCCCCTGTGTTCATCACAACACGAAGCCTTTCTATGCGCTCAGTCATATGGTTCATTTCTCCTCTGAGAGAACGAAGCTCACTAATAACACCGTCGTTATCGACGTTGATTGTCTGCGTGAGTCCCTGATTAAGGCCGAATGTTGACGCTGCTCCGCTTGCAAGTCTGAGCGATGCTCCAGACGACAATAGAGTGTTCATCGCTCCGGCTCCTGTCGTTATGTCGGACAGATCAAGCACAGGGCGAATAACAGGCTCCACGTCGAGCACGTCGTCAACTATGCCCGCGAATGTCTGAAGCGCTCCTGAGAGACCGGTTTTTGCAGATGTCGCTATGTCAGAGCCTGCCTCGTAAGAATTATGAATATAATCATGCAGACCTTTGATAAAGCCAAGACCCGTGTAGTTACCAAGTTCTCTGAACACCCTTGACGGAGAATTGATGTCGAGTGTTGTCTTGACTGCCTCTACACTCGCAAGCGCCATGTTTGTGATTTCATCCAAGAAGCTTGATTTTGACGATTCCACGCCATCAATAAGTCCCTGTACGATTTGCTGACCAGTTGCATCCCATCCAGCGTCGGTGAGTATTTTCTGAGCCGTTTCAGACATCTCCTGCATTTCAGCCTGTGTATCCGTCTTGATGATACCGACTTTTTCCGCAAATGTTTTACGAAGCTCTTCCAGTTTAGCAGCGGTGTCTGTGTTCAGCTGCTCCATTTCCGTTTGCCATGTACTGGTGTATTCATCAAGTTCTTTCGCGGCATCCTCACGCAGTTTTTCAATACTCTCCTGAGTCTGATCATGCAGGTCTTCTAGCTCGTCTGCCGCTATTTCATTAGCCGTGCTATGCTTTATACGCCACAACTTTTCCAGCGTTTCAAGCTGCTCATCAGTAGCGCTTGCTAACGCTTCCATTTCCGCAACGGACTTCACGCCCATTTCTCTGAGTTCTTCAATGAGCGCCGAATCAAGACCACGCTCCGAAAGAGTATTAAGCGCGTTACTGTAGTCGATAAGCTCTTCAACCTGATTTTTCATATTAGTTATCAGCGTTGAGCTATCGACTTCTTTGCGCTCAGAAACCTCATCAAATAGGCCATAAGACTTGTAAAGTGTATCCGCTCTGGATTTCACTGCGTCCTCGTACTCTTTGTTGAGGGACGCTATATCGCTCTCAAGCTGCTCATTGATCGACTTGACCTTATCCGCATACTCTTCTTCAAGCTCTATGCGTTTCTGGTTTGCCTCTTCCTGAGCAGACTGAATATCTTCGATATACTGCTTCTGAGCCTCGGCGATTTCTTTCTCAAGCTGATAAACCTTGAGATCGAGCTTCTCGCGCGTCTCACTCCCCTGAGCGTAGCGTCTCTGGACACGCTTGTATGCAGCAAGCTCTTCAGCAAGGGTAAGATCGTTATAGTTTTTCTTCTTCTCGATCCAGTCCATGGAATACTGATAAGTGGCCGCAACAAGTTCATTTTGAACTCTGTAGACTTCCCTATCTATCTTGATTCGCTCTTCGCTGCCTTCGACATACATTTTCTGAAGAGCCTCCCAACCAGCAAGCTCCTCTTTGAGGCTAATTTCACTGTAGTACTTTTTCTCTTCAAGCCACGTCTGGAACGACTCCAATCCCTGTTTGCTTGCCTCTATTGCAGCATTGCTCATCTTCGCCGCTGCCCATGTCACCGGAACTATACCGTTGTTGATGCCTATGACCATGCCCTCACCGATGTTTTTACCGAGGGCTATGAACTCTTTTGAAGGCGAATGGCTGTCGAGCGCTTTCTTTGCTGCAATAAGCGCTGCTCGACCAAGATTCCAACCGGCACTTGACGCGCTGCTGAGCTTGGATTTAATGCCAAGGATAAAGCCCTGCGCGACATCTTTACCGACTTGGTTGAAATCATCTCTGTAATCACGGATGGCCTCCAGAGCAGCATTCAAAGAGGACTGTACTGTTTGCAGCATGGAATTAACAGCAGCGCTTGCTGATCGTTTACCGCTGTCAAACGCACTTATGAAATTCTTTATGCTGACCGCGGCAGCTTTGCTCAAGGCAAGACTGAAGTTGGAAAGCGCAGAAGCATCAACAGACTGTATGTTCTTTATGAGGGTTACTATGCTCCGCACGCAAGAGGTTGCTTCATTGACTTTATTTGCGTCAACGCCCTGGACATTCTTAGAGTACGCTGAAAGGCTCGCTCCGAATGATTCAAGCTTCGAACCGAATGACTTAAGGTCGTTACTGCCGCCAAACAAGCCCGCAAGTCCGCCGTTTTTAGGTATCGCAGCAGCCAGCGAAACCAAGGTTTCCGCTATAGCAGCGGCCTTGGCGGCCACGTCGGCATCCATACCTTTTACTTTATCCGAGAAACCGGCCATGGCCTCCCCAAGTGGTATAAGACCTTCTGCAAATTCTTCGACGGAGTTCCCTCCGGTCAGCCACGAGGCTATACTGTTAACAACATCTGCGCCGGTTATAGCCAATATTGCTTTAGCGAGCGTTTTGGTACCTGTAAGTACATTACCAGTGACTGACTTAACTCCGGTTACGAAAGGCTCGATGTTGGTAGCGAACGCCGATAGATTTGCACCTATTTCCGGTAATCCGCTCGTAAGTCCTGCTCCGAAGCCGCCTATTATGCTCCCTATGAAGTCCCCGATAGCATAACCGACCTTAGCAAGTAGGTTTCCGCCGTCCTCTATGAGTTCCATGAGACCCGGAATCTTTGATAATTCTCCGAAGGCTACAAATATAAGTCCTATCTCGCCAACAAGCAGTGCAAGTTTGGCAACAGCGGCCATAGCGCTTGTAATTAGCGGATTGATGAGAGCTAGTCCGCCGATTATCGCTACTACGGCGAGAATACCTTTTCCGGCTTTCTCTGCCATGTCGGCTTCGATGCTTGACAGGGAATCAAATATTGACGCAAATAACGTAGTTATAAATTTGATAGCGGCATCAACCATTTCAGGAGCTCTTTGCGTAAGCCCCTCAAATATCTTTATTACAAATTGGCATAGACGATCTATTATAACCGGAGCATACTCCACTACAGTATCTAAAACGGACACGATGAGCGTCATAGCGGATTCGGCGAGTGATTTTGCTCCGTCTGCTATTGTTTGTGCTATAGCTATTATGCCTTCTCCGATTTTTACAGCAATAGTCGGTATCAATTCTATAATACCGATGATAATTGCCGACACAACCGAAGCTATCGCTGTGGCGCTTACAGTGCCCGCTGCCGCCAAAGACGTAAGTCCTGCTGCCATGGCTGTTATTCCGACTCCAGCCATCAGCATACCTGCTCCCATAAGGGCTATCGCAGCGCTAAGGGTCAGTATAGCCGGTGCTAACGGAGTCAAAACGGCTCCAGCGACACCCAGAACAACAAACGCCGCAGCAAGAGCAACTATACTTTTTACTATAGCTCCTAAACTCATTGAGCCGAGCGTGGAAAGCACCGGCGTTAGGACAAGCAGTGCAGCAGCTGCTACCAGCAATGCTGCAGAACCCGCGAGAGTTCCGTTCATAGCTTTCAACCCTACTGCTAAAATAACAATTGACGCGCCAATAGCAGCGAGACCTCTAATTATTTGATCCCAGCCCATTCCCGAGAGATTTGTTAAGGCTTTTCCCAAAATAGCGATCGAAGTAGCCATAAGAACCATCTGACCCGCGCCTTTAGTACTTCCGCCTTTAGCCATAAGTTTTGCAGCGGATACGAGAATTGTTGTGACTCCGAGAAGGCCGGCGCCGCCCCTGAGTAATTCATCCCAGCTAAGCGCGGACAAGCTTTCACAGACTTTAGCCATTATTGCAATACCCGCGGACATGATGAGCATTTGCCCTGCGAACTTGGTTATAGAAGCGCTGTTGTCATTCAATATCTTAGCCGCGGCAACAAATGATCCGACCAGCGCAATAACTCCTCCGACGCCTTTGCCTAATTCTTCTATGCTCAGCTTTGAAAGTTTCTCGCAGGCTGAAGCCAGTATAACAACTGCCGTTGACATGATGAGCATTTGCCCGCCGAATTTAGTCAATGCTTTTTGATTCGTGCTCATGATTTTGGACGCAGCCACAAGCACTGCCACAAGTGCGGTTACTCCGCTGATACCGGTTATCATTTCTCCCACACTAAGCCCAGACATTTTCTTCAAAGCCGAAGCCAATATAGTGACAGCTATGGCCATCATAATCATACTTGTCGCAGCCGCAGTCATGGAAATAGAATCCGTAATTTTTGCTGTTCCGAGCACGTCGTAAACTTTCAGGACGCCCATCAATTCGGCAATCAACGCAGTCATAACGGTCAGCGATGCTGCCATTTTATCCTTGTCTATAAGCGAAATGATCAGCATTGCTGCCGCAAGAATAAGTAAAGCTTTCGACAACTTCATTATGTTATCGTATTTCATGCTTTTATTGAACGTCCATAGAGAACTTTTTAGGGCATTAAATGCGCTTATAATGCCTTCAGGAGCTTTTATTACTGATTCTAAAGTTCCTAAGAATCCGTCCAGCATTATACTCTTCCATCTCTTGATGACGGGGATCCAATCATCAAAGAACTTCCGATAAGCAACCTTCAAAAGTATAAGCGTTCCCATCATCGTGAAAGCGCCATTCATGCTGCTTCCATTGAACGCCTCGCCTATTCCTTTGAAGAAGTCGGATATCTTAGAGCCTATCTTACCTACTAACTCTCCGAGCTTTTGCATAAGACCTAGCAGACTATCAAATCCGGGGCTGATGAATTTCTCATTAGCTGCTCGTACAAAGTCTTTAATGTTCTCAACACATTTGCCGAGGTATTCAGATAAGCCGCTAATAATAGCCTCGAAAGCGCCTGTTTCTCTGATTGCTTCAGAGGTTTCCGTGAGCCACTGACCCATAGCTCCTGTAATATCAAGAAAACCCCCTCTTACACCGGTAAGCTTAGATAGAAGGCTGCCTATTCCTTTGACGACCGCTATAAATGCATCGGCGACCAATTTAACTACCGAGAAAACGCCTTTAAATGTTTTTCTCAGATTGTACGCTTCTTGGCATCCGAGTTTTAGTTTAGCGGTCATCTCTTTTAACTTGTTTGTAAAGCTAATTAAATTTTCAGCTGTCGCTGCGGGAAAAATATCACGGAACGCTCGACCGATGGGCGCTAAGATACTCCACAAACCGGAAAAAGTGTTTGCTAATGCTGATACGATATTAGAAAATATCTTTATGGAATCTGTTGAGCTAATCCGGGTTATGGCTGCTTTAGCCGACTCTGCCATTTTATTTACGCTTCCGGTAAATTGATCGGCAAGCGGTCCGATCGCCTCTTTTACGTCATTTACTCGCTCTCGGATAGCATTAAACAGCTGAACAAGAGGTCCATTTTGAACTACAAGCGGCGAAACGAACAAGGCTCCGATACGAGCCAGTGCCGCTTTAATATTAGACATAGCGCCGTTAAATGTTTCGTTTGCCCTCTTTGCGTGCTCTCCAAAAGCAGAGTCCATAGCTTGAGCAAATAGCTCGAACGAGATTTTACCATCTGACACCATCTCACGCACTTCGGCTTCAGTAACCTCTGCGCCATCCCCGACTTCGGTCATATAGGCAGCCAATGTTGCCGCCGCATTCAAACCTCTGCTCGACAACTGTAGCAGCTGCTCTCCCATAAGTCTGCCGTTACCCGCGACTGTAGTGAAGATTTGTGAGATCCCTTCATACTCGCTATTGGTCATTGCTGCTACGCCCGTTATTGCTCTGAGCGCGGACTGCATTTGCGTACCTGCCTGCATGCCGGTTGCTGCAAACTGCGCTGCTGCTTTTGCTGCAGAGTCATACGCGTACGCCGTGCCGTCGACCGAGTCCATAGCATCCTGCATAACGGCTTGGACTTTCTCTTCGTCTTTCAGCAGGCCCTGAAGCTGAAAATGGGCATTTTCAATGTTCAGAGCTCTGTTTATACCGCCCTGAATAATCCCGTTTGTTAGAAAGCTAACAGTCTTTGCTGCCAAACGCATTACGGAGTCGGTAATGTTCTCAATAGCACGCATGCCGATTATGCCGAGAGTAGAAAAGCGATTTTGCAAAGATTCTACTCCGGTTGCTATTTTGTCAAGGGAAATCTCATTTGCTGCTTTTTCTACATTTTTCAGCCCATTAGAAGCGCCGTCCATTTTCAGAGAGTTTTGAAGACGCTCTACCGATGAGATACTGGTCTGGATGTTTCTTTCGAACTCCTGATTGTCAAATTCCATCTCGACAACCCGTTCATCAACTACTCTGCTCACAGCTTCGTGACCTCCCTCCATGCATCATCGGTTATCTTATCGAAAAGCGGCTGGATAGCAGGGTTTATGTAGTCTCTGCCCTGCACCCAACCACCATGGCGAGTTCCGTGACCGTATTGTAAAATTATTGCAATAGGAACTCCATTTTGAATATTTGAGTTGTGGAAGCTTATTCTAGCCGATCCATCTCGATGTTCTATCTCGTAATACCATGAACTTGCGGTTAACCCTGAGTCTACTGGTGTCGCGGATGTGAGGGCATCTACTCCCTCCCTGCCGTACTTGTCGAGATCGCCTAACTTAACTACTTCTTTTAGTCTTTCGAAATAGCTGGTAAGCTTTGAAAAGTCCCCTTTTTGGCGAAATCGTACCATGTTTGTAACCTCCTTTGGGGTCAACCGTTCGTATTTAATTGTTTACATCTTGCCGCGTTCAAAGCCGCATTACGGCTCATTATCTCTCGCCTGCTTCGCTTCTTCGGCGGCTGGTTCTTGATGTTGCATACCCTTATCAATGTGAAAAGCCGATTAAGATGCCATTTCTGGCACTCGAATGGGATATTGAGAGCTATCATCCAATAGTAAATAAGTTCGCTCGTTATTTGCTCCGAATTACGCTTACCGGTACCCGTTTCGTTAAACCACGTAGCGGTCATAGGCGCCTGTATGTACTGATTTACTTGCTTAATATTCTCAGGCGACAGACGCTCATATACATCCGGTTTCACATTTTGGGTAAGGGTCATACATCGTATATAGTCTATGGTTTCTTCCATTGTCTTCTCGTCCTTCGAGAGAAACGGTTTACACCATTTGGATTCCCATTTTGAAAGGGAGACCAAGGAATGCTCCAGCTGTAAGGGCTGCTCGTCCTTATAGATGAATTCTTCATTGATCTCATCCCAGAATTCTGCTGCCGGTACGATTATCCTCAGCATTCCTTAGTCCTCTGATATACTCTTACTTAACTTCGGAAAGGACTCCGCCGGCAGTGCTTGCGTTCATTACTTTTTCTACGAAATTCGCAGCAGCACCGGCATCTGTTACGAGCTTTTCGAACAGAACCTCGTAAGCAGGAGTCTCCATGAATGCCTTCGATATCTCCTCAGACTTCATGAATCTTCTGCCATCGTCACTCTTTTCGCCGTATGCAGCCTTAATGAAGTCTTCAAAGAACTCCATGATCTGTTTTCCATTTGCACCTGCCGCTATGCTCTGCAGCTGAGTATCGTAACCGCCTTTCACGCTTGCCTGCATCCTTACGATCTCGGGCTTGGACATGTTGAAGTAAAACGTCTCGGTTCTCTCTACACCGTTAAGGTCAGTATAAGTAATGGTCTCGTGTGTCATTTTTTGTTTTCTCCTTTCATTTTTTCAAAAGAGGAGGCGCCAGCTTCCCTGAATACGCCTCCGAAACAGTAATTATGCGGCAGCAAATATCGCTGCGATCTCTGCGGGAGTGGGCAGATGAGCTTCCTTCTCGGTAGTGCCGTAGAGTTCGTCCTCAAGCGCCTTGAGCTTATCCGGGTCAACGTCAAGGCTGCTGATGGTAATGGTCGCCGTGGGCTTATGACCATCGACCTCAACAGGCGTGGTCGAAACCTCCCAAGACAGAGTCATGGCCTCGGGAGAGTCATTGATGGTCTGATAAGACTTCTCGGAAGGAGAAGCAAGGCAGCCATATACGATATGGATCTTGTAGCCGTGGTCGCTGCCGTCGGTATCGTTGCCGATACGGGTCTGATAACTGAGGCCAAACTGCTGACGGGGCTGCTGACCGATAACGACACCTTCTGCGAGGGAAGCGCTGCCGTCGCAGGCCGCAAATTCCTTCGGATAGGTATACGCTTCGATGGTGGCTGCGAACTCTTCAGTGGACATCAGATTGAGGTACTTGATGTCGTCGGCATACAGCGCGGTAGCCTCGGCTCCGGACGGACTCTCACTTACGCCGGTAAGACCGTTCCACGCAACGCCCTTGGGGTAGGTGCCGTTAGTCGCAGGGTAAAGAACACCCTTCGACACACCGGTTTCATAAAAGCGCTCACCGACTTTATCCCAAACGATTTTAGGCATTTGTATTTCCTCCTATAAATTAAAAATAGAGCGAGAAGACCCAGTGATTCAGGTTCTCGCTCTTGAAATGTCTGTCGAACTGACAGGTTTGTAGTTTTACGATTTCATCGACGAACAGGCTGTCGGGATTCTTATCTATAAGCGTCACCGAGTATCGCCTGTTCGACAAATATACCCCGTTATCGGCATGGTCGCTGCGAATGCTTTCGAGTCCATACACGATAGCGGGGTAATTCATTTTTATTGACTCCGGAGGTTGAAAATATACATTTCGTGTCCCGAGGATTTCCTCCAGCAGGGTTTGTAGATCTAGTCTATTCGCCATTATATACACCCCCGACCGTCAATATTAGTCTCGGGTACTGAACTTCGACATTTGTGACTTTCCATTTAGCACCCATAAACTCCACATATTTCATTGAGTGAAAATTCTCATAGGCATACGGGTCTGCTAAAATGCTTATCTCATTCGAGATACTGAGGTCGTCATTAACCTTGTCTGCTGACTGATACCGCCTCGTATTTTTGATAAGGTCGCCGTAGTACGAACGCTCGGTAACACTCTCCTCCCAAATGCCGGGGACGGTCTCTTCGGTCACCGAGTATCCGATTTTACCGTAATATTTCGCCATTTTGAATTTTCACTCCTAAATCAAGCTATCAGGTAGTCTCGTCGGCGCCGGCCGTGGTTACGTCCTCTTCCAGAGCAATTGCCGAGAATACGCGAGTGTTTGCACCGGAGCAGCGAGTCTCCAGCAGGCTCTTCTCCTGGTTGAAGTCGATGTCGAAATCGGTAAAGTGAGTGATCTCGCCGCCCTTGGTTGCGCCGAGGGAATAGTCAGCAAGATTGACCATCAGGCCGAGGATCTTCTTAGTCTTACCGTCGGTCGTGGTGCGGGTCTTGCCTTCGAACTGCTCAACGGTGATGATCTCGTTGACGTTGAGAGCTGCCGCAAGATCGCTTACCTTGTCGTAAATGCGGCGGCCGTTAAGATCGCGTGCCAGCAGCATAACATTAACAAGGTGAGGTGCACAGAAGAAGTCGGGGCTGCCGGAACCCTTGTACTTCTCGCGGGCGTACAGCAGAGACTGAATGACCGCTTCTGCATAGATGTAATTCTCGCCGAAGTTTGCCGAGGTGTTGGTACCCTGAAGAGTCTTTTTCATACCGGCGATATCAACATCGGTATGGATAGTGTAGAGATCATCGTCGCTCCAGATCGGACGGATCTTGTCCTCTGCGATCTTACCGTCAGCGCCTACCGCACGACCATCACCGGTCAGGATGGCGGTTGCCAGCTCAAGATTGAGGTTCATGCGGTCGATGTTGTACAGGTAATTGACAACGTCGAAGTCCTGAATGTCGATAATATCGTCGCGATCGAGCTTGCTCTTTACATACACAGTCTGGGGATCAGTTGTTCTGTGGACCAGAGAGAAGTTGCCGACCTCGCCCTTCTTGCTACCTTTCTTGTAGCCCTTTGCCCTCAGGTTCTCGATGTTGCGCAGATCCGCCTGACGGGTACGAATACGGGAAATGGGGCTCTTATGTACCTTCTTAAGCACCTTGTCTACCCAGCCCATATCAACGGTGATCATCTCGGGCGCGCCCGGACGAACATCCTTGTATTCGGGGAACAGAGTCTCTATCGACTCAATGCCGTGGGCAAGAACATCGGAATTCTGCTCAGCGTAAATATCGAGCGCGGTGCGCAGGCTGCCGACACTGTTGGATTTAGCCATTGCTATGATGCTGGCCTGATCTGCGTGCGACAGCACATTGGTCTGGGTGTCCTGATCGTTGTCAAATACATTATGCTTCACTGTTTTATCCTCCTTGTCGTCATCCGACTCATCGTCTTTTTCGTTGGCTTCAAGAGCCTGCCCGATAAGGGCATACATAACATTCTTCTGCTCCTCGGTCATAGAATCTATGACATCGGCAACAGTCTTTTCGTTGTCTGTTTTCTTTTCGTCAGCCATCTTTTTATCGGTCTCCTTCTCTTTAGTTTCTGAGTGGCTCAGGCACAAGGGCATGCCGGTGTAGATGACCGCCGCCTCCTCGTCGTCAGAGCTGTCTCCATGCGCAAGCATGGTATCTATAAACGCGCCGGGGTTAGCGCCCTTATGCACAAGGCTGACCTCACAGATACAGCCGTGCATTACGTTAGGGCCGTTTTGCTGAAGCTGGTTTGCATAGATGGAGAGTGCGCAAATATCACCATGCTTGACAAGCGCTTTGCCTATCTCTCCTGCCTCAGTATCATTGAAGAAGCAATACGCATATACACCCTCGTCACGGTTTTCAAGATACGCGTGACCGAGAACGTCATGAATATCCGTATGCTGGTGATTCCATACAAGCGGAACCTTGGCGTTGTCATTATGCTTAAACGCATCTCGGCGAATTATTCTGCCGTCCGAGCATTTAATATCATTTCGAGTTGCCCAGCCGCTGAAATCACAACCTTCAATTGAGAACGTTCTACTCATTTTGAATTTCCTCCTTTAAAGATTTTTTGTCCAAATCACCTGACTCCTCCGTTTCTTTGACCGCAGGAATACTGGGACTTTCCTCTTCTCCGGCGGGTGCGCTCAGGTTCTTGTTTCTGAGTTCGTCCGCTTTCGGATCGCTCGAAGGCTTCATTCCGATTACCTGACGTATCTCGTTCGAAGTCATGATCTCATTTCTGGTGAATTTATCGGCGATTTCCGCGATGTTTTCGACAGGAACGAGCTTGAACGGATCTCTGAAGAACAGAATTGACTGGAGCTGTGATCGGGCTGTTTTTGTGAGAAACTTTCGTTTCATCTCATCAACAATTGCCGAAACTATCGGTTCAATAGTACGGTTGTAGTAATTAAGCATAGTCTTCTCGTCCGCAGACCCATCCAGAATGGCCTGAGTTATACCCAACTGGCTGTATAGCATACTCGTGAGGTATTCGATCTGGTCCATAAGGTTGTTGTTTACGGAACGGTTGAGCTGCGTAATTCTTTCTGTGCCGTCTGTATATGCAATGCCATACTTTGAATCTGACAACTGGCGCTCGACTTCCTTGCGCCTGTTTTCGGCCTGTTGACGTCTCTGTTGGGTTTTGATGACATATGGGAGCTGTATGATCAGGTCGAGCTTGCCTGACCCGCTCTGTTCATCTATAACATCGAGCAAATTAAGCTTTCTGATGAGCCGCTGCATTGTGGAGTTCGGCTCATTTATTACTGCATACAGCGGGTTTTCTATTATCGCCGTTGCACTTTTGGGCAGAAGAATATCTTCCTTCTTGCCTGTTTGCTCGTTGTATACTCTGGCTCTTATGTGCTGCGGGTACCATTCAAGTATCTGTCCCACACGCATAGACTTGATGTCATATGAGCCCGATACATTCGGGTCTGTTGTAGTGTCCACCGGTACTATTGCGACGCTGCCCTCGTCGAACATGGATATGACCACATCCTGAAAGAACGCTCGTGCTGTCTGATCGGTATTAGCCTCCAGACTCAGGCAATTGTTAAGTCCGTCTTCTATAACGGAAAGAAACCGCTTGCTTTCGTCAAGCTTGACATGCTCTATTTTCAGAGCGGCAACGTCAAGAGCAATTCGGTTGTATACGGAGGTGACTATCGAACGCTCGTTTCCTCGCGACAGCCTCGGACGGTCAACACGGTATGAGCAGCTTGCTCCGATATCTCTGTATTCGATTGCCGTGTTACCGTTGAAGGCGTTCCACGCATGCTTAAGTCTGGAGCCAAAAGACATCTCCATTTTCAGTCATCACCTCCTTGAAAGTAAAAATGGATAAAAAAACAGAGACCATGAAATATCACAGTCTCTGCAGTAGGTGTTTAAATTTTATTGGTTTTTGTTTTTAATGTGTTTGAATATCAGCGGTATGATTTCTCTTTTTTATGCTTTGAAATCAACCGCGACCATAGCAAAAAATCATAATCGAACAGTAGATCCGCTTTATTGCGATACCCGTTACTTTTTGCAATTGAGTCGAGCATGTCCGAGATCTTCACAATCTTCATAGTCTCTATTTAGTTCTTTCCATATAATCCTCGAACAATGGAGAAGATGGACCCAGTACTAATTTGGAATACAAAGGGACATCTTTGCCTATACCCGGAAAATGCTTTTCTGCTCGTGCCCATTGTCTATAGTGTTTAGACACAGCACATAATATAGCATCGCTCAACTTACTTTTCACACTTGACTCCTCCTTATTTTCTATGTTACTTATTGTAGTTTTTCAGTATCTCGTTGTAAGATAATTTCGAATTCGGATGCTCTCGCCTATACTCCTGCACTATTTGCCTATCATTTTTTGTTTGCGGGGCATCCACTATTGCCTTGGTGACCGCGTTCGCAGCCACGGCTTCTCCAACGAATACTGGGCTGTATGATGCTAACGCCCTTACAAGCATCTTCGCACTTTGCTTTTTATGCTCACCAGTTAACTCGCTGATCGGTATTTTTCTAGCATTCTCGACTATTGCAGAAGTCTTGTCAATAATTATGGTCGCCGATTTTGCATTATAGTTGGATTGCCACCGGTCGTTATAGTCATATATAGCGCCGTAGCCAGCTTTCTTTAAATTGTTAAGGAACGGAGAAATTGCGTTCTGGTTGGCATTTAAAATATGCGTATTAAATTGTTTGTATAGATCCATTGAAGCCTTACCGTCATTAATTTTCTTAATGCTCTTTTCGGCGTTCTCTAAGCTCATGGTTCTTACGTACGATGCAAACTCTGGATTGCTCCTTATGGTTTCTCCAAATATCTTTGCTGCATTTTTTTCAGAGGCAATTTTGAGATTTCCTATGGACTTGATGGTCTTTTGGTATATTTCCTTTTCTCCTGCCATACCGTGAAGCTGACCCCCGCCATATAACCCCACATATTTGGCCGCATCTTTTTTACCCGCAACATAAGTAAGATCGTGCAAGTTTGTTGTACCGTTCGTAGTAATCCTATATAACAAGTCGTTGGATTTAATAAAGCCATCCGCGCTCATTTTATAATTTTTATAAACGGCATACGATAGAGCACCAGCAAGAACTGCGGTGCCTGCTATTGCGACGTATTTCTCGATTTTGGCTCGGCGATTAGCCCAAACTGCGGCCTCTTCGTCGGACATACCTTGCTCTTTATACTGTCGCTCAAGGGTTAACTGTCTCTTGGATTTCTTGGTTGAAGCAGTTTCTAATGCATCTTTCGCCTTTTCGTACGTAAGTTCTCGGCGAGCCAAATAAAACGCTCGTTCCGCTTGCTCGCGCTGCTTAATTAAGTCTTTATAATCTTTTCTCAATGGAGCGAGCGCGTTGCCAGCTTCAATAGCAGCTTTTTCGTATTCTTCCTTTGACTTTTTTACTTGATCTTTTAAGACTTTATATTTGTCTCTGTTCGCAGCGCCTTTCTTTTTACTCTCCTGCTTAGCTTCCTTAGACCAGCCTTTTGTTCCGGCTTTCTTCTCAGCGGAGCTGTGGTCGCTTGCGCCAAGTGGGTACGGAGGTCCGTTTCTCTTACCCCATTTCATACCAAGGATACCGTGATGAGATAGATCGTCACCAACAGTATAATAAAGAACATTGCTCATGTCAATCGTTTACCCCCCCCTGCTCGTATTAATCAAAAGCATCTTTGTTGTTTTTATAAGCGACATAAGCGTCCATCATCGCCGCAACAGCGTCGATTTTTTGCTCGTATCGTTTCTTGTAAAGCTTACGGTTGCCGTTTGTGTCCTCTAAAGTAATGCAGTTGCCCATGGCAAATGTCATGAGGTCTTCGTCAAACAGCAGCATTCTCTCTTCGGAAAGCTTTTTCAGCTCGCCGAGAGGGACAGACTCAGTTTTTGCACCCTGAATTACCTTCTCCACTCCAAACGGTCCGTTTTCTGCTTCCCATCTTGTTACGAATTCTTTGGCGTTATACGGGTCGAAGCCGAAGCAGCGCACATCATAGCCGCACTCCTGAATGTGGTTGTCTAAGTCGTCATAGACCTCCATCATATCGAGCACGGTGCCCTCTAAAACGATCAAGCTGCCCTCGGCCATGAACTGATCGTACTTGATTCTCATAGCGGCAGGCAGCTTCATAAGAGTATTTGATGTTATGTAATTTCGGGTCTTGATGCCAAACGAACCGTTACTTAACGGAAATAAGAAAGTAAAAGCGCAGAAGTCATCACCTTGTGACAAGTCTGCGCCGAGAGAACACGCCATTTGCCAGAAATCTCGCTTTCTGTGCGGAAGCGTCTCTTCGTATGTGAAGTAATAAGTGTAGCCCTCCATTGGGAGGCCGAATCTTTTCGCAAGAATATCATTGCGGGCTGCAGGGGCTTTCTCGGCTCGCTCGACATCAAGCTGGTACGTCTCATAGGTGACGGTCTTGCCGAGATTGGGATTGGCCTTAACCCACATCTCGGGGTCGCCGACTTCGTCTATTGAGTCGAGCTTGTACCACCATATCGACACATGCGGATTTATGTACTCCCCTTTCAGGATGTCCATAAGTTCCATTTTGATTGTATCGCCGCTTCCGTTGCGAACTGTGCCCTCTGAGCTGGTTGCTACGATCAGATAGTCGTCATTCTTTGATGCGCCCTGCTCTATAGCTCCTATGACATCCTCGCGCACATCGCCGGAGAGCCATTCATCCACCGTAGCTGTCTTGCATCTGAGACCCTGAAGCTTGTCTATGCTCATAGGTCTGACTTCAAGCAGCGAGCCTGTCAGGAAATTCTCTATCCCCTTCTTGGTGGATGCCAGCTTACATCGAGCCGCTTTAGAGCCCGTGGTGTTTTGCAGCGAGCCCTCTGTGAGAAACTTAAATAACGGTCCTCGCGACCTCGTTATTGCTGTGCGGATCGGCGACATGACCTCTTCAGCCAGCTTCATAGTTGGAGCCGTCGTGATCTGATGCGTCGTAGCAGTGTTTATGTTTTGCTCGTATGACTGTATACATGAGTCATACAGAGATTTTGCAGCGCCTCGACCGACTATAAGATACTGTTTGTTTATGAGTCGCTTTTTTATGCTCTTCTTGACGTAACGTCCGCCGTGACCGTCCGGATTAGGCTGGTACACGCTTCTCTCTACGAAGTAATACCATCCGAATACCTGTTCGCCCCATAGCTTAAACGAGTCAAGCAGATTGAGATCGGAGCCGTCTGTCAGGGTAAGCTCATTTTCGCAGTAAGCTATCCACCCTTCGACCGCACGATCGTCGTAGTAAATTCCCGGATTAGCGATAAGGTCATCAATGCGATTCATCTCCATCGAGACCTCTCTGCATACCGGTATTTCGCCCCTGATTACGGCATCACGAAACATGCCGTAGTATTTTGGGACGGCAGTGTTTGATAATGCCATAATGCGTTCTTCCTCTTGCTATTTCTGCTGGAATATGTTAGATTACAAATATAAATATGAATGGAGAATGAGCCAATGACACCTGAAGATTTATCCGAAATTTTAGGCAAGTGCTACAATGCCGCATTACATGGTATCCCTAAAACCAAAACATGCTATCAGCTTGCCGAGGAATACACTGCTAAATATCCGACCAAAGAACTGGCCATTGACAATTTTATAAAATGGCAAGTAGCTAAATGCACCACGTCGGGTTTCTTAACAAGCCTCGGCGGAGTTGTAACGCTGCCAGTCGCTATTCCGGCAAATCTAACTACCGTGTGGTATGTTCAGCTTAGAATGGTTGCCACCATAGCAATAATATCAGGCTGTGATCCAACCGACGACATGGTGCAGACCTTGGCCTACATGTGCTTTACCGGTGCTGAAATAACAAAAATCTTTAAAGAAGCAGGCATCAAAGCCGGTGAAAAGTTCGCAAAGCAAGCTATACAAAAAATACCCATGGAAATCATTAATCGCATTAACCGTCTCACTATGCAGCGTTTTATAACGAAATTCGGCGAAAAAGGCGTAATTAATCTCGGAAAAATGATACCTGTTGTCGGAGGCATTATTGGCGGTGGATTTGATTTCGTGGGAACCACGACTATAGCCGCAACAGCGAAATCAACATTTCTGAAAATGTCCAACGATGAAGTAATCGTAATTGTATAAAATAATAGCCCCATGTGATCTTTTTAGATTGCATGGGGTTTTGCTGATTTTTGATCTCACGAACGTCTCCGAGACTCGCTATTGTAAGCATCTATATATTTGTCATTCTGCTGGTTCACCGCGCCAATTATTGTGGACGCAGTAAATGCGGCGCCAAGAGCCGCATAGCCAGCTATCGTTGACATCGGAATGTACCCTTTTCCCTTAACAAACAGAACGGCCTGCTTCCGATTATAATACTGTGCAAGACCGCTGGCCAAGGTTATGCCGGCGATCATAGTTCCTGCTTGCTGCTTATAATTCTTAATCCACGAAGTCTTTTTCTTACCCTTTATAACGAGCTCTCGACCCTTATCAGCCTCATAAGCCGTCTGAAGGCGCTTATACGCTTCTTTTTTCTGCTTCGCTGTTTTTACTAAGGCCTTGTCGCTTTCCCGAATTTTTCTTAAGTCACCTGAAGATTCAGCAGCAGAGCGTCTTTTTTTGCACTCTCGTACTCAGATTCTGCCTTTCTATAACGTTCAAGTCCGGCTTTGGTATAGCTACCATCTTTATTCTGGTATCTGCGGACACCCCATTTCATGCCTAGGATGCCATAGTGTATAAGTTCGTCGCTACTCTCGTAATAAATATCCATATTAACCTCCTCGTAAAGCCTTAATGGACAGGGCTATTGCCAGCGCAGAGCCGCCTACTGCCAATACATCACCGGCTGCATCAAGAACTTCTCTTGTAAGCGCTCGTCCTTTTGTAATATTTGGTTTCTCGTCAACGCCGAACAAGTCGTTATACCTTAGCTCTAATTGCTCGCGATCGATGGCTTTTCTGAGCTCTTGGTCAGTCATCTCGCTAAGGTCCATTCGCTTTCGAGTCGCTTTAGGCGCTGTTTCGCGCTCGATCTTTTTCATCTTATTGACAAGATCTGAGCTGCTGTCAACGGCCTTTTTAGTTCTTTCAATGTCTTCCCTGGCCCAGCGTTTTGGATCGGGAGAACTGGTATCTATGCGGCTTTCTTTTTTCTTTGCTTTGTTTTCCCGAATATCACGGTCATACCGCTTCTTACCGGCTTCCGTGAGAGTGCCGTCTTTATTCTGGTATCTGCGGACACCCCATTTCATGCCGAGGATACCATAATGCATGAGTTCATTATTTTCCATTTTGATTTTTCACCTCTCTCACTCCGGATCGACGGCGACATTGATACGCCATTCAAGTTCGGAAATCTGGCGGTTGATAGCGTCTATGACTGCCGAGCTTGTAGGCGGGTCGAAAACAAGTTTTACCTTCAGATAAACATAAGTCTTGATCATCTCCAGCCGCGAATCATTGACAAAATTCGTCCATGAGGCGTCGGAGTCCTCAATGTAAAAACCCGCCTCAGGGCCAACGCCGAGTTGCGTCAGAACCGAAAAGGCGGAATTAATATGTATGATGATGTCTGTATCAAACTGCTCGTAATCCTCCGTGATGCCGAGCAGCTTTTTTATTGATGTCAGGATGCTTTCCATTGCAGGACGTGTTTCACCTCCAAGGGCATGTATCGCCCGGTCTTCTTTCTATCGGCGCTGTGATGAGCTTACTCTCATCGCCGTAATGTATTGCATTGTGTGTGCTCAGCCGTGTACATATAGCGTTTTCGGGGTCAAACACGCACGCTCTCATGTTGAGTATGTCCTCATACGTTATCGGGTTGATGTGATGTATGAGGATCCTGCCGGGTATTTCATAGCCCTCTACGCCGAGATCGCAGCCGTTGTCTCTTATTGTGATCTCGTCACGGAAACGCCGCCATGCGTCGGAATGATAGAACTCCTGATTCAGCCACCGACGATAACCGAAAGTTTCTCTGCCTATCGTTCCGCCGAGCTTTAAATATCTGAAGCGCTCTTCGAAAGTCGGGATACGGATAAGCTCGGAATAGGACTTAGAATTCGTCATCGACATCCTCCGCTCCGCTATAGCGCTGCATCGCTTTGACTGCATCTGCGTAAAGCGCCTTGATTTCCTCGGAAGACTCCACAGCCTTGGTCTTTGCTCGTAGGAGCTTGTTTTCCTCTTTGAGTTTCTCTCTTTCAAGCCGCTCTTTCTCTGAGCCCAGCTTGAGAAAATGAGTAATGACCTGAGAGGATGCGGTTCCGGCAAGAAACTGCTGCTCGGCAGCGTCAAAAGCCATCGAGATCAGCTGCAGCTCTCTGGCCTCTGGCGTTAGAGCCGGTCTTCTTTTTCGGGTCTGTGCAGAAGCCTCTCCGGCTTTTACTTTAGCCATTCGCCCGCCTCCTCTCCATTTTGAATTTTATGTTGATACTTTATACTTCCCCGATTGCATCTCGGTTTTCAGTGTTGCTATGTCGGTCTGCTGCACCCACACACCGTTGACTTTCTTATAAGCGGCCTGAGCTTCCTTATACGCGCTGTTTTGCTTGAGATAGATGCCTGTGGCGGTTGTGTCGGAGACGGGTTCATAATCGAGGGTGACATACAGCTGCGTTATACGAATCTGATAGTCGTCATTTTTCTTCTTTTCTTTGTAGCCGCCTGTTAGTATGCCGATAATTGCTGCGTCTGAACTATCAAAATCATCAACTATTTTGTTTCTAAAGCCGGTGTAGTTCTCCCCATGGAGAAAATAACCGACGTGAACTACGTTAGACGTACTTGCTGGAGTATCGACTCCCGATATTTTTAGTCGCGCCTGTATTGTTGCCGCGTCATTCGTTTTACCCGTATACATGGATGAGTGATATACAACATATGAGATTATTTTAATTTTTTTGACTGGTGGAGAGGTTAAACGAAACCACGAAATTGCAGAAGTTTGCGTCTCAGATGTAATAGTCTGATAAATATACGTCGAGTCATTGTCTATCGTAGCTTCATTAATCAGTGCATAACCGCTTGAACCGCTTGAGCATGAGTGCGCCAATGATACATCAGCCGTCGGCCTGAGTATTATAGTAGCCATCCCAGCACCTCGTTTTTCAGCGTCTGCTTGGGCAGCTTTGAGCTGTCGATATAGCCCGGCGTTTTGTCCGACTGTTTGGAGCACAGCTTGTTTATAAGCTCTGTTCTGTCGGCATAGGATATCTGACAGGCAAAGACATACACACCATTTACCCTGCGGTTCATCGAACCGAGCGCCTTTACGCCGCCGACAAGTATATCATTGCCGTCGATAACTACATCATCGAGATACTTTGACATTGCACCTTGCAGCTTGTCGAGCATATACGATGTGCCTATATCTATCGCTTCGGGAACGATTATCGCAAAGCTCAGGTCTTCCACGCCTGATACAATCGTGCCGCCGATGTAGTTCATATCATAGATACGCACTCCCAGCTCATCGCACAGCTCGGTATCTATAGGCTCGTTGCCGTGCCACACAAACACACTGTCGGCAGTCGGAATCCATATCGACGGGGTCTTGCCTATAACGGCTGTCTCTACGCGGTTCTCGATATCGTCCATCGTGGTCTCGTGTATCTCAACGCCGCAGTGCCTGAGCTGATAGTCTCGCTTGTCGGCAAAGTAAGCGTCGAGGTCTGTGTAGCCGTACTCGCTCAGGTCGAGCGCGACATCCTCTCCATCAAGCCGCTTCTGTAAATATTCCTGTTCAGCTGCTATTGCTTTCTCTATCATTCACTCACCCCATATCAAGATAAATATCGCCGTCGGCACCGAGCGTATCAGCCGGAGCGCCTGAGCCCGTGTAGACCGTTAAAACAGAGAGAGTCCCCGTAATCGCTTCTCCGGCTTTGTCGTGAGCCGTATAGCCGGAAAGTAAAGCCGCTGCCGTGACGCTGTCCTCAGTCAGATCTATAAGAGTTTCTGTGCCATAAACGACTTTACTTCTTCCCATTGTATCAACCCTCGCCTGCTATAGTCACGGTCTTGCCGCCTGCCGAGTTGTCTGTTTCAACATAAGGAATGGCCGCTATGCTGACTTGTGCCAGATAGTCGTAGCCTACATCGGGAAGAATAGTCTGTGCGGTCGTTTTCGGGGTTGCTGATTTTGAATGCACCTTGACCTCGCTCGAAGGCTCCAGAGTGCCGGTAACACCAAGGATTGTAATACCCTGCTTAATGTTGGACGCAATAAGCTTTGCCTTCTCGGTATCGAGGATAGTAACCTTACCGCTGCCATCGTGATAGCCCTGCGCTATTGCAACCTCGTCATTGAGTGTTGAGATAGTCAGCGTTACTGCACCGTTGTTTGGCATAGTACCTGTCAGCTTTGTGCCTCTTGCATAGGCAGTCTGACCGGAAAGTATCTCTGCAACTTTGACCGTCGCGTCCTGAGAATTTACGTCGTAGTCACAAGTGCCGGTGATAACTGCGCCGCTTGCGTCATGTGCTGTGTATCCGGTTATGATTTTATCTTTTGTTATGGTATCTGCCGTAAGGTCTATAAGCACTGTACTGCCGTACACTATTTTATTGGCATACTGGTTTGCCATGATTAATTACCTCCGATTATTATCGTTTTTCCTTTTTGGTTGCTTACCTCGTAGTACGGGATGGGCTCAACCGTCACATTATCCGTAAGATGCTTGTCTGCCGTAGGCAGCGACTGTGCCTCTATCTTCGGGATTACATTGTATGCGCCCGCGTAGTCTTCATATCCGACCGGCAGTATGAGTTGACCTTCAAGAACTCCATCTAGAAATATCTGTCCTGACAGTGTTCCTTCCACTCTGATCTGGCCGGAAAGAATACCCTCTTCGACGATGATTGCTTCACCCATCATGTAATATCCTCCATGATCTCAAACAGTGAAGGTACTATAACGGTGTAAACATCACCCGAGGCAGTGTCCAATTCGACATCGTATTTATACTTACCGAACTGCAGGTTCGCAGTATCTTCGGGTCTGATATGCACTGCGTTGGAACCTACGGATGTTCTTTGAAAAAGAAAGGTATCATCTTTGGCGCTTTTCTTCACGGTGAAGTGCAGAATATCATCGGCAGCCATAGTGTATTCGCCTTTGTCCACTAAATTAGTGATAGGGATTTTGAATCGCGCCGTGTCTCCTCTTGTAAGATGAATTTTATTATCGTCCTCTATATACAGCATTTGCTCCCGCTCCTTTCTTTCAAAAATAAACAGGATAGCACTTAAAAAGGCTCATAAGGTGGGTATAATGGTAGAGGTGGCAAGTGGAAGAACCCAATATGGAATGAAAGGAGAAAACTTGCAATGATTTACGAGCCCAAGCAATACGAACACAAAATCTGAAAACTCGGCCGATAAGCGGCCACGAATTAACCTTATGAACCTGTTTAAATGCTATCCCAAATAAATGAGATAGCTTTTGATTGTTACTCAACGCTGATGTTCAGCTTGAGGTTTTTCTTAAACTCCGCGAACAGAGCTTCTTTGTTGATTGCCTGATCCGGCAGTGCTGTAATCATAGCCTTGCACATTCTCAGATTTATGATCATCGTTCTGAGCATGTCCTCGGTCACATCGAGGCCTGCATCGCCGCCCTTGCCGTTAAAACCGAGCTCCATAAGCTCTTTTGTCTCTGCCTGATACCCCTTCGGTATCTCATCGAGAGTTTTGTATCTGACCATGTTTTCTTCCTCCAATCTTTCATTGACCTCTGCCGCGATTTGCCCGAGCCGGTTGTAAATATAGTCACCGGGGCAGGCTTTATTAGCATAGTCTCTGTGGACGGTCATGTTGCAGCCATTGAGATGGTTAATCCTCTCGGTCTTATTTGTTGACCATTTAAGAGGGTAGATGCCGTTGCGCCGACAAATATCTGTTACTAAGTCAATGAGTGCTGCGTATGCTTTTGCGTTGATAGCATAGGGATGGGTATTGTCCGATGCGACTTCTATCGTAACAGCCCGTCGATCGTTGTCTCCGTTTGAACTTGCCCAGCTTCTCTCTTTTTCTTCGACATACATTCCGATTCGCCCGTCGGAACCAACGCCATAATTGCTGCTTGCTTCCTTGCCTTGGAACAATCTGCCGAGAGTTTCAATAGCCGCTTGAGCCGCAACACAATGAATGGTGATCGTATCGATCTTACGACCGTTTCGACTTGACCTGTGCGGACTTATCTGCGTAAAACTGACCAGCGGTGAATTTGTAAACGCCATGCTTAATCCTCCTCCAGCAATCCGCTGTACACTTTTTCGTCGTCTTCAAAAATATCCTCGGGTTCTACTATTGTTTTGTCCATATACCTAAATGTTTTGTACCTCTTGTTGTACACTTTCGATTGATTATTAGTCACATATCCGATAGTTTCGACCGCCTTTATGGCTGAAAATATCAGAAACCTCTCACAAAATTCACCCCCGGGGAATTTCCGAGGACAGCCGCGATGACCTAGGGGGTGTGATTTCCGCGACCCCCCCTATACCTGAGAGAGTCGCAACGACCCAGCATACAATCGACTGTAGAAGTCAGTAATTGCTTTCTGTTCTTTTCTGTTTTGGTTCTTAACGGCGTTCGATGTTTATGTGTGTAGCCTCTGCCATAGCTTGATTACTGATTTTAGCTTATTAATAAGTAAAACCATTGACTTAAATTCAAGCGACGGGTGGGACAATACAAATTTGCGGCCTTAGTCGATTGTATGCTGAATTTGTTAGAACAAGATCACGATATTTTCAAGGTGGGTTAACTCGTTAAGAAGCCCTCTTTACCTTCTTATAAATACTTAAGAAGTCGTAGTGAATAATCTCATCAATAGCTCTCTCTATCTCACGGTTGTTTTCTTCTTCTGAATATTCATCAGAAGTTTTTGCAATTCGTGCAAGATAACCACAACTATTGTATCCTCTTTCAACATCGAACAGGAACCATTCAGAAAACTGTTCAAATGGATCGTAAGGATTGTCAAATGTAGTAATTGCACAAGAACAATTCATCTTCATTGCTCCTTTCTTACTTTAAGTATTTAATTACAGTGCTTGTCGAGACCCCAACAGCCTCAGCAATCTCCGCATTGGTATAACCAGAAGCTTGCATGGCTTTAATTTTACTTTGTTTTGCGGTACTAAGAGTATTGTTTGCTCTGGGAGTGGCAAGGCTTTTAAGTGTGTCCATGTCAGAATTGTCGATAATCTGCTTGAGTTTATTCTCGCTTATTGCGCCAGCTTGAATTGCTTCCCATTCGCGTTCTGTGATCTTAATGGGGGTCCTCTTAGCCCCCACCGAGGCACGGGCCTGCGTCAAAGCTTGCTGGCTTGCCTTCTTAACTTCAGCTTTAGTCATGTCTGGATAAGCCTGTTTCTTTGCCGCAACAACAGAGTTTGCAATTAGCTGAGCTTGTCTTTCGCGAGGAGCGTTCATCAAAGCGACATTGAGGCGGGACTCCAGTGCTTTGACCTCGGGGGCATAGGTCTTCTTTGCTGATGCCGAGTACTCTATCTTCTTAGTGGCCAGCATCTCCAGGCGGGCCTGATTAGCCATAGACTTCATCTTGTTGGCATAGGAGGCATAAGCTTGCTCCATGGGGGTATTAGTTTCAGACACCAGGGTATAGGCATTCTTTGTTTCTGCCATCTTGGTACTGCGCTGAGTGCGCTCCTTAACCTTACCTTTTTTGTCTGTATAGTAGAGGTCGTCGGTCGTCTTCCATTCATACTCGCCAGTGTCTGTATTAATAGATGGGCTGCCTTTGCGTTTCGGTACGGACACCTGAGACTTTGCTTTGCTTATCAGAGTTGAAGCGCCCTCGTGGTATCGACCGTTCTCGTCAACGCTGCCTTGATACTTCTTCTTAAGAGCCTTTATACCGTTGTCTCGTTCACTCTGCTTGTAATCAAGTTCATGCTTAGCGGCATCAATAACGACCATGCTGTGCTTGACTGCTCTCGCAAGCTCATCCGATGTTGCGCCTTTCAAAGTCATATCAGTAATAAGGTTCGAGATTACACCCATTTCTTTTTGGGTGTTCTCTTTGGTCATGACCTTGAATGTGCCTTTAGGTTTACCGCCATACTCCAGCTTGGGATCAAATCCCTCAAGCTCTTTGAGGCGAGGTGTCGAAGTAATTTTTACTCGGCTGCTTGTAGAGTTGCAGGGTATGACCATGACTGTATCGCCATCGAAGTCTGCACCCGAAAGTCTCTCGGCAACCTTGCTGTTGATACCTATTGCATCTTTTGGGTTAGTGCCAAGAGTTTTCTTTGCATCTTTCTGTTTGTTGTTTACGGTCAGGATCGGAATCTCAAACGTTCCACCATGGGGATAGCGAACGAGAGCCACGGTCTCGCCATCTTTAAAGTTTGGTGCATAGACCTCGTTGTCTTTCATCGATGTTATAGGTAATATAACTTGATACTTCTGACGAGGAAGAGCTGCTGCCTGAAGATGTTCGGCTGCTGAATCGCAATCGTCTGCAAAAGACTTAAGTAGTGCCTTCTTAACTGTCGGATTTGTGAGCGAGCATATCTCATCATACTCAGCAACCTTGTCTGCTGCAGCCAGTTCGAGCTGCTTATTGGCAAGGCTCAGGCTTTGCTTAGACAGAAACTGTGACGGAAGTTTATTGGACCACTCAGACCAGTCTCCTTCTTCGGCTCGCTTGTTGATAAGCGAAAGCTTTTTGTTGCCATCTTTATCATAGTAATAGCTCTGACCGCCTTTGGAGTTATCGCCATCATCGGGGTCAACTATTCCTTCTTTTATTAGGGAACCAAACGGATTGGTCGGGTCATCTTTAGTCTTTTTAAGAACGTCGGCAGTAGGCGTTCCTTTTTTCTTGTTGGTGTTAAATATAACATCGACACCTTCAGGCATGTCATCCGAATACACTGCCATTCCTTTAAGGTATCGGTTTCCATCAACCAATATGCGAACCTGTGCGTAATGTGACTCGCCAAGCGACAAGTCTTCAACACCACGACGGATCTCGATAACACCGTCTTTGTCTATACCGCCATCTTCGGCATATCTGATCTGTAATCTGCTTGAACTCATGCTTTCGGGGTAAACCCATTTTGGATCAAAGGTTTCGCCGCCATCATGAGAAATATAATCCCGAACAGAATGTACATCGTCGAAGTTGTAGATCTCTTTATGCTCAGAACCGGGAGGGCAGAGAATTTTAAGGTTTGTCTGTTTACCTTTGTTAGTTACCTGAGGAACACCACCGCCATACACTTCATATCCTTCCATCTCCAAAATATAAAGTGCTTCCTGCAGCTTTTCCTTTGAAACACCAAGTTCTTTTTCTACACCGGTGCCGACATCGATCATGCCTTTTTCTTTGACCTGCTGTTTCAGAAAATCTGCGGTCTTCATGGCCTGATTCATTCGTGCTTCTGAACTTTCATTAAGCAATGAACGAACTGATGAGTCATTCGCATAACCCATTTTCTGAGCAATTTCGTTGAGGCTATAACCTTTTTCACGAAGAGCCTTGGCAGTTGCAACTTCTTCAGAACGTCGTTCATTCTTAGCCACACTCAACGCTGCTCTCAGCTCAGTTGTGCTTATATTGAAAGCCTTTGCTATAGCAGTATCACCAGAATATAATTTACCGTTTTCATCCGTATAGGTAAATCCTGATTTCCTAAGCTCTTCGACTCTTGTGAGAAAGTCTCGACTATGCTGATACGGATTCTCACCGGAACCCCACGGATAACGGCCTGATCGCCGCGGCATTCCATAATGCATTAACATGTCTTCTACTATCGGGTTCATGGTTAGGCCTCCTGCTCTTTAAGTTTTCTGATAATTCTGTCAAACTCTATGATCTTATTCATTATCGGAAGAATATCATCAGCTGTCGGCTCATGACATAGAACCTCGTTATTTTGATACAGTCTAAGTTCTATGGAAATATCATTCGGCTTCATTCTGTATTCAAGGCAGAAGAGTGCCGCATATATTTCAAGCTGTTCCATATGAGCAGGAATAGCTCCGCTTTTGTAATCGTGAATTCTCAGGAACTTATCTCTGAAAGAAATAGTGTCTGCCGTACCAAAGCAATTCTCGGAATAATATAATATTTGTTCCGGTGTCATCTTGTAGCCTATGGCATCGTTGACATACATGTTGAGTGTTTTCTGAGAGCGAGGCAACTTCTGACCGAGCCTGATGCATTGAGCAGCGAACTCGTGAAGAACCGTCCCTTTTTGAGCAGCTAAGAACTTAGAATACGAGTCTATTACTTTTGCCTCGTCATAATTAATCCAATGGTATTTGCTGGCTCCAAGAAAAGCATGTTGCCCTTCAAGGTTGGAATGATTGTTGAAGATCATTCAGCACTTCCTCCTTGTTTTCCGGGTAAATGAATCTGGAGAATGACATCTCGTTCATCTTGCCCACATAATATTCTTGGTTCGGCTGTTTCTTTGCGCCAGCACTCTGTTTACATTCGAGAGTTGCCCATTTATCGTTATAATAAATTGTGAGGTCTGGGAAGCCCTGCAAATATCCGGGATCATTTTTAATCACAATAGCACCCGGAAACCGAGCTTTGATTTCTTTAATCAGATTGGCTTGGAACTTACTTTCGAGCATCGCGCAGCACCTCCTTCAAAATATAATTACGGTAAAAAGACAAAAGAGAGTGATTAGAAATAACTAATCTACTCTCTTCTCTCATAAAAGGGCATGTTTTTTTCGCGTGGCACAAAAAAGAACCGAGATGCTATTTAAGTATCTCGGTAAATATAATTTCTATTTAACTGTTATTTCGCAAGTATTTAATCAGAAGCCATATAAGCCAGAGCCCGCCAGTACATATAACGAGAATAAAATCCAGTACTAAGCCCCAGAAGCTGCGCTTCTTTGGCATCTTATTCATTTTGTTGCTCTCCTTTCAAATTCAAACATAAGAACATCAACAGGGCAATCGAGTGCGTTTGCGATCTTAATGATATTAATCAATGTTGGCACCGATCTACCAGTTATGTAATGGCTTATCATTCCTTGAGTCAATCCAGTGACTCTTGATAAATCGCCTTGAGTCGTCTTGTACCATATTAACTTGGACAGCCGCCTTCCGAATTCTTTTTTGTATTCATCGTTGCTTATACTATTTCGATTATTGAAAATATAATGTACAAGATTCTCGTTTTCATCATAATACCCAACTCGATTATTGTCTAGAACAAATATTAATTCATGTATTTGCTTGTTGTAGTAATACGCTATTGTGCGCTCTGCTTCTTGCGGATAATATACTGAGAAATTGCGAATTAACTGCTCATTCATACATAAAGCTCCTTAAAATATTTTTGTATGTGCATTTATTGGCCAAATGCCCGCTTTATTTTCTTATTTACTATAAATAAACGAAAATATACACTATTGTAATATTCTTCATCTTTTACAGACTAATAGAGAAAAAAAGTGGGCATTTGGCCAGTTTTTGTGGCCACAAACGCAAAATCGACCTGAAAACGTCCATTTTAGGGCGTTTTTCATATAGTTTTGTAATAATCTTGTACCCACAACAATTATTTTTCTGCCCACTTTGGTCTAAAAAATCGCTAAAAAGTGGGCAAAAAGTGGGCATTTTTCAGATAAAAGTGGGCAATAAACGTACCCACAATAATTCATGGTCAAATTAAAAGTGGGCAGAAGCCCGGTTTTGCAACCCAAAAGTGGGCAGAAAAAATAGTTTTTGTGGCCCATTTTAAAACTGCGATTTTCGTAATGCACGATACTGAACGTCGATACCTTGACGTAAAATCTCACTCATGGAGAGTCCCGTAGACAGCATAATGTAATATAATTTGTCATCAGTCTCGTTATTAATACGAACCTTGATGGTCCTCTGCTTCCCATTTTCCTTCTTAGGTCTTCCCATAGCCGACACACTCCTCAGCTTTGGTGCACTCAACTCTTATCTGATACTGACCTTTTGACCCAAGGGACTTCATCATACTCACAAAGCATCCATACAGTTCTTCAAGATTACCCGCAGCAGTAAATATAATGTTCTGGACAAGCACTTTGTCGTCAGTCTTCGTTTCAACAGCATGGCTCCGCTCCGTTTCTACCTCCGTCGATTTTCCAGAAGCAACGCGATCCTCATTCAGCCATTTATACCAATTCTGCATCTGCTCATAACTCGCACGATGACCACGATTGGTAGTGTCAATGCCAACATCGTTACAGGCTTTTCGCACAGTTTCGGGCGAGCATCCAAGCATCTTAGATATCTCAGTCGTGCTAATACACCAGTCCAAATATAATTTGGTCAGATATTCTTTTTGTAAATCTTTAGGCATATCCCTGAATTCACTATAAGTCATAGGAGCCGACAAATTGTAAGTTTTCATTTTTCCGTTCAAACCTTTCTTTTGTTTAGCAGTTAAATAATCGCTGGGAAGAGTGCAACGCTTACTTTTAGAGCCGCACTTACGAGCTCTCGCTCCGGCAGCTATGCGTTTCTTTTCTTTAATGTCGAAATCAAAGTCATTCATAAGATCACTCAAATATCATTTTCTTTTCGCTTTATGCTACTATTGGTATTAAACCCGTCAGGATAGCGAGCCTGCAATTTGGACAAGTTCAGCCTCATAATATAATCCAGATCGTAGCCAATAGCATCCGCTGTTATAGCAAGATACCAAGCCACATCTCCAAGTTCCTTCGCAAGGTGCTCCTTATCAAGTGAGTGACCTTGAAACATATGCTTCTTCAAAATATCAATAGCTTCTCCTGCTTCGCCATTCAGCCCCATCAGCCCATCCGTAAGCTGTTGCAGAGGATTCAAAGTCTTATTCAGAGTGCGCAAAGCGCCTTGTTGGTATTCATTTATGGTCATGATTTTCTCCTTTAAAATATAAAAAGAAAGAGCCCGTGTTTTTACGGACTCTCCCTTTCGGATTGAGATTAGAATTTTAGCATTTCGTTGAGTGCAGCTATTTGCGCCTCAACCTTCTTCACAGCTTCGGTGTCTCCGGTTTTGACAACCAGCTCCAGAACTTCCTTCCAGCTCATTAACTGTGTCAGAATGAAGCTCTTAAACTGCGTATCAGTCATTCCCATTTCTTCACCGCCATTCAGAAGGCAAGACTCGTCGCAATTACTCATTGATTCGCAACCTCCTTCCATAATAGACGTTGTTTTCTTCGCGTTTAGGATAGCACAAATATAATTGTTTAGTCAACCTTGCCTCCTGTAATCAACTCTGAATAAGGAAGCGTCTCGATCCAATCACAGAACATATGCCACTCATCGAGCTTATGATCCTTACGGCTCTTATACATATTAGCCAGAACCTCATAGTTCAGCATGACTGTCCGGCGCTGGTTGTAAGAGCTCGGCAGGAGCTGGATCATCTGCCACCAGTATTTTTTGTCCTTAGATTCGAGGAAACGATCTCGACAACAGTTTAGTATAGGAATGATAACACATTCGAGAACACCTTTAGGACTAAACATGATATCGCCATTTTCATGCGGACTAACATGAACAAACGGAATCTTTCGTTCATCCCCCTCAGACATAAAACTCAAAAGATGTTCATGACTAAAATCATCTAGCGTAAATTCCTTTGCGTGGATCTTATGCATAGTTGAGCAAGAGTTCATTTCAATATCGTACTCCAGATAGCCCTCGTCAATGATGTCCGGCTCATCATCCCCGAACCGCCTTCCTGCGCGATAGGTCTTGAACTCTTTCCACCAGTACAGCGGACCTGTTAGATCAACATATACGGTAATCATCCGCATGAACTTGCGATGATCTGTACCAGCGTTGCGGAGAGTGATCATGAGTTTGAGATCGTTTGGGCCGATAAATTCGTCTTTCTTGTACAGCTCGCCATCTTCGAAATAATATGCACACTTTTGATTAACTTCGCATTCGTGACATTTGGTTTCCCGATAGCAAGGAATAAAACTATCGCTCTTCTGCCAGCTATTAAGAGGGTTGCGCATACCACGAATGGCAGCCTCCCATCCCATGACTTCCGTGTTTTCAATTTTCAGCATTAGCTTTCTCCTCCATCACTTCAGCTTTAAATCTTTTATATGTCTCCGAGCATATAGGGCATAGGTCCTCCCTGCCTAGTCTGGTCCACCCCTCAGGCGCATCTTTCCAAGCATCGCCCATGAAGTAATATCGTTGTTCGAGGGCTACCGAACCGCAATGATCGCAAATATAAACTGGTTTACGTTTATACATTTTGTTCTCCCCTTTCAAATATAATCATTCCACTTTTTCTTAATTCGAACCACATGTCTCCATATGGTTGTGTGCGACAGTCCTATTAACTCGGTTATCTGAGGCCTTGTCATACCCGACTCAAGACACCTAAGAATAACCCGCTCAGTGTCACTGAGAGACTCCCAGAAGCCTTTGAAATCGACATAGCCAACATCTTCATCACCCATCACAAGGTCTTCTACAACGCGCTCAGAGCTATCTTCGTTCTTATCTATCGGATGATTGAGGCTAAGCAAAATATAATTACCGCCTAAACGTTTTGCCGACGATTTCCTGAACTCCATGACGATTTCATTGTAGACGCAGTTATAGGCGTACGTACTAAACTTAGAAATATCAGAGTTATAGGACAAACAGGCCTTCCACAAACCCATTCGCCCTATTTGCTGGTAATCTTCGTCAAACAGCTTTTCTCTGAAATATTTTTTCAGCACGCCAAAAACTAACTGTTCGTTTTCGAAATATAATTCTTCCGGGCTCATAGATTCGATTCGTCTGTAGCGATAACTATGACATTTGCCCACTTGTCATTACTCGTTTCAAATGTTGTAACGCCGCAGTCTCGTATTTTATCCCATATTTTTTTCGAAAACATCTCATCTTCATACCATGGAGCCACTGTAGACGGTATCGATACCGTGATTGATCGCATTCGCGATGCCATATCAATCGCTTTCTTATGCCAAACTGCGCTGTTATACGACACTTGTCTGTATGCTTCACCGTCAACAGCGTCTAAGCAGTCCAAGAGCCAATTTCTGATTGCGCTTTCTACCCTGCCACAGAATTTCTTGATCGCCTCTGCTGTCTTATGAAAGATGTTCATTGCAAGTTCTCTCCTCTCAAATATAATTTACAGAATCCACATGATGAATTTCACCGTGAGAGCCATAATGATCGCTGTAGCGCATGCTGCCATAACAATAGCTATAGCGTTTCCTATCTTGTATCCGAGTTTGTTTTTAGGTTCCATAACCGTACTCCTTTCAAATATCAGCGTCCGAGAGTCTTTTTCGCGCCGTCACCATGACTCGCTCAATTTCGGCATCGTCCTTGGCCGCTCGTATTTTGTTTACGACCTTGTCGCCATATCCAAGCTGTCTGGCAGCATCTATCGCAAAGTAACGATAGGTGGTGTCTTTAATATAATTAATCATCTTTCTCCCTCCAGTTAACCGGCTTGTGAGAGTCCTCATTTCCCGGGTAATCGAGACAATCATTGCAGGGATCTTCATAGTCCTTAAGCGCACTGTGTTTGCAGGTCTTGCAATACTGGTCAAACCAGACCTCTTTAGTTTTTCTCATCGGAGTATTCCTTTCATAGAATATAAAAAGCTCTGAACTGCTTTTACACAATTCAGAGCTTTCATATGGTTGTAATTCATTTGCGATATCAGATTAATTCTATATCAGATAGTTCGCTTTCATTAACGCCAAGTAGATAAGTTCTTTGATCACACTTTACAACTAATCCTGAGACTCCTTCCGGTTCGTTGTCTTCCGGATGAATATAATCTAAAACCTGACCCATGAGAACTTCACCATCTATGTAAGTAAGTTTCACCTTTTTACCTTCAAATGATTGATCAAACTTTTTCATTATGTCTCCTTTCGTCTTTAGCTGGATAAATATGAGTACCTGTATTGGAATAAACAATGATGCCTTTGCTGGTTTCGGTTTCTTCCATTGTGCTTCGATTAACGTACGAACCTATGACCGCATCAGCTTCAATTCTTTCTTGATGAGTCCAATTTCCATTACGATCTCTTATTGGAGTTCCTTTTCCGGAGTGCTGGTCAACGAGCGCCTGCGCGTATTCCAAATCACCATGAATATAACTTCGACCTGGGAGATGTTCATCTAATGTGTGGCGAAGCTGCTTCTCTTTATTGATCGCCGTCGAAATCTCTCCAGAAGCTATTGCGTCTCTAACAATTGTATCAGGCTTCGCCGATTCGTCAAGAGGATAAGGCGGACCATTTCTCACGCCCCACTTCTGGCCTTTGATTCCATGATGCGCAATAACGTTATAACCAAGCCGTCCACGCAGTTTCCATAGAATATCTTCTACAGTTTCTCTGGTTCTCGGATTGAGCTTGATATACGCCTGATGCTCATCATACCAGTTGAATATCTCAGCCAGATCGTGTTTTGTCCAGCTAAATGACCACCAGTCGCAAATCATCTCGATAATATAATTGTAGGGCATCTCCAAAAGTGTCTCGCCCTCATCTGGCTCGTCATTGATAAGCACCCAATACTGCCAATGATGTGGGTTTCGGTGGATATGCAGAAGCCATGCTCGTTTAAATGCCTGTACGACAGCGTACGAACGATTTCCTCCATAGAAATATGCATCGTAGGCTTCATACTCATCGTCATTGGATTTGGAGTAGTCGTGATCGAAATCTATCTGCCATTCGCTGCTTGGTCTGCCTTCGAATAACTCTGGTAGATTCGTCCTAAGCCACTGAAATGCGCTTCTGACGTTCTCCTTGTGTTTTTCTAAATATAAGTCATACTCCCTGCTCATCTTTCGCCTTCTTTCTGTAATACTCAGCGACATGCTCGCAAATATCACTGTGCGTACACTCTATAATAGTGTCTGCAGACCATCCAACAGCCTTCATCGAAGCAGGTTCAAAACGCATGCAATTGTCGCAGTATTCTCTGGTATTTACTCTTATCATGCCGTTCGTACAACTCCTCCATTAACTGATTTCAAGCCGACACTTCCGAATTCAGAGCATAATTCGTCGTCGGCATTAACTACAAAGGCCAATGCAAATCCCTCTCGGAGATCCTGCTTGTCCTGTTCCCATTCGTCGGACTCAGTAGACACGTATAGAAGTGTTACGAGCCGCCCTATACTTGTCTCGTTTTCTATTACATGATATACGAGATACCCCGTTTCTTTTTCAAATGTATTCACTCGGGCTTGGGTCTCTTCTGTTAGCCAATAAAGGAACCCGAGCACGCTGTAGGAGTAATTCAGCACTCCCTGCTCCTTGAATTCCTTTATGACATTCGGATGTAATTTAAGAATATCCATCCGTTTGAGGGCTTCCTCTTTCGTCATCGCTTTGGTTACAGCCATAGTTTTCTCCTTTCAATTTTGCTTCCTGACGAAGCCAGTCTCATTGAAGTTTTTCTTCTGACTAAGCGCCCGAGATATACCCAAATCTATAGGCGCTCTTGATTTCAGGTGGTAATAATATAGGTCTCTGAATGGTGTATTTAGTCTATCTATACGCCCTGCTGCTTGAGTCATTACCTTGTATGAGTAATTCTGTGAGTAAAATATAATAGTGTCCGTTGAAACACAGCACCAGCCCTCAGCTCCGGCAGTATACTGAACGAGATATACCCATGATTCTGTAGTCGGCACAGGCTGATGTTTATGCCCATTCCACTCAGCTATGACAACGTCGTCGCCATAGTAAAGATTTTTGAGAATATCAAGCTCGTAGTCAAAATTGTAAAATACAATCAGCTTAGGATGCTTCTCAAACAGCTCCAGAAGCGCTGTCTGGCGGCTTTCGTCTGAATTTACGATTTTACGCCAAATATAACAAAGCTCCCCCGCGTTCCCTACAGGCTCGTTCTTGTAAGGATTCCAGCGCGTGCGCCCCACTTGCTTATAGGTCTGTGCGTCGTATTGAGTGAAAATATCCTCATGATGCGCCACAGTCTCGCGTTTGAAATCCATATCGATGAGAATGCTGTTTCGGAGGCGTATGAGGCGACCGGTATTCAAATATCTGTCAACCTTCGGATACTTGCCATTAACCCAAGTTATCACCATATGCTCGGTTTTGAATTGAGTCCGGTTCTTGTAAAAGCCATTGGCGATGAACACGGGAATATAATCCTCCCAAGTATCTCCTGGAGTCGCTGATAGCAGTATCCATCTGTTTGCTTTGGCTATTCTAAGAAACGACTTCACCCACGCTCCGGAACCGACAACACGCTGCTCGTCAAATATAAAGAACGCATCCTTAACATCCTTGTATTTCCCTATGTTATTCCACGAATTGACTACAACACGGTTTTGATACAGGCTGCTTTCAGGATGGGTAGAAAGAAGGAAGGGCGAAAGCTCACCCTCCCATTCGTTCTTGTCCCTCTTCATAGCCGTTGTGATTATGTACAGATCCAAAGGCGGATCGCTCATGGGGACATACTTATCCGTACCAAGCTCTCCGCCATTCTGAATATAATAGTAAGCTAAGGCCGTGCGCGATTTGCCGCTTCCTACACCTCCGTTTAGTATGCAGCCGTTTTTCATGCGCTTGACTGCATCAAGCTGATAATCTCTAAGAGATATACCAGCCATGGCTTAATTAAACGGAAGAGGTTCGTACTCTTCGTTCTCGGGGTTGAAATTGATATCGTCAGAATCGTCATGCACCTCACGTTCACGATTTCTATACCGAGCAAGTATGGGATCATCGTCGCTGCGCTGGAACACTTCCATAGTTTTAACGTAGAGAGACTTACCTCTGTCGCTCTCATACTTATTGAGAACCACATTTACGCGCTCTACCCATGCGTAGTCAATGCGGTCCACCGTTTCCTCCGTAAGCTCAGTGACGAAGTCGTCCTCTATGAAGATCACCTTAGGCGGCCAACGCTTAAGTTCGCCGTTTCTATCGCGGTAAGACAGCTTGATAGAAATATAATAGGTGGGAACGAACTCCTCATCGTCATCGTCTCTGGGCTTCGTCATCTTGACATTGTAGCCCTCATCGATAAGCTGACGTGCAATTGAAATATCAGGGATCACGAGATTAGCTTTTCTTGCGTCGCTGCCATACTTGTCTCTATTGGGATCTCCTGCAAAGTTCGTATCAAAGATGAACCTTGTGTTTTCGATGTATACGTTATTGTTTCTCATAATTGCGTTTCTCCTTAAAATATAATTCACCGTTTATCAAAAGGTGTGGGCTCGTCTTCATACGGCAAACCGGAACCAAACCAAGGCGGAGTGTTCTCTGAAATGTAAGGCTCGTCTGCCGTAAAGCGTTCGAAATCGCCATACTTGGATATAGCTTTGACCGCGTCATCGACCATGTTGTTGTAGTAAGCACGGTCAATGTCATTCTGCTTATCGAGTGTTCGTACCATCTCAGACTCAAGCCAGCGGAATCCTTTAGAGCCGGTAGCTGCAGCATATCCTTTTTCGCCCGTGTTCTTGTTTTCAGACTCACGAAGCAGAATGCCGCCACCGCAACCGGGTTTGATCGGGCAGAACTGACCGACTCGTCCTACGAAGTGGTAGTCATGCTCACCCTCGGCAAGCACCTCGTTCATATCCAAATATAATGCTGAAGTCACAGACTTGGTCTCGCACATATCGTTGAATACGATGGATTCCTTGCTGAACAGAGTCTTAAATACATACGGAACTTGGAATTGTGTACCTGTTGCCGTCCAGTCGTAAGGATGCTTCTTGTTTTCCTTGCAAATATCTTTCGCAGACTCGACGTATTCCTTACCGTACAAGGCATGGCATTTTTCGACCGTTGCATACCGGGCAATATAAACGGCGTCGTTCACCAAACACATACGGTCATATGTAGCCTCATGCTCGAAGTTGTAGCCGTACAGTTTACCGTACTCTGTAACAAATTTGATTATCTCCGGAGTCGCGTCCGGAATCTTTATCGAGTCTGTCTTGATATGAGCAACAGTAAAGCCCCGCTTCTGGACCTCGTGCTTGAGGTTGACCATAAACAGGGCGCCGCGTTTCGCTACTATGTTGTCTTTGTTTCGTTTGTCTCTGAATGGGTTGTCGAATCCGGCTGAGGTAAGACCATATACGGAGTTGATTGCGATTTTCAGAGCCTGTGCCAAATCTGCCGCTGCATTCTCGTCGTCCAGGTACTTAGCCAGCGCTCCGCCAAGCATTGTTTTTGCACGTTCGAAGTCTTTATGCTTGATGGCTATGCGAGCCCGCAAAATATCATTGAAGCGCTGGGTGTATTCCGGTCCGAATAGCTCCTCCGCAACTATACTGCTTGGATGCATAGAGGCTATGTCGAGCAATGCTATGTTGCTATACATGCCGGGCTCAGAATATACATAGCCGCCTTCCCCGACCTCCTCATCTCTGTATACCGACTTACCCGCTTCAAATGTATACCCGGGAAATATCGGACGATTATTCTTATCGAAAGCTGTAAACTCGTCGTAATCGGTAACATAGAACGGAATGTCGGCATACGGGTCAAATATCTGGCTTTTGTCGCCCATGAAGCGGTAATTGAATCGGTTCTGAGGGGTCTTATTTGCACCAAATATAATTCTCGTAGTCAATGAGTTAGTCGTGTCGTTTACAGTTAAGCTGGCGACATCAGCCAGTATCCGCCGAGCTGTGAAGTCTGCTTTTCTGGCGTGAAATGTTGCCTCGGTAGCAATTACGTCATTGTCACAATACTCAGCAACCTTAGGCCACATTTCTTCCGGGACAGGCTGATCCCATGGCAGCCCGAGCTCCTGATGATGTATACCCAGCTCAATTTCGAACTTTTTCAGAGACTGCTTCTTGCTTGAGAAGTCGTACACGTCCGTATAAGATATGTTATATGCTTCTCCGAAGAACAATTTCTTCTTACCGTTTACAATGCCTGTAGACAGCTTAAATATCTGCTTGTTGTCGTAACCGCAAAGTCGTCCGTACAGCATATGGTTGTCGTAGCGACGGCAGTTGAAGCCGATAAGCTTTGCCTGCATCAGCTCCTCGATATCGCTGCTGGCGGGATTAATCATTCGCACAACTGGCTTATGATTTGTTTGCAGCTCATGAATATAATCCTCCCAAGTCTCAAAATCGGCAGGAGTATAGTCTTCTGCATACTTCCAGTTGACAAGAAACAGATTGGGAAATACCTCTATGTCATAGAATACAAGCTTAGCATCATCGCACTCGGTGTTCTCGGAAATATCTTCTGACTTGAAGTGCATTTTCCCTACGAGCTTAATGCAGTAATCCGAATTGTTGGTGCTGTGAGACGCAAACGACCACACAGCATTTCGCATGTCTGTTATATCGTACTTAAGACCGCTGGTGTAGGCATCTTCAAGACCCTTGTAAATGAAGTCCACGCTCGGTTTAGTCGCGGCATGGTACTCCTTATTCAGGTTTTTCATGATCATGGTTCTGAGCGCTTTTTCGCTCTTGAACCCTTCGAAGTTTAACACATGCTTTTCTCCTTTCAACGGCAGCCCTGAGCTGATTGAAGCGATCGGCAAATCATTACATTTAGACAGTTTGCGTCTGAGCGAACTTTTGCCGGTGAAGACCTTAACTTCTATGTGGTCGTCATAAACCCTGCTGAGCTTTGATACATCACCTGTGTAAATATAATGAAGATGGATGCCTTGACCACTCTTGCTTAATTCCGCATATGTTGGTGGCCACTTGCACGCCTCTTTGAGATTGAGTTCGAACGACTTATTGCCCTCTTTATCCGTAATATCAAAGTCAATTACTATGTGGTTCTCCGGAACTCTGACATAGTGAAGCTTGGAAGTATCGAGATCGCCGAGCTTTGTCGAAATATCATCCCAGCATGAGACCGGCGTTTCCTTGGATGACGCATATTGAGCAGGGCAATCCGCGCACTCCTTGTCAAATACTGATTTCTGTTTAAGAAACTCGATAGTTCTCTGTTCTTGAGAGACGGGTTCTTCCGGTGGAGCCATATCTTCGAACTTCTCTGTACGGAAACCGGCGTAATAGCTGCGGATTCTTGTACCATCGTCACTGCTGAAGCGCTCCTTATAATCTCGGAAGTAGTTCTTCAGCTCCTCCTTAAATATCCTTTGAGAGAACGGATAGCCCACTTTCGCTTCATCACAATAGACTTTATACATTTCCCAAGCAGCTTTTAGCGTAGTGCCGTCTTCTCTTTTGAAAATATAATAGCTGTCCACAATGAAGTTGTAGAAGTCATTCGATGCTCCAAGCATAGCCGTAGGAATATAATCGTCGTAGCGTCCGGGATTGCTCAGATACACCTCTTGACAATGGTACGCAATTGCCCCGAGCTCGAAGTCAATTTGCTTGACCACAGTTCTGTATTCTTTAGGACTAAGCTTGTTGCCGGATGGCGTGACATCGATCAGTCGCCTGATGAGACCTGATTTGGCATCTGTAATTTTTACCGGCTTATTTGTGCCCATGAAGAGAAAACACTTGAAACGATTAGCATAGGTCGATCTGAATTTTTCGTTCACGGTCATCATCTCGTGCGAGACAAGGCTGTTCAAACGAGTGTTGTCCTCTATTTTGGACAGATCACCATCATGCTGGATTGCTACAAGTGGGTTTGTTTTAAAGGCTTCAAGGGCAAACGAGTTACTGGATGAGCCTAATGCTTTTGCGTCAAACACCGAGTAATATCCGTTAAACAATTTCTGAATGACGTTCAGTATCGTCGATTTGCCAGTACCCGCTGCGCCGTACAAAACCATGAACTTCTGCAGCTTCTTTGACTCACCGCATACAATAGAACCTATGGCCCATTCGATCTTAGCTCGCTCTTCATCGGAATATAATGTCGAAATCAGCTTATCCCATGCGTCCGTAGGTCCCTCTTCAAGCGGATAGTCAAGTTTTTTACTGGCATAGTCTTTCTTGGATACTTTAGTATTTGAAAATATCAATTTCTCATCGAGCATATGGAAAGAGTCGCGTGACTGCTTCTGACAATACTTATGCCAAGAGTCGATCATACCCGACTCCGCGTCCCACATGTGCAGTATTCTGATGTCCTTGTCGTCTTCAAAGCGCTCTTTTGCAAAAATATCAAGCTCACGATCAATCAGCTGTAAAGCATCCTGCTCGTCCGTAGACCATAATCCACGATCCTCAAGCCAAATAGCATAAAAGTCGCCACCCCTAATCATCAGATCAGAGCTTTTCTTAATGATAAACTTCGGATAGATTTCTGTTGTCCCCCGCTTCGTCATACGGGTTGAAATCAATAGAAAGTCAACCATTGGGTTTTATTTGGCTCCCTTCTCACCCTTAAGCTCTGAAATATCATTTCTGAGATCAGCTACCGTATCCTGCAGCAGGTCGATGTTCAGCTTCTGTGCATAGACATACAGGCTGTTGACAACCATGTAGCTAACTACGACGCTGTTAAAATCCTTCTGCCTTTTAGCAGCACGGCGCAGAATATTCAGTCGGTTTTCGGTGATTCTGAGGTTTCTGAAAATATAATTGAGCATCTCGTTCATGATCTTTTCTCCTTTTCGTCTTTAAGAAAGTGGTCTACAGTCTCGTACTTCCAAGCTGTAGGCCCGGTGAATGAAAATATAAAGTCCTGTCTGTTTGCTTTTCGGACACGGATGCTGTTTTTTCCGTTCGGGAAATACTCTCGTACATCCGCCGCCTGCTCGGGTAGACAGGTCTTGAAAAATTTGTATACTTCGGTGTGTATCATCTTATCGCCTCACAAAATACTGTTCAGATGCCAGTTCATCTGTGACCATATCTCGACTGTCCTCATGTCGTGCGGACAATTCGGTACAGTGAACAGACCTCCGCTGCCATCCCATTCGTACTCATGATTCAGAAAACGAAATATAACGCTGCTTGTATAAGCCGGATTGAACTGACTATCACTCGTCCCGCTTAATCCAAGACTATCTATCATTTCCCAGAACCATACGCTCGTGCGGTCTCCGACATCGGGGTCAGCCATAATATGCTCCTCGCATCTGAACGCGAGCGCAACCATCATCTCAAGTACACTGCACGGTTCTACGTCCAGAATTGAGGCGATCATAGCGTTGCTGTATCCGCTTTCGTATCCGAAGCGATAGCGGAGATCAATACCATCTGCCGCTCTATTCCCATCCATTGGCATTGTGTACTGAAATATAATACCGTCAAGATGCTTCAAGAGCCGATGATAATGTGATCTCCGCTCATCTTTTATAAGGTGGCACATCCAACCGAAGTACTCATCTCGGAGTACAGCTTCGTTCATTTATTTCTCCTTTAGTATGTACCAATGTAATTGTCGAGATCTTTAAGGATCTCAAAATCGCACTTCAGCTCCTCGTTACGAACAAATACCGAATCGTCTTCGTACTCACCGAAGTGGTCTTTAAAGTTTCGACCCACCAGAATATCAGGATCCTCGACTATCTCGCCAAAGCTATCGACCAGAATATCGTCAAGAGCAAAGTAAGTAAGCTCGGTAATACTGTATTCCGGTTCCTCTCCGCACTCGTCGGGCGGTATGACGTAGGGTTCTGATGAAATATCAGGATCGAATTCTTCTTTATACAAAGTAACGCCTGACGAATAGCTTGTGTAGTCATTATTCCTATTGTCGTTATCGATCTGGGCATAATGTGTTTTGATAATATTGAGCATCTCCTCTTTCTGATTGAGTTCGTCGTCCGTATCTGGATGCGCAGGTTCTTTTTCGATAGGGTTGTTCGCACGAGCATAGGTTTTCTTCACAGAATCTATCTCTTCCTGTGCTATGTCTGCGTAGTGCTTCCTGAGGCAAAACCACGCTGTCGAAGCACCTACTGCAACACCTGCTATAAATATAAATGCTCTATCGGCATTCACGTTTAATAATCTCCTTCCTGTTTAATAGTCATAACTGTAATAGCGAGTCCCCCAAACAGCAAAGAAGCGCTGACCAGAACTCCGCCGATAATGTGTCTTTTTCGTTTTGTATCCAGCATAGCGTCAATAGCAGAAATGAACTCATCAAGGGTATACATTTCTCACTTCTCCCCTCCTGCTAATATTACGATTCCGCCGACAAAACAAACTCCGGCCATAGCCGAGAGCAAAGATGAAAATATAATTCTCATTAACGAGCACCTCCTGTAGTGGTGTAACGCACCATATTCTGCGTACAAATTGTGCAGCGTCCGTCACAAACTATATGTGACCCGCCGCAATAACGTACCAGCCACTTCTGTTCAGGCCCGCTGGCGTTTATGTACTGTGCCAACTGTTCTTTCAGCATGGCATTTTCACGCCTCAGATCCTGAATTATTAAGTCCTGCTCAGTCATAACTCAGTAAGCCTCCCTAAATATGTTTTCGACGCCGTTACCGGTAAACCACAGATAAGATTTAGGGAGCTCACGAGTTACACAAACTCCTTGCTTTTCAAGACTCCATCTGGTAAGTACATCTCTGGCGACATCCTTAAGATTGTCCCATACTGGGAAATACGGAGAATATCCATGGAACTGCGACGGCGCGGACACTACTCCGATGATTGTATCGGGAAACCTTGGGTCGTCAACGCGGTTCAAAACACACCATACTGCCTTCATCTGATTGTCTGTCGTACATCCGCGTGCTTCGCCCCACAGCATCTGAGCCAGAGCTATAACGTCCGCTTCGTCGAAGTACATCTCATACTGCGGTTCGCTCGGGGCTTGCTCGGCTACAGCTTTGATTGGGTGGCACAGACCGCTTACATTGACCTGCGGTGCTATCGGCTCGATATCTGTAGCGGTTTCACTTCGGATGACCGCTGCACTTAGAACCGTGAGTAGAAAAATGCAAAGAAGCATAAAAAGAATGCGGCTTTTCTTCGTTTTCATTATTGTTTTCTCCTAACTCAAAATATCATTACATCTTTTCCCAGATGTTGCCCTCGACATTGAAGTCAAGCAGCAGAGCCGGCTCAAGTCGTCCGTCAGGCATCTCACGCATTACCTCGACGATTCTGAAATTGACATAGCCATCAGGACCGTCTTTAGTCCAGCCTACGATCTGACCGGCAGGAGTGCGAGGCAGGTCAAGGTCATCAAGCACCTCATTAAGGAAGAGATGACCCTGCGTCTGGAGCTTATCGTTGGCAAATGCCTGCTGCGCTTTCAGGAACATATAGTTGTAATCGTTGTTGCCTTCATAGTTGCGGCTTCTCTTGTCAAAATATGTGGCATAATCGCTTTTGAGATTCGGGTCGGTGACCATTGCGGTTTTCTTGACCTTCTTCGTTTTGCCGGTCTCAGGGTCAACCTCGTTTTCCGTATACTGCATTGCTTTGATTCCGTACTTAAGTTCGCTGTCAACTTCTTCACCGAAACGCTCAACAACGCGCTTACGGTATTCTTTGAAGCTTGTATCTATCGTTGCGTATGCCGCACTAAGAGCCACATTACGCTTACGGAGAATATTGTTCGAAGCAAGGATGCTCGTTATCGACAGAGTGCCGAGAATTACAGCAGGACCATACACCTTTGCGAGTTTCAGTCCAGTCTGGACATAGACGATTGCGGTATCTTTCTTTGCGTCTTCTTTGTTGTACGCGGTTCCGTTGATTGCGCCGGTCTCTGCTCCATTGTGTATAATATCCAGAGTCTCTTTTGTTTCGGCAAGAATATCATTGACTTTAGTAGTCGCTTTGCAGGCGAGGACCGCGCTTACTACTGCGCCGGCAACACCGGCTACGACGAGTATCTCGGGGCTGTGCTTCTCGACCTTCATGATTGCTTTTGTTGCGGCAGTTCTAACTTTATTGATGATTTCGGTTTTGTTTTTCATTTTTTGTTTTCTCCTTTTAATATGCTGTGGTGGTGATTCTGGATGTGCTATCGCTATCTGTAGACCATGCTGTAGTTTTTATTTTATGGTCGATCTCTGCGCCACAGGCGGCGTAACCAGCCAGATCAACATAGCTGTCATCTGTACCTGTGCCTGATTTGATTCGTGCGATTTTCAGAAGCGCCATCATCATGGCAACGTCTTTCGCTGTGAATTTGGCACCCTTATATGCGCTCCATAAATCGGCAATGATCTTAAAATTGTCTTCAGGAGAGCCATATTCGTTTTCTCGCTCTCCGCATACGCATTTCTTTGCTCTATCTAATGTTTCTGCTCTTGTCATAGCTGCTCCTTTCAATTAAGCGAGATTGCTCTCGGAAGTTTGATAATGTGACCGTCACGAACTCGAACTACTGACGACCCGTTGAGATTCACCCAGCCATAGCGATTCAATGTGAAATTATCATTCGGTATCTTCGCCAGATCGTACAGGTCTGCTACACTTACCATGCCGAATTGATTGATGATGTCGGCCATGGCATCCAGAACTGCTTCTGCATCGCCGCGAGAGCCAAATATAATGTCGTCGTAGTCTATGCGTCCGTACCGGCTGTTTGAGGATCCCGCATAAACCCTGCCCTCATCTCGCTCATAGTAGTTACGATACGAGACTTTGGTTGCCGGACTGTTTTTGCCGCGTTTGCCGGATTCACCGTACAGCATCATGTCCACGCCTGTCGTAACCATGTCTGATATGGCTTTTTTGACTGCCGGAACGATGACCTCCATCAGCAGATACGATTTGACATTACGCGCATCTTCAGAGATGAAGGCGTCTGCAAACTTCTGCATGTCACCCTTTTTTCTGGTTTTACCTACGGCAACAGGCGTCTCTACTCTTTTTTCGGCCTGTTCTTTACGGCCCTTGTCCGAGTTTGATTTATAGTCTTCCACTTGTCATTTCCTTTCTCATGCTAACTTCAGCTTCCCGGGAAGAGAAACCTTGGCGTTGGCCACAAGACCATTCTCTTTTTTATAGCGGTACACAAGATTACTTCTTGCCTTGGCTTCACTCGGGGCGATTGTTTTTGCTTTCCATCTATGGTCTACGCAAATATCAAAGCGCATGACCGGACCATCGTACTGGTATTCCTGCATGCCCTGCCCTCCTTTTGAAAATATAAAGAAAAAAGAGAAAGCGCCTTGTTACAGGCACCTTCTCTTGTGCGAACATCTCTGTTTTTGTTTCTCGGATTTACTCAATTACGAGTTCGTCCTCGCTGATGTGTACGATCTTCTCTGCAGAAGCTTCCTTTTTGGCCTTGTACTTTGCAATACCCGGCTTTACCACACGGTTATAGACGAACTGTGCTCCCACAGCCAGTCCTATGCCGATGGCGATACCGATGAAATCGCGTCCGTCAACGCCGGCCCTCTTAGCTAACTCCTCAGTAGTCTCAACGACCTCAGTATTCATGACTTCATTCTCGTTCATTTTTGTTTTCTCCTTTAAATATAAATTAGGAATGTTCTTCCACTAAATACGTTGTAAATTTCGCGTGCCGGTTTAACGGTAATCGTATATCGGTGCTACCCTGTAATCCATGACAAGGCAGGGCGTGCCGTTTGCGTCAAGATGCGATGAGAATGAAATATCAATATAGCCCTCATCTATATTCCATCCGAGCATATCGCCCATTTTGGTGTTATCGAGGCCAAGCTCGTAATAGAAATCGTTAAGGGAGACATAGAATTCGTCCCTCATACGTCTATTGAGATCATTGACCGCCCTGCTGATCTTGTCCCTGTCCGATTTGAAATATCTTCCCGACAGAACATCGTAGCAAATGGTATTACCGCCAGCATCCGTGAGTATGACCTCTCTTACGGGATTATCGCGCATCTTGCCCTCAGCCACCGCATCACGAATATCTTTCTCTTTCTTCTCACCAATAGTCTCGACCACTTTGTCCTGATACTCTTTCAGAGTAGACTCAGATAACGTGTAAGCTGTGGCAAGAGCCGCGTTTCTCTTGAGATTCGTCGAGCTTGCGCCTATAAGGCACGCTATCGACACTGCGCCCACAACGGTTGCTGGAACATAGCATTTCCATGCCGTCTTTACAATTTCTTTTCCGTCGAGAGTTTCGGCGTTGAGCTCTTCTTTTCTTTCTGCAAGCAATATCAGCGCTTTCGGTGTTGCTCTTACCGCCAGAACCGTGCTTGTGATCATACCGGCAATGCCTATGCCTGTAAGTATCTCCGGACTATGCTTGTCCATCGCAGTCCGTACATTTTTGGCGATGCTCGCTAATTTTTGTTTAGCCATGGTTTTCTCCTTTCAAACTAATAATAGGGTTATTTCTTTAGCCGTTTCTAACGCATTGGTAAATATAAATCGGGCGGTCGGATCGTCCGTATTGCTGTATGCGGTCATCTCGAATACGAAACTGTCGATTGCTCGAAACGGGTTACTACGCGGGCTGTCCATGATACGATTACATATCTC
>CAVDFD010000001.1:0-67360 GCA_963608145.1 Bacteroidaceae bacterium | reverse complement strand
ACACCATACGGGCAGCGGTTGATGGTAAAAATGTAAACTGTGATAGTGCTGCCAAGATTGCAAAAGTGCTGGGCTGCTCCCGCTCCGATCTGTTCAGCGACGAGGAGAAAAGCGAAACGCTCGACGCTAACACCGTGCGCGGGTATCATCGCACCATTTCTTCCATTTTGACAAAGGCGGTCAAATGGGGCTATATCTCTTTTAATCCCGCTGTAAATGCAGAGCTGCCGAAAATGACGCCGAAGGAAGCGGCGCACCTCGACGAAGCAGACGCACGGCGGCTACTGGAGCTGCTGCAAAACGAGCCTGTCAAGTACCGGGCAGCTATCTCCTTCGACCTCCTGTCAGGTCTCCGGCGCGGGGAGCTGCTGGGCTTGCGTTGGTCCGATGTTGATTTCACAAATGAGACTGTCACTATCGTTCAGACTTCCTCGTATGTGCGGGGAAAAGGCATCTACACCGATACGCCGAAGAACAGGAGTTCCGCTCGCCCCTTGAAGCTCTCCTGCTCTGCCTTCCTTATTCTCCAGCAGGTGCAGGACTGGCAGGAGGAGCAGCGCGAGCTGTGTGGAGACAGGTGGAAGGATAAAGACGGACGCGTCTTCACGAACGATGAGGGCGCACCCATCCACCCCGACGCGCTGTCAAAGTGGTTTAGGGACTTCACACAGCGGAGCGGCTTCCCAGAAGTTCATGTGCATAGTCTGCGGCACACATACGCCTCCCTGATGATTGCCGAAGGTACACCGCTCGTTGTGGTTTCCCGGCGTTTGGGTCATGCTCAGGTAAGCACCACCGCCAATATTTACGCTCACGTTATCGCATCGGCAGACGAAAAGGCGGCACAGATTTCTGAAAAGTTCGCCGAAGTTCTCGTCGCTCCGAATGAGAAGAAGGCGGTAACCGCATAAGCTCCCGCAAAGTAAGGCGGTCAGGCTGCAAGGTCTGACTGCCTTACTTTTTGCTGCCGGTCTGAAACGGGTTTTTCCCCGCACCCCTTTTCCTGTCTCCGTTTCTTTTTCTGTATCGTATTTCTGTTTCTGTTTCTGTTTCTGTCTCTTTTTCTGTTTCTGTCTCTTTTTCTGTATCGGCTTTTTGGGGTTTTCAGAAAAACCGAAGCAAAGCGAAAAAACCGAATGGGTTTTGTAAAGCACGAAAAAGCCCCCGCCAAAAGGCGAGGGCGTGGAGCTGGAAGCCGGACTTGAACCGGCGACCTACGCATTACGAGTGCGTCGCTCTACCGACTGAGCTATACCAGCATATAGGGCTAAAAGCCCATTTTTTAAGGAATAAGACACAAACAAGACACAAAAGCGGGGTTTGCGGGAACTGTGCCTTTCAGGAAACAAAGTGTTTTCAATGCTTCCCGTCTTTTCAAATGGTCTGCAACCTTCTCATTACGAGTGAGATGCTCTGCCATTGAGCCACACCAGCAGACGACATTAGGCATTTTAGCACATGCCGGCGATAAAGTCAAATAAAAATAATAATTACAGTTCGTATATGACGAAATTTATCATTCTCACAGGAGGCAGATTATGTTTATTAAAAGTTTAAGAAATTCAAGGCTTTCAGAGTTTTGCAAATAGGTCTCAATTTGTTTACATAATTATTTCAGCAAATTATTTTGCATATAGTTATCAACATTTTCAACAGACTTATCAACACGAAAAATCCGTTGAAATTCAACGAATTTTGTCGATATGTTAATAATTTCAAAGCTCTGTAGTTTATTTTGGTTGCAATTCAGAAACAAGTTATTGTTTACATAAGCCCGTATTTGTTAAGAGATTGAAACTCTTTGCCTCCGACGATAATATGGTCAAGCAATTTTACGTCAACAAGGTCCAGAGCCTTCTTGACAAGCCGCGTGCAGTACTCATCCTCCTTGGACGGAAGCGGCAGTGCGCCCGGGTGATTATGGGCGATTATTACGCTTACGGCATTGTTTTTTATGGCGGCCTCGACCAGCATTCTTATGCCGACCTCCGTCGCATTCACAACGCCGCGGCTTATCTGCTTGCAGGCGATCACTCCGTTTGAGGAGTTTAGAAGCAGCGCATAGCAGATCTCGTTTACCTCATACATGAACTTTGCAACAAAAAACGCTCCCGCATCCTCGCTTTTTCGTATGACCCTGGTCGGCAGGCTTTTTGTGAGAAGATAACGTCGGCTGACCTCGGGTACAAGCTTGATGAGCGTCGCGGCGTTCTCACCTATGCCGTCGATGCGCATAAGCTCCTCGTGGCTTGCCTCGAACACTGCCGTCAGCGAGCCGAAGTGCTTTAAAAGCCTGTGCGCAAGCTCGTTTGTATCCTTGCGCGGCACGGCGTAAAACAGCAGCATTTCCAGTGCGTTATGGTCGTTAAAGCCATCCAGTCCGGCCTCGACGAAGCGGCTTTTCATCCGCTCCCTGTGTCCGTCATGTACGCCCATGTGCTCCTCCCCTTACAGCTCCATATTCGCGTAGGCGTTGAGATCCCAGCCGGCGGTATTTCCGGCAAGGTACTCGTAATAGCCCTGACAGCCTATCATCGCCGCGTTGTCTCCGCACAGCCTGAGCGGCGGAACGAACAGCTCGCAGCCGGCCTTCTCCGCGGCAGCTTTGAAGTCTGCGCGGATGCGGGAATTTGCCGCTACACCTCCGGCTATGGCGATCTTTTTGTAGCCGAGCTCCTGCGCGGCCATCATGGTGCGCGGTACGAGAGCATCGCTCACGGCTGCCGTAAAGGATGCTGCCAGCGAGCTTCTGTCAAGCTCCTCACCCTTCTGCTCGGCGTTGTGAACGAGGTTTATCACCGCCGTCTTGAGGCCGGAAAAGCTCATCTCGTAGGGCTGCCCCTCTATGTGCGTCCTCGGCAGATGATATTTTTTATCGTCGCCGCCCTGCGAGAGCTCGTCTATCGGCTTGCCGCCAGGGTACGGCAGTCCGAGCACTCGTGCCGTTTTGTCAAAGCACTCCCCCGCCGCGTCGTCGCGTGTTGCACCGATGACCTTGAGCTCGGTGTAGCTGCGCACGTCGATGATAAGCGTATTTCCGCCTGATATTGCAAGGCAGAGAAACGGAGGCTCAAGCTCGGGATAGGCTATGTAGTTTGCCGCAACGTGACCCTTTATGTGGTGCACGGGGATAAGCGGCACGCCGAGGCTCATGGCCGCGGCCTTTGCAAAGTTAAGTCCGACGAGCACGGTCCCTATAAGTCCCGGAGCATAGGTCGCGGCAACTGCGTCGATATCGCTTTTTTTGATTCCGGCTGCCTGAACGGCGCGCTCGGCAAGGCGCGATATGACCTCGACGTGGCTTCTTGACGCTATCTCGGGCACTACGCCGCCATAAATGGCGTGCAGATCGGCCTGAGAGAATATCTGATCGGTCAGAACGTTTCTTCCGTCCTCTACAACGGCAACGGCAGTCTCGTCGCAGGATGATTCAAAGGCAAGTATCTTCATTTTTCTTCCTCACTTAGAAAACAAGTCATCAAAACGGCATCCTCCTTAGGCAGGCTGTAATAGCCTCTGCGTCTTCCTGCCTCGGTGTAGCCGTGTTTTTTATACAGGCTCTGCGCCGCCAAATTGCTCTCGCGCACCTCAAGAGTCAAAAAGCTGAGCTTTTTCTCCTCTGCGCGTGCGCGCAGCTGCGTCAGCAGCATGTCGGCTATGCCCTCGCGCCGCCTGTCGGGCGACACGGCGACATTGGATATATAGCCCTCGTCAAGAACGTACATAAGGCCGACATAGCCCAGCACCCTGCCGCTTTCATCCTCGGCGGCAAGAAATATGTGCATGCTGTCCGTCAGCTGAGCCGCAAGCTGCTCGTGCGTCCACGGCAGTGAAAAGCATTGCCGCTCGATGCGCAGGATATCGTCAAGCTGCTCCGGCCTTGTATCAACAACTCGAAGCATCACAGTTCCTCCCGCAGCTCATCAATGACAGCAAGCGTCTCGTCCTCGATGCGGAGCAGACACTTTTTCCAGCCCAGCGGCAGCGTCGGAGGATATATATCTTCATCGGCAAGACACATTATGCGCTCGTCGAGATCCTGATATTCGTCGGAGAGCTTCTGCGCCTGAAGCGCCGTCATGCACAGCACGACATCGCAGCGCTCTATGAGCTCACGCGTGACCGGCACGGCATAGCTGTGCGCAAGCCTTATATCCAGCGTCTCGCAGCATTTTACAACACGCGGGTTTATCCCGTCCTTTACGCTTATGCCGCCGGAAAAGGCCGTGACCTCGGGGCAGTAAGCTGCCTTGGAGGAGTTGAACACCGCCTCGGCGACGGCAGACAGGCTGTTGTCGTCACATACAAAAAGTATGCTCTTGACGTCTATGCCGTTAAAGCCGCACAGCTCCGCCTGCCGCTCGTCCCAGCGCTCAAGGCTGCGGTCGCCGGCCTGACTTTCAATATGGTGCGTAAGCTCGTGGTGGAGCGTGCTGCGGAGCCTTCTTCGGAAGATCTCGTCGTCCATATCGCCGTAGAGCTCTGCAAACGAGCCGTAGTACAGCTCGATATGCCTGCCCATTTTGCCGCGGAAATACATGCCGAGCGTGTATCTTCCGTCATCACTGCGCACGGCGTTTTCAATAAAGCTCACGCCGCCGTTTAGGTTTTTGAATATCTCCTCGGGAAGCTCATCGACCAGATCGTCAAGAACGTCCCCTGCCTGTTCATAAGTCAGCATCAGTGTGCCTCCGCCCAGCTGCGTCCTATTTTGGCCTCGACCGTGAGCGGCACGCTCAGCTTGGCCGCGCCGCTCATTTCCTCACGGAGGATACCGGCCACCGTCTGCGCCTCGTTCTCGGGGCATTCGCATATAAGCTCGTCGTGCACCTGCAAAATGAGCCTTGCCCTCAGCCCCTCGACTTTGAGCCTGTTATAGACATTGATCATAGCAAGCTTTATTATATCCGCCGCCGTGCCCTGAATGGGCATATTCAGCGCGACGCGCTCGCCGAAGGAGCGTGTGTTGAAGTTTGACGATTTAAGCTCCGGCAGCTCACGGCGGCGCGCATACAGCGTCGTGACGCAGCCGTCCTGCTTTGCCTTTTCAACTATCGTTTTCATATACTCGCGCACACCGTCGTATTTGTTTAAATACGCCTCCATATACGCCTTTGCCTCGGCCTGTGATACGCCGATATCCTGCGCAAGCGACCACGCGGAAATGCCGTAGACTATGCCGAAGTTTACAGCCTTTGCGCGGCTGCGCTGCAGGGGCGTTACCTCGTCTGCTGGCGTGTTGAAGACCTGCGAGGCCGTGACCGTGTGGATATCCTCGCCGCTCAGAAAAGCCTCCTGCATATGCTTATCGCCGGATATGTGCGCAAGGAGCCGCAGCTCTATCTGGCTGTAGTCCGCGTCAACGAGGACATTGCCCTTTGAGGCAATGAACATCTCGCGGATATGACTGCCGAGCTCCTTTCGGATGGGGATGTTCTGCAGATTGGGATCGGTGCTTGAAAGCCGCCCCGTTGCCGTGACGGTCATCTGAAATTTAGTTCTTATCCTGCCGTCGGGGTCGATGAGCTTCAAAAGCCCGTCGGCATAGGTAGATTTAAGCTTTGTGAGCATACGGTAATCGAGCACCATCTGCACTATCGGGTGCTTGCCGCGCAGCTTTTCGAGAACGTCGGCATTCGTGCTCCAGCCTGTTTTCGTCTTTTTGCCCGCCGGAAGCATGAGCCGGTCGAACAGCACCTCGCCGAGCTGCTTGGGTGAATTTATATTGAACTCGCAGCCGGCATGAGCATATATCGCCCGCTCAAGCTCCGCTATCGTACCCGTAAGGCTCTCGCCGAAGCCTGAAAGCGCCGCTCTGTCTATCATAAAGCCCTGCTCCTGCATATCGGCAAGCACGCGGCACAGCGGCATTTCGATATCGTAAAAAAGCTCTGTCATTCCGAGCTGCGCAAGCTTATCCTCCGTCGGGCGGCGCAGTCTGTACACGGCCTCCGCTCCGCTGAGCTCTGCGCCGCAATAGCCCATGCTCATGCGGGCAAGGCTGTAGTCTCCCGCCGTCGCGTCAAGCAGGTAGCCTGCAAGCGCCGTATCGTATACAAAGCCGTCAAGCGGCAGCTTTTCGGCAATGAGCTGCGTCATAAGCTCCTTGACGTTATGGCCGAGCTTTTTCACTCTGTCCGAGAAAACAAACTCCGCAAGGCAGCGGTAATTGTCGCCGAGGGCACTCCAGCGTGCATGATACACGGCCTTTCCGTCGCATAGCTCAAGGCTGTCAAAGCCGGTATCGGCTGTCACGGCGACGCACTCGGCAGCCCTCACAGCGTTCATTATATCGTCAAAGGCAGCATCCTCGATGCACGGAAGGTGCTCAAGCTGAGCCGCTGCCGCGCTCTCCGCGCTCTCGCTCAGCCCCCATTTTTCAATGAATTTGTTAAAGCCGAGCCTTTTGAAAACATCGTACAGCTCGGGTCTGTAATCCTCGTGCCAGACTGCCTGCTCCGGCGAAAATTCTATCGGTGCGTCGGTGCATATCGTCGCAAGCTCAAAGGATAAGAACGCACTGTCCCTGCCCTCACGCAGCTTTTTGCGCATTCCTTCCTTTACGTCGATGGTATCTATATTATCATATATCGTCTCGATGCGTCTGTACTTCTGCACGAGCCCCATCGCCGTTTTCTCGCCCACGCCGGGCACGCCCGGTATATTGTCCGAGGCATCGCCCATCAGCGCCTTGAGATCGACTATATGCTCAGGCTCAAAGCCGTACTCCTCGAAAAAGAGCTCGGGCGTGTATTCTGTAGTTGTGGTCTGACCCATGCGGCTTTTGACATGGCAGACGTGACTTGTGTCCGTTATGAGCTGGAAGCTGTCCTTATCGCCGGTGACTATGCGGCACTCCCAGCCCTTATCGCGGCAGCGGCAGGCTGCCGTGCCGAGCAGATCGTCGGCTTCAAAGCCCTCAAGCTCAAGGCGCAGTATTCCCATTGCGTCGAGCACCTGCTTTAATACCGGCATCTGAACGGCAAGCTCCTCGGGCATTCCCTTGCGCTGCGCCTTGTAGCCTGAATAGCGCAGATGGCGGAAGGTCGGAGCCTTCAGGTCAAAGGCAACGCATACTGCCTCCGGCTTTTCCTCGTCGAGCAGCTTGCGGAGTATCGACAGAAAGCCGTACACTCCGTTTGTGGGCGTGCCGTCGGGTGCGCTGAGCGCACGGATGCCGTAAAAGGCACGGTTCACTATGCTGTTGCCGTCAAGTATCATCAGTTTCATCATTTCACCTCGCCGCGCAGACGGACTATCTCGTCCCTGAGCTGTGCCGCAAGCTCGAACTCAAGCATTTTTGCGGCGGCCTTCATTTCCTTTTCGAGCTTTTCTATAAGCTCCCTGCGCTCATTATTTGTAAGCTTCACGCCGTCGGCACGGCGCAGCGCCTTCTCACTCTCGCTGGATATCTCAATGAGCTCGCGAACGCTTTTGACTATGGTTTTCGGCACAATGCCGTGCTCTTTATTGTAAGCCGACTGCTTTGCACGCCTTCTCTCGGTCTCGTCGATGGCAAGGCGCATCGAGCGCGTGACCGTGTCGGCATACATGATGACCGTACCCTCGGCGTTGCGCGCAGCACGTCCGATGGTCTGGATAAGGCTCGTCTCGCTTCGCAGGAAGCCCTCCTTATCCGCATCGAGGATGGCTACAAGGCTCACCTCCGGCAGGTCGAGCCCCTCGCGCAGCAGGTTTATGCCGACGAGAACGTCAAAGTCGCCCAGACGCAGGCTGCGGATGATCTCCATTCGCTCGATAGCGCCGATATCATGGTGCATATAGCGGCATTTTATGCCGGCAGCGCCGAGGTATTCGGTAAGGTCCTCTGCCATTTTCTTCGTGAGCGTCGTGACCAGTGTGCGCTGACCCTTTTCGATTCGGATATTTATCTCGCTTATGAGATCGTCTATCTGTCCCTCTATCGGGCGGACGGATATCTCCGGATCGAGCAGTCCCGTCGGGCGGATGATCTGCTCTGCTATCTGCCCCGCCCTCTCGCGCTCAAAGTCGCCGGGCGTTGCGGAGACGTACACCGCCTGATTTATCCGCTCCTGAAATTCCTCGAATTTCAGCGGTCTGTTATCGTATGCCGATGGCAGGCGGAAGCCGTATTCGACCAGCGACTCCTTGCGGGCATGATCGCCGCGGTACATTGCCCTGACCTGAGGCAGAGTGACATGGCTTTCGTCAACAAAGAGCAGGAAGTCCTTCGGAAAATAGTCGAGCAGCGTCATTGGCGCAGAGCCCGCAGGCCGGTTCGATATAATACGCGAATAGTTTTCAATGCCGGAGCAGTAGCCGAGCTCCTGCATCATTTCAATGTCGTAATTGGTGCGCTGCGATATGCGCTGCGCCTCCAGAAGCTTGCCATTATCCTGAAAATACTTCACGCGCTCGTCACACTCTGCGCGGATATCGCCTATGGCACGCGCCATTTTGTCGCGGCTGACGACATAGTGGCTGGCCGGATATATAGCCGCGTGGCTGAGATAGCGTATTGGTGCGCCTGTTACGACGTTCACCTCGCTTATTCTGTCCACCTCGTCGCCGAAAAACTCGACGCGGATGGCCTTATCGTGCGAATAGACCGGAAATATCTCGACCGTGTCGCCGCGGACACGGAACATATTGCGCCCGAAGGCTATATCATTGCGCTCATAGCGTATCTCGATGAGCTTGCGCAGCAGCTCGTCAAAGCTGCGCGTCTGCCCTGGGCGCAGTGATATGACCATGCTTTTATAGTCGATAGGGTCGCCGAGACCGTAGATGCACGACACGGAGGCGACGACGATAACGTCCCTGCGCTCAAAGAGGCTGGACGTTGCGCTGTGGCGCAGGCGCTCTATCTCGTCGTTTATGGAGCTGTCCTTTTCGATAAAGGTATCAGTGTGCGGGATATATGCCTCCGGCTGGTAATAGTCGTAGTAGGAGACGAAATACTCGACGGCATTGTCGGGGAAAAACTCGCGGAACTCCGAGCACAGCTGCGCGGCGAGCGTTTTGTTATGCGCCAGCACCAGCGTCGGGCGGTTCAGGCGTTCGATAACGCTTGCCATCGTGAAGGTCTTGCCCGAGCCCGTAACACCGAGCAGCACCTGCTCTTCAAGGCCGTTTTCGATGCCGCGCACAAGCGCATCTATCGCCTCCGGCTGATCTCCCATCGGAGAATATGAAGATTTAAGCACAAATTTGTCCACGGATCTGCTCCTTACATTGGCTATTGGTGTTATTATACCACGCGCACAGCGCAACGGCAAGACAGTGTGCAGCCCGCACTATCTTTCTTTGGCTTTTTCTGCCCCAAGCTATTGACACAGAACAGAAAAAAGCCCTTTGAGAAAAGGATTTCTCCTCTCTCAAAGGGCAAGTTGAAAAACAAAAATTTATCGGCATAAGCATTCAACCGCTTCATTCTCGGTTGCAGCAAAGAACACGTCATGTCCCTTGTTGCTCTCATAGATGAAGTCATGCAGGGGCTTGCTGGTGTAATGAGAAAAATCTCCATAGACGGCAATCCGCCCGCCATAATTTATATATTTCTGGAGGATGTCGCCCGCGAGGCCGGAACTGAGGATGAAGAACTCCTCCTTGATCAGCTTCTTGTCGATCACGATATTCTTCGTCCCAAGATCGTACTTTGCTGTCATCAGCAGGTCGAGCGCAGACTGTGCATCTGTAATCACGATCGTATCGCTGCGTACAGCTGCGCAGACGGTGCCGTTCTTCACAATTTTCTCTATATTCATTGGTGGCTTCCTCCTCCAACTTCCGATTTGTATTTCCGTTTGTTTTAAAAAATGGGCAATCCCGATCGGAATTGCCCATTCAAATACATATTTACTCGTTAAGCGGCTTCATCGTCGGGAACAGGATAACGTCGCGGATGGAGCTTGCGCCGGTCAGGAGCATGACGCAGCGGTCGATGCCGATGCCGAGGCCGCCCGTGGGAGGCATGCCGTACTCAAGCGCGTTGATGAAATCGTCGTCCATCATACCGGCCTCATCGTCGCCCTTGGCGCGCATCTCGACCTGTTTGAGGAAGCGCTGCTTCTGGTCAATTGGGTCGTTGAGCTCGGAGAAGGCATTGCCCATCTCGCTGCGGCAGATGAACAGCTCAAAGCGCTCGGTCAGGCGCGGGTCCTTGGGAGAGCGCTTGGCAAGCGGCGAAACGTCCACCGGATGCATGGTGATGAAGGTCGGCTGAATGAGCTTTTCCTCGACGAGCTGGTCAAAGCACTCGTACAGGGCATGACCCCATGTGGGCTCGACCTTGTCCATATCGACACCCGCGGCCTTTGCAGCGGCTACGGCTTCCGCGTCGCCCTCTATCGCCATGAAGTCAAGGCCGACGTATTTCTTGACGGCCTCGGCCATCGTAAGGCGCTCCCAGCCGGGTGTGAGGTCTATGTCGCAGCCCTGCCATGTGCACTGGTAGGTACCAAGTATCTTCATCGCAGCGCCCGACAGGAGGTCTTCAAACAGATCCATCATATCGTTAAAATCGGCGTAGGACTGGTACAGCTCAACGGTCGTGAACTCGGGGTTATGCTTTGTATCCATGCCCTCGTTGCGGAAGATGCGTCCTATCTCGTACACGCGCTCGATGCCGCCGACGATAAGACGCTTGAGGTTTAGCTCGGTAGCAATGCGCAGGAACATGTCGATATCCAGCGTATTGTGATGGGTTATGAACGGGCGCGCCGTCGCGCCGCCGGATATGGTGTTAAGTACGGGAGTTTCGACCTCCATATAGCCTCTGCCGTCGAGGAAGGAACGGACATAGCTTATAAACTTCGAGCGTATCTCAAAGTTGCGGCGGCTGTCGTCGCTCATGATAAGGTCAACATAGCGCTGGCGGTATTTAAGCTCGGTGCTCGTCATGCCGTGGAACTTCTCCGGCAGGGGGCGCAGGTTCTTCGACAGCAGCGTGACCGACTCGACGTGAACAGATATCTCCTCGGTCTTGGTCTTGAACACAAAGCCTGAAACACCGACGATATCGCCGATATCATACTTGCGGAAGTCGGCAAACTCCTGCTCGCTGACTGCGTCCTTGCGGATATACAGCTGGATGCTGCCGCGGTCGTCCTTTATATGGCAGAATATGGCCTTGCCCATGCCGCGCTTTGACATCATGCGGCCTGCTACCTTGACGGTCTTGCCGTCGAAGGCTTCGAAGTTTTCCTTTATCTCGGCTGAATACGCGCTTCTTACAAAGCGGGTCTGGGTAAATGGGTCTCTCCCCTCCTCCTGCAGCGCCTTCAGCTTATCTCGTCTTATCTGAAGCAGCTCGCTGAGCTCCTGCTCAGGCGCTGCCGTTTCATTGGTCTTGTTCTCACTCATATTCTAACCTCTTAATCGTTCTCTACCGAAAGTATCTCGAAATGCAGCTCGCCCGCGGGAGCGTCAACGCTGATCTTCTCGCCTGCGACGTGACCGTAAAGGCCGCGGCCAAAGGGGGAATCATCGGATACGCGCCCCTCCATGGGGTTTGCCTCCTGCGAGCCAACGACGGTGTACTCCTCTTCATAGCCGTCATCCATGTCACGCACCTTTACGCGGCTGCCGAGGGTGACTGCGCCCTTGCGCATGCCGGTATCGACCTTCTCGACGATCTCGGCGTTCTCGACAAGGCTCTTGATCTCGGCGATTCTCGAATAGAGCTTGCCCTGCTCGGTCTTTGCCTCGTCGTATTCGCTGTTTTCCGAAAGGTCGCCGAAGCTGCGCGCTTCCTTGATCTGCTCGGCAACCTCCTTTGCCTTATCGGTCTCAAGGTACAGAAGCTCCTTTTTGAGCGCGTCAAGGCGCTCCTGACTCATTTTAAATCTGCTTTCGGTAGCCATTATTCAGCTCTCCTTTTTAATCCTTAATTTATTGCTTATTAATACTCAGCTCAGGGCCTTTATCGCCGCGTTGAGCTGCACCTTTGTGTCCTCATCCGTATTTTGCGCCTCGATATCGGGCTTTATGCCGCCGGCCTCGGCAAGATCGACACGCTTCGGTGTGAGATATTTGTTGGTGGAAATGTGTATCGCACCGCCATTTGAAAGTTCTATCGTGACCTGACTTCTGGCCTTGCCTGTCGTATGCTCGCCGACTATCGTCGCCCAGTCGTACTCCTGAAGCGCCGCCGCGAAAAACTCGGCTGCGCTGTAGCTGTTTTCGTTGACCAGAACGGCCATCTTCGCGCTCAGACAGATCTTATCCGAGGTCTTGACCGTTTCCTTGCCGGCCTTATCTACGCTCACAAACAGGTCGCCCTCCGGCAGGAGGTAGTCAAGCAGCGATACAAGCTCGCTCACAAGGCCGCCGGGATTGTCGCGCACGTCGAAGATAAACGACTTTGCGCCCTCTGCCGTGAGCTTTTCGATAGCGCCTATCGTTCCCTCGCTGCTTCCGGCCTCAAAGTTCGATATCTTGATATATCCGATATTATTCTCGAGCATTTTCGAGGATACCGGATTTTTATATATGACCTCGCAGGATATTGTGACGCTTGACTCGTTTCCCTTTTCGTCTGCAATGACCATGGGGAAGTTCTTGTTGAGCTTTGAGCGGATAAGCTCCTGAAGCTCAGCCGTAGTCATTCCCTCCGTCGCCTGTCCGTCAACGGAAACTATCGTCTGTCCGACGTTGAGCCCGGCAGTTGCCGCCGGAGTTCCGTCCTCGACGGCGAATATCTCAAACTTGCCCTTATCGTTGAGCTTCACGCTTACGCCGATACCGGCATACTCGTTTGCCGAGGACAGCTTATAGGCCGCATATTCCTCGGGGCTCATGTAATAGCTCCACTTATCGTCGATGCTGCGTACCATTGCCGAGGCCGCCGCGTTGTACAGCGTATCCTCGTTGACCTCGCCTATATAATTTTCGTTTATTATCTTTTCGATCTCGACATAGGCTTTGGCATCCTTGAGATACTGCCGGTCCGAGAAGCCTCCCGTCGTTATGAAGTACGTTACCGCAGCGGTAACGACCATAACGATCAGCGCCGCTATTATAAGATGGATGAGCTTAAATTTTCTGCCGGATTCCGGCCTTGAGCGTTTTTCCATCAAGTCCTCCTTTTGCTGAAACAGTACGTTTGACTGGCAACCGAAGGGTCGCCAGTCAAATTCCTTTAATTACATTTTTCCGTCATGCTCTGCACAGCGGCAGTCTCCTCATGCGGGTACTGCGCTGCTCCGTCGGCTCTCACGGGGATCACCGTGAGCACGAGGCTGAGTATCATCGTCAGCACAAGGAGCATTGCCAATATTGATACGACTAATCTTCTGTTCATTTTCCGTTCCTCACACCTTGAGGTAGTTTCTTATAGCGATAACGCCGCCGACTGCGCCGACGAGAACGCCGACCGTCATAAATGCTATGAGCACAGCCGTCCACACGCTTGAAAACGGCACTATATTCACGAAGGAAATGCTGAGGCTCGACGCGACCTTAGCCTCCAGCGCCTTGTACAGTCCCCACTGTGCGAGGAATGCAAGGCCGCCGCCGACAATACCGAGCACCAGACCCTCAACAACGAAGGGGCAGCGGATAAAGCTGTTTGACGCGCCGACCATCTTCATGATAGCGATCTCCTCGCGCCGGCCATAGGTCGCAAGCTTTATGGTGTTGCTCATAATGAACAGGGATACAAAGCCCAAAATTGCAATGAGTACGAGCGAAACAACGCTTATGACATTGCGCACGGCGATGAACTTATCGGCATATTCCGTGGGGGCATTCACCTTCACGATGCCGTCAACGCCTTCGATAGCAGCCTTGGTCGAATCCATCCGGCTGAGGTCAACGAGCTGGATAACGAAGCGGTGGCGGAACACCTCGTCATTAAGTCCCTCCGTGAAGCTGCTGTCGTACTTGTCAAGGAAGTTCTGTCTTGCCTCGCTGCGGCTTACAAAGCTGACGCTGGCAACATTATCGAGCGCCTCAAGCTTTGCCTGTATCTGCGCGGTAGCCTCCTGCGCCGTCATATCCTCGTCCACATAGGCAAGTATCTGATTCTGATTGCCGATATCCTCGACTATCTGATTGACGTTAATGTCAAGAAGCGTAAAGCTGCCCATTATTATGAGGCAGGCGATTATTATCGTTACAGAGGCAAAGGACATAAAGCCGTGGGTAAAGATATTGCGGAAGCCCTCGCCTATAAGATATCCGTATCTATTCAACTTCATAGCTGTAGTACCCGTCCATTCCGTCGCTGATCAGGTGGCCGCCGTCGATGGCGATGACGCGCTTGGAGAAAGCGTTGACCAGCTCCTTTTCGTGAGTTACCACGAGGATCGTGGTGCCCATTTCGTTTATCTTCTCAAGCAGGAGCATAAGCTCAAGGCTGCGCACGGGGTCAAGGTTGCCCGTGGGCTCGTCGGCTATTATCATGGTCGGGTTATTGACCAGAGCGCGAGCTATTGCAACACGCTGCTGCTCGCCGCCGGAGAGCTCCGCCGGAAGGCGCTTTTCGCGTCCGTCAAGCCCGACAAGCTCCAGAACGCGGGGCACGCGATCCTTTATCGACTTGTTTGAAGCGCCGACAACGTGCATTGCAAACGCAACGTTATCGTACACGGTCATCTTGTCGATAAGCCTGAAGTCCTGAAAGATGACGCCGAGCGTTCTTCGCATCTGCGGCATCTTGCGGCGCTTCAGCTTGTTCATATTAAATCCGTTTACGACGACCTCGCCCTCGGACGCCATTATCTCGCCCGTTAAAAGCTTTATGATCGTCGTCTTGCCGGAGCCGGACGGCCCGACAAGGAAGGCAAATTCGCCCTCGTTTATCGTGAGGCTGAAATTGTCCAGCGCGGCAACATCACTGTTGTCATAGACCATCGTTACATTGTTCATCTGAACCATGTGTCATTTTCCTCCTGAGGATGTCTGGGGTTCTCCCCTTTGGATTTCAGCGGACGCCGCTGTTGACCGAATCGAGATACTGCTTGACCATCATTGCGACCTTGAAAACGATAGCATGGTCAAACTCGCGCAGGTCAAGGCCGGTGATCTTCTTGATCTTTTCAAGGCGGTAGACGAGCGTGTTGCGGTGGACATACAGCTTGCGGCTTGTTTCCGAGACGTTGAGGTTGTTCTCGAAAAATTTATTTATTGTCTCAAGCGTATCCTCATCGAGCGTTTCAAGCGGGTTTTTCTTGAACACCTCATTGAGGAACATTTCGCAGAGCGTTGTGGGGAGCTGGTATATAATACGGCCGATGCCGAGATTTTCGTAGCTTATTATCGTCTTTTCCGAGTCGAAAACTCTGCCGACGTCAATGGCTATCTGAGCTTCCTTATAGCGGTCGGCAAGCTCACGCAGATGCCTTGCGGTCGTTCCTATGCCGATATTGCATTTTATCTGAAGCTCGCTGCGCAGGACTGCCTCGACGCTTTCGGCAATGGCCTTTACCTCGGCGCTGTTCTCGCCGCCGGGGAGCTCCTTTATAACGACGATGTCGCTCTCGTTTATGCTGATAACAAAATCATGCTGCTTATCGGGGAAAAGCGTCTGTAGTACCTCGACGCTGGCGACATCCGTTCTCTCGACCTGACGCACAAGCATCAGCGCCCGCGGAACATCGGGGGCAAAGTGCAGCTCCTTGGTCCTTACATAAACATCTCCGGGGAGGATGTTATCGGAAATAATGTTCTTGAGGAAGGCCGCCTTGTTGTACTTCTCCTCATAATTGAGCTTTGCCTCGTTGAAGGCCACTGCCGCCATCATGCACGTCATGCGCGCCATATCGTCGCAGCCCTCGACAAACACGGCATAGTCAAATTTGCTGCTGTTGCTGAGCACCTTGTATGTGCGCATACCGCTGACATACACGGGCTCGGAGAAATCATAATTTATGCTTGAAAAATCTTCGAGCCTCGATCCTATCATCGGAAGCTCGCTGCACGTAATAACGAAGCCCTGATCGTCAATGATGCCGACGCACCTGTCAGTGGCTTCCTTTATCTGTATTATCACGCTCTGAAAAATTCTGCTGGACATCGTCTTTTAACCTCCCCAGAAGCTTATGGGTATTTTAACGATAAATAATATTCAACTCTTTCTACATGATAATACTTTTTTGTGCGTTTTTCAATAGAAAACCACATTATTTTTGTGAATATTTTTAAAAATGAGATAATTGTTTTGCTAAATGCACCAAATACGGCCTTGATTTTTTGTTATTTTTTCTTATTCACACTGCACAATTCATTTTTTGTCAGCTGCCTAAATTCGCCCGGAATCAGGCTGTTGTCAAGCCTCAAGCCGCCTATTGACAGTCGTTTCAAGGCCGTCACGGGCTTGCCGCGTGAGGCGAGCATGCGCTTTACCTGATGATACTTTCCCTCCATCACATGCACAAGGCAGCTGCCGTCCGGCAGCCGTTCCAGTCCGGCCGGAAGGCACTGCGTACCGTCGCCGAGCACTACTCCCTGCCGGAAGGCTTCGATATCGGCATCGTCAACGGGGCATTCGGTGACGGCGTGATAGGTCTTTACAATCTCAGACTTCGGCGAAATGACCTTATGGGCAAACTCGCCGTCGTTGGTTATTATGAGCAGTCCCGTAGTATCCTTATCCAGCCGGCCGACGGGAAACAGGTTTTTCTTTTTAAGCTCGGGCGGAAACAGGTCTATGACCGTTTTCTGCTTTTTGTCGTCCGTAGCCGACAATATGCCGGCCGGCTTATTGAGCATGTAATAGCAGAATTTTTCATAGCTCACGGGCTTGCCGTCGAGCTCGACCTTCGCCGTATCGCTGTCCACCTTCTGCTCCGGTGCGGTAACTGGCTGCCCGTCAACGCTGACAGAGCCGCTTTTTATTATCCGGCGCAGCTGGCTTCGTGAGAGTGCGGTGCACTCGGAAAGCAGCTTGTCCAGTCGCATTATCGGCATATTGGCCCCCTGTTTGGCATAAGATTTAGTGTTCAGTTATTATAACACAAAGTATTTATTTTTTGAATAGGCAAAGGCTGATATGCGAATATGTTTACGAAAAGTTTAAAGCTGACGAAAAAACGTGCGGTCGCGCTGCTGCTCCTGCTCGGGCTATGCCTCGCTGCGGCAGTCATGATCTGCTCATCACCGCGCAGTCTGTTCAGCACGGGCGATATGCTCGATGCGTCACAGCAGAAAGGGCGTGTTAAGTATCTGGCCTCCTACGGCTGGGAGGTCGATGCCGACAGCGAGGATGAGCGCAGCGTGCTGCTGCCTAAAAGCTTTGAGGGGGCGCTGGACGAATATGCCGGTATGCAGACTTCTCAGGGCTACGACTTTGCATCCTATGCCGGACTTGAGTGCAGACAGTTTACATACACCGTCACCGACTACGCAGGCTTTGACGGAACGGTCTATGCCGTGCTCTATGTCAAGGGCACTCGCGTTATCGGCGGAGATATACATTCGGCAGAGATCGACGGCTTCATGCACGGTATACGATAGACGCACGATAAAAATACACCTTGAGGCTTTCGTCTCAAGGTGTATATTCTTATGAACGCTTAGTTCATTTGGTTTTGGAAATTACTCCTCGACCTCGATAACAACGCCGGAACCGACAGTGCGGCCACCCTCACGGATAGCGAAACGCAGACCCTTTTCAATTGCGATCGGGGTGATCAGCTCGACCTTCATGTCAACGTTATCGCCGGGCATGCACATCTCGGTGCCTTCGGGAAGGGTGATGACGCCGGTAACGTCGGTGGTACGGAAGTAGAACTGAGGACGGTAGTTGTTGAAGAACGGGGTGTGACGGCCGCCTTCGTCCTTGGACAGAACGTAAACCTGGCCAACGAACTTGGTGTGGGGCTTGATGGAGCCGGGAGCTGCCAGAACCTGGCCGCGCTCTACGTCCTTCTTTGCAACGCCGCGGAGAAGAGTACCGACGTTATCGCCAGCCTCTGCGTACTCGAGGATCTTGTGGAACATCTCGGTACCGGTGACGGTGGTCTCGGTGATCTCGTCCTTCAGGCCGACGATCTGAACCTTGTCGCCAACCTTGACGCGGCCACGCTCTACACGGCCGGTGGTAACAGTGCCGCGGCCGGAGATGGTGAATACGTCCTCGATAGGCATAAGGAACGGCTGGTCTGCCTTACGGTCAGGAGTGGGGATCCAGGTATCGACTGCGTCCATGAGCTCCTTGATGCATGCATACTCGGGAGCATTGGGATCGTTGGACTCGCAAACGAGTGCGTTAAGAGCGGAGCCGCGGATGATGGGGGTGTCGTCTCCGGGGAAGCCGTAGAAGTCGAGCAGCTCGCGGACTTCCATCTCGACGAGCTCGAGGAGCTCTTCGTCGTCAACCTGATCGCACTTGTTCAGGAATACGAGGACGGAAGGAACGTTAACCTGACGGGCAAGCAGAAGGTGCTCGCGGGTCTGAGCCATGGGGCCGTCGGATGCTGCGATAACGAGGATAGCGCCGTCCATCTGAGCTGCGCCGGTGATCATGTTCTTGATGTAGTCGGCGTGACCCGGGCAGTCAACGTGTGCATAGTGACGGTTTGCGGTCTTGTACTCAACGTGTGCGGTGTTGATGGTGATGCCGCGCTCTCTCTCTTCGGGAGCCTTGTCGATGGAAGAGTAATCGGTGTACTCAGCGCCGCCGAACAGAGCAAGATACTTGGTGATAGCTGCGGTCAGAGTGGTCTTGCCGTGGTCAATGTGACCGATGGTGCCGATATTGACGTGGGGCAGGGATCTGTCGAATTGCTGCTTTGCCATAATAATAACCTCCGTGAAATTAATTACATTGTTTTTGATTAAACTACTTGCTTATATGGTTTATCAGCCCTTGCGAGCGCCGCGCAGAGTCTCCTGAAGATTCTTCGGAAGCTCGACATAGTGGCTGGGCTCCATGCTGTAATTCGCACGACCCTGAGTTTTGCTTCTCAGGTCGGTTGCGTAGCCAAACATGGATGCAAGAGGTACGTTTGCCTCGATGACCGCGGCACCGTTTCTGATATCGGAGCCGACGATCTGGCCGCGTCTTGCATTTATATCGCCCATAACGTCGCCCATGTATTCATCGGGAGCCGTTACGACGACCTTCATAATAGGTTCAAGCAGAGTGGGGCCTGCCTTTTCGCAGGCTTCCTTGAACGCCATGCTGCCGCAGATCTTGAACGCCATTTCGGACGAATCGACCTCGTGGTACGAGCCGTCTATGAGCGTTACCTTCACGTCCACGACCTGATAGCCTGCGAGCACGCCCGACTGCATTGCGCCCTGAATACCCTGATCGACACAGGGGATATATTCCTTGGGGATCGCGCCGCCGGTGATCTTGTTGATAAACTCGTAGCCCTTGCCGGACTCGTTGGGCTCAACGATGATCTTGCAGTGTGCAAACTGGCCTTTACCGCCCGTCTGACGGGCATAGCGGGTATCGACGGTCGCCTCGCGTGTGATGGTCTCCTTGTAGGAGACCTGCGGCTTGCCGACGTTGGCCTCGACCTTGAACTCGCGCAGAAGCCTGTCAACGATGATCTCAAGGTGAAGCTCGCCCATACCGGCGATTATGGTCTGACCCGACTCCTCGTCGGTGTAGGTCTTGAAGGTAGGATCCTCCTCCGCGAGCTTCTGCAGCGCGATTGCCATCTTCTCCTGACCGGCCTTGGTCTTGGGCTCGATGGCGACGCGGATAACGGGCTCGGGAAATTCCATGGATTCAAGGATGATCGGATGCTTTTCGTCGCAGAGCGTGTCGCCCGTGGTGGTGTTTTTAAGGCCGACCGCGGCGGCGATATCGCCGGAGTACGCGACGGAAAGATCTTCTCTGTGGTTTGCGTGCATCAGCAGGATCCTGCCGATACGCTCACGCTGACCCTTGGACGAGTTCAAAACCGTCTTGCCTGCCTCGACCGTGCCGGAATAGACGCGGAAGAAGCTCAGGCGGCCGACGAAGGGGTCGGTCATGATCTTGAACGCGAGTGCGGAGAACGGAGCATCGTCGGAAGCCTCGCGGGTCTCCTCCTCATCGGTCTTGGGGTTCGTACCGCTGATAGCGGGAATATCCAGCGGAGAGGGCATGTACTCAACGATTGCGTCGAGCAGCTTCTGCACGCCTTTATTTTTATATGAGGTTCCGCAGACCACGGGAACCATCTTTACGGCACAGGTGGCCTTTCTGATGGCTGCGCGGATCATATCCTGCGGTATCTCATCGCCTTCGAGATAACGCATCATTATCTCGTCGTCGAAATCCGAGACGGCTTCCAGCATGTTTACACGGTATTCCTCGGCCAGATCGCGCATATCCTCGGGGATCTCCTCGGTGCGCATATCGTTGCCGAGATCATCGTAATAAATGCGGGCATTCATCTCAACCAGATCGATTATGCCACGGAAATCCGCTTCGGCGCCGATCGGGAGCTGGATGGGCACTGCATTACATTTAAGTCTGTCATGCACCATATCGAGGACATGGTAGAAGTCTGCGCCCATGATATCCATCTTGTTGACGTATATCATACGGGGAACATTGTAATGGTCTGCCTGTCTCCAAACTGTCTCGGACTGCGGCTCAACGCCGCCCTTGGCACACAATACGGTCACACAGCCGTCAAGAACGCGGAGCGAACGCTCGACCTCGACGGTAAAGTCAACGTGACCCGGAGTATCAATGATGTTGATCCTGGTATCGCGCCAGTGGCAGGTGGTAGCGGCGGAGGTGATGGTTATACCTCTCTCCTGCTCCTGCTCCATCCAGTCCATGGTCGCGGTGCCCTCGTGGGTCTCGCCGATCTTGTAGTTTACGCCGGTGTAGTAAAGAATACGCTCGGTCGTCGTAGTCTTGCCGGCGTCGATGTGAGCCATGATACCGATATTTCTTGTTTTTTCAAGTGAGTACTGTCTTGGCATAATCTTCTCCTGATAGGATTACCATCTGAAGTGTGCGAAGGCCTTGTTGGAGTCTGCCATCTTGTGGGTATCCTCGCGCTTCTTGACAGATGCGCCGAGGTTGTTGCAGGCATCCATGATCTCGCCTGCGAGACGCTCCTTCATGGTCTTTTCGCCGCGCTTGCGGGCGTAGCCGACCAGCCAGCGAAGGCCGAGAGTCTGACGGCGTGCAGGTCTTACTTCGATAGGAACCTGATAAGTTGCACCGCCGACACGGCGAGCCTTGACTTCGAGGCTGGGCATGATGTTGTTCATTGCTTCGGTGAAGGCTTCAAGGGGATCCTTGCCGGTCTTCTCCTTGATGATGTCAAAAGCGTCGTAAACGACCTTCTGAGCAACACCCTTCTTGCCGTCCAGCATAATAGCGTTGATGAGCTTGGTCACCAGAACACTATTGTACATAGGATCGGGTAAAATTTCTCTTTTGGGAACATTACCTCTTCTGGGCACTGTGCTTCCCTCCTTCATTAAAAAATGACTTCACAGGTACTCGGAACGGAACTGAGCCGTTCCGTCTGCGCCCCGAGGTCTAATATTATATAGTAGACAACAGGGCAAAAATTTGCTTGTTGGAAATTACTTCTTTGCAGCCTTGGGTCTCTTCGCGCCGTACTTGGAGCGAGCCTGCATACGACCCGTGACGCCCTGAGCGTCGAGGGTGCCGCGAATGATGTGGTAACGAACACCGGGGAGGTCCTTGACACGGCCGCCGCGGATCATAACAACGCTATGCTCCTGAAGGTTGTGGCCGACACCGGGAATGTAAGCGGTGACTTCGTAACCGTTGGTCAGACGCACACGAGCGATCTTACGCAGTGCGGAGTTAGGCTTCTTGGGGGTCGAGGTACGAACTGCGGTGCAGACGCCTCTCTTCTGAGGAGAGCTCAGGTCGGTCTCGCAATTTTTCAGGGTGTTGAGACCCTTCTGCATTGCGGGAGAGTTGGACTTGTAGGTAGACTTCTCTCTGCCTTTTCTCACCAGCTGGTTAAACGTAGGCAATTTTCATTTCTCCTTTCTTGAAAAATTCCTTGAATTTCAAGGTTTTTGCATGGATCGCGCACTTTTGGGCGCAGTTAACCCACACAGACTGAAATTGTAGCATATTACACAAAATCAGTCAAGAATTTTTTACACAAAAATCAGTCCGGTTTTTGAATTTTTCTTATAAAAAGGGCATAGAACGAGACATAGAACGCCCCTGTCCGATGCCGGACAGGGGCAGGTTTTTAAGCTTGCTTATTATTCCTCATCGTCCTGACTGACAGGCTGCGCGGGAGCCGCGGAGCCTGCAAGACTGCGGAAGCTTGCTCGGGACTGGTTTATGCTCTTGAGCGCAGCACCGACGGTCTCCTCCGTGCGTCGGAGTATCTCATCGACATACTCGTTTGCTACACGGCGCAGCTCCTTGGATTTATACTCGGCGTTATTGACCAGCTCCGTGCTGTGCTGCTTTGCAACGCGCACTATCTCCTGCTCCTCGAGCATGGCGCGTGCCTTATCCTCGGCGTTCTTGCGTATCGACTCTGCCTCGCGCTTTGCGTTGCCGATAAACTCGTCTCGTGCGGAAACAAGGCGCTTTGCCTCGGCAAGCTCCACGGGTATGCGCGTTTTTATCTCATTGAGTATCTCAAGAACATTTTCCCGCTCTACAATGCACTTATCGTTTCCGAGCGGAACGCCCCATGCCTCGGTCACCATGCTGTACAGAGTTTCGATAAGCTCCATTACCTCAACATTTTTTTCGCTCATATTAACGCCTCCATAACTTAGCCTTTTCCGCTATCTCTTCCTTCAGCACGCACGGAACGAAGCCCGAGAGATCTGCACCGTAGGATGCCATTTCGCGCACGACGGAAGAGCTCAGGAAAGTATATTTTTCACTTGCCGCAAGAAACATCGTTTCAAGCGCGGGGTTTATTTTCTTATTGATGAGGTTCATCTGAAATTCGTATTCAAAATCAGAGGTCGCCCTCATTCCCTTGACCAGCACCGCGCCCTCAAACTGCTTTGCATATTCTGCAAGCAGGCCGTCTGAGGTATCGACCTCGACGTTCGGGATATCACCGACTACCTTTTTCACCATCTCGATGCGCTCATCGACCGTGAACATCGGCTTTGTTTTCGTTGAATTGAACATTATGCACACTATGACCTTGTCAAATATCTGTGCCGTGCGCCTGATGATATCAAGGTGGCCGAGGGTTATGGGGTCAAAGCTGCCGGGACATATGGCTATGCTCATTTATTTGTCTCCCTGCTGTAGGTAGTAAGTTTAACTTTGCCGTAGTTGTACTCCTTACACTTAAAGTAGGGCATATTCATCTCCGGCATGGGCTTTTCGCGCCCACTTTCGCACACAATTATACCACTTTCCGTCAAGATGTCAACGGAATTGATAATTTGCAGCGCTTTATCTATAAGATTTGTCGCATATGGGGGGTCGAGCAGGATAAGGTCGAACTTTGCGCCGCGTTCGAGAAAGGCTATCGAGTCGCTCTGAACGACTCGCGCTTCAAAGCCGCAGCTTTTGATATTCTGCTTGACAATGGCTATGGCCTCCCTGCTCTGATCGACGAAGGTGACCTCCCCTGCGCCGCGGCTGAGGCATTCAAGGCCGAGCTGTCCTGTTCCGGCAAAGAGGTCGAGCACCCGTCTGCCCTCAATGTCAAACTGGATGATGTTGAACATCGACTCCTTGACCATGTCGGTCGTGGGGCGTATATCGTAATTATCCGGCTCCCTGAGCTTTTTGCCTCGCTTTGTTCCGCTTATTATTCTCATGTCTTATCCTCGTCCTTATGATAGTATTCATAAACCGCCTTCGCCGTGTTTTTCGGAACGGCGGCGCACAGCTCGTCCATGCTCGCGGCCTTTATCGCCTTGAGCGTTTTGAAACGGCGCAGCAGCTCGTTTTTCCTGACGCTGCCCACTCCCTGGATGGCGCTGAGCTCCGAGCCGAAGCTCTCGTTTCGCAGCGAGCGCTGATACTCGATGGCAAAGCGGTGCGTTTCCTCCTGTATATTGCCGATAAGCGCAAAGGCCGCGGGGCTTCCGTTTATGCAGATCTCGTGACCCGCGCTCGTGACCAGAGCCCGCGTTCTGTGCCTGTCGTCCTTTACCATGCCGAACACCGGCACGCTTATGCCGAGCTCTCCGAGCGCTTTCTCTGCCGCAGCCGCGTGAGTTATGCCGCCGTCAATGAGCAGCAGCTGCGGCTTTTCCGAAAAGCCTCCGTCGCCGTTTTTAAGATGTGCAAAGCGGCGGTAGACCGCCTGCGACATGCTCGCATAATCATCGCGTATATCAAGCTCGCGTATCCTGAATTTGCGGTAGTCCTTTTTATACGGCTTACCGTCGCGGTGCACCGTCATTGCAGCCACGATACCCGTATCGCCGAGGTTCGACACGTCAAAGGCCTCGATGCGCTCGGGGTACTCGGGCAGCTCCAGCGATTTCTGAAGCCACAGCAGCGTATTCCTGCGCCGCTGCTGCGCGGTGGTGGCGCGCAGTATCTCCTCGGATGCATTCAGCTCGGCACGCTCGACAAGGCGCAGCCTGTCGCCTCTTTGCGGAGCCTCTATGCCGACCCTGTGCCCTGAAAGCTGCGTGAGCAGCTGTTCCAGAGCTTCTGCATCCTCCGGCATTTCGCGCAGGAGGATATTCTTCGGCATAGTGCCGCGCAGAACGTAATACTGGCGTATATAGGCCGACACCGCCTCGCAGTCGCTCTCAAGAGGTTCGGGGACAAGCTCGAAGTCCTTGCCGGTCAGCGAGCCGTCGTTAAAATGCAGAACGACAAAGCAGCTTTTTGCTCCGCGGGAAAAGCCGATCGCATCGGTATCGGAAAAGGCCGTGGCTATGACCTTCTGCTTATTGGAAACGCTTTGTATCGCTTTTATCCTGTCGCGCTTCTCCGCTGCCGCTTCAAAGCGCAGCTGCTCGGAATCCTCCAGCATTTTCGCTGTCAGCTCCTCGATGAGCTCAGAGGTCTTGCCGTCCAATATGAGACAGGCCTGCTCGACGGCAAGGCGGTACTCCTCCTGCGTCAGCTCTCCCCTGCACCAGCCGCGGCAGTTGCCCATGTGGTAGTTCAGGCAGGGTCTGTCCCTGCCGATATCTCGCGGAAAGCGCTTTGAGCAGGTCGCAAGCCCGACCGCCTTGGATGCGGCATCTATAATATCGTGCGTCACGCTCCGGCCTCCGAAGGGGCCGAAGTACACGGCTCCGTCCTTTTTCGCGCTGCCGGTGATCGTAAAGCGCGGATACGGCGCTTTCCTGTCGAGTCTGATAAAGGGATAGCCCTTGTCGTCCTTTAAAAGAATATTATAATGCGGCTGATGCTGCTTTATAAGCGAGTTTTCAAGGATCAGCGACTCGAACTCGGAATTGACGACGATGACGTTGAAGTCCGCGACCTTCTGAACCATTGCCTCGACCTTCGGCAGGTGCGAGCCGCGAAAATAGCTCGTCACACGGTTTTTGAGCTTTTTTGCCTTGCCTACATATATGACCTGTCCGGCTGCGTCGAGCATGATATACACTCCAGGCAGCAGCGGCAGCTTATTGGCCTTTTCAAGCAGCTTCTCTCTCATCTGTTTTCTCACTGTCCCTGCTTCCGGCAATACACCATGCCGTTACGGAGACGATAACTATAATTCCGCCTATAAATGCAAAAATGCCGGGCTTTTCACCGTCGAATATGAGCACCCACACGGGGTTTAAAAGCGGCTCTACCGCGCCGAGGAGACTGCACGCAAGCGGCGGGCAGTGCTCTGCCGCCCTGCCGTAAAGTATATACGGTATGCCAAGCTGCAAAACGCCGAGGATGATTATATACAGCACCGGCAGCGCGGAAAACTCCGGCTTTGTCGTTATGATAAACGGCAGTCCGAACAGGAAGGCAAATATCTGGCCTATCAGCATCGCCGAAAAGCGCTCCGGCGGCTCTGCCTTGCCCATGGTGATAAACATTCCGCCGAGACAGGCTCCGGCAAAGATGGCCACAAAATTGCCGAGCAGGTATCCGTCGGAGAGCTGGTCGAGAAAGAACATGGCTATACCGACGAAGGTACACGCAACGGCTATGAAGTCACGCTTTTTAAAGCGCTGGCCGAAAAACAGCGCCGAGAAAATGACTATGAATATCGTGTCGGTAAATTGCAGGACTATGGCATTTGCGGCGGTGGTGAGCTTGTTTGCCGCGACGAATGCGATATACACTATGCCCAGCAGTACGCCCGGGATAAGCGTATGACGGTTGATTATTATTTTATAGCCCCTGAGCTTTATGTATGCAAGCACCGTCAGCCCCGCGAAAAAGCTTCTGAGTGCGGATATGACAAAGGAGTTCCACGGTATAAGCTTTATAAATATGCCCGCAATACTCCACAGCGATGCGCATATGAGCATTTCAAGTATGGCTCTGTTTTCTTTTTTCATGTCAGCATCTATCCTTGCATAGCGAACAAGGGCGTGTTTTCAACACGCCCTTGGCTTCGTTCTTTTAGCTTTTTTAATATCACTCGGTAAAGTCAGATGCGATAAGCTCGGAAAGCGTATCGACAGCAGTTGCCTCGTCAGCACCGTCGGCAATAAGGTTCACGGCAGTGCCCTTGACGATGCCCAAAGAGAGAACGCCGAGCAGGCTCTTGGCATTAACGCGTCTGTCCTCTTTCTCGATCCAGATGCTGCTTTTAAATTCATTAGCCTTCTGAATGAAGAAAGTAGCAGGTCTTGCGTGGAGTCCCACCTGATTATTAATAACTACTTCTTTGGTTACCATTCTCGCCACTCCTCTTGACACAAAAAGATTACCTTATCACAAAAGATTACTCATACTTTAGCAAATTATTTAAAAAAGGTCAACTGCTTTTGTCTATTTCGTAGATTTACACATTATTAATAAATTTTCTCGATTGCTTTTATTTCAATTCGACTATTGTCACGCCGCTTTCGCCCTCGCCGAAACGACCCAATCTGAAACTTTTCACGGCTTTGTTGCGCTTGAGCATCTGCTGGACGGCGGCGCGAAGTGCGCCTGTGCCCTTGCCGTGTATTATTGTCACGGTTTTGAGCTTTCCCATAACGGCGCTGTCGATATACTGCTCGGCGGCATTTACGGCTTCGATGCTCTCCATGCCGCGCAGGTCTATCTCGGGGCTCACGGCGGCTCGCGGCGCAGTGCTGCCTGCGATGGTCACGCTCTGCTTTTTCTGCTTTGCCGCGTGGCCTTCTATGAGATATACGTCCTCGGGCTTGAGCTTTACGCTCATAATACCGGCGCGGAGGTCGAGCGTTCCGTCGGGGTTTATATCTACGACCTCGGCCTTTACGCCCATCGACTTTATCTCGACCGTGTCGCCCGCTCTGATCTCACGCGCAGACTTTTTGTCCTCCTTGGGCTTTTCCGGCTCCTTGGCCTTGAGCTTTCCCTGCTGCTCGTTGAGCCTGCGCCGGAGCTCGCTGCGGGCGCGGTTTACCTCCTGAGCCTGCTCATCCTCGTTTATCTTCCGCCGCATATCGTCAAGCTCGGCAAAGGTGCTCTCCGCCGTCTCGCGGGCTTCGGCGATTATGCGCTCTGCCTCGCGTCGGGCCTTCTCATCGGCCTTTTCGAGCCGCACGGATAGCTCGGCGCGCAGAAACGCCGCTTTTTTCGCATTTTCCTCCGCCTCACGCAGCTTTTTTGCCGTTTCAGCTCTGTCGCGTTCAAGCAGCGCCCTTGTCTGCTCAAGCTTTTCTATCGTTGCCTCAAAGCTTGCGTTCTGAACGCCTATGCGCGCCTTCGCGTCGTCGATTATGTCCTTGGAAAGTCCCAGCCGTTCGGATATTGCAAAGGCGTTGGACTTGCCGGGAACGCCGACGAGCAGCCTGTAGGTCGGGCTGAGCGTTTCAACGTCAAACTCGCAGGAGGCGTTCTGGATGCCGCTTTCGTTCGTTGCATAGACCTTGAGCTCGGCATAATGCGTCGTCGCCGCAACGTCCGCGCCCATTTTGCGTGCATGCTCTATGACGGCTATGGCAAGCGCCGCGCCCTCCGTGGGGTCTGTGCCCGCGCCGAGCTCGTCGAACAGCAGGAGCGAATTATCGCCGCACTCCTTCAGGATATGCACGATGTTCGTCATGTGTGCCGAGAAGGTGGAAAGGTTCTGCTCTATAGACTGTTCATCGCCGATATCGGCAAGCACATGCCCGTAGACGGGAACGCCGCTGCCGTCGTCGGCAGGGATGTGCAGGCCGCACTGCGCCATGACGTTGAGAAGTCCGATGGTCTTGAGCGTGACGGTCTTGCCGCCGGTGTTGGGACCCGTTATGATGAGCGTGTCAAAATCCTCGCCGAGCTCAAGGCTTATGGGCACTGCCTTGTCCTTCGGCAGCAGCGGATGCCGCGCACGGCGCAGCACAACGCCCTTATCGCGCAGCTCCGGCTCTATGCCGCCGAGCTTATACGAAAGCTTGGCGCGGGCAAAGATGCCGTCGAGAGTTATGAGATAGGAATAGTCCGAGGCTATATCCTCGGCGTGAGCCGCGCAGTCGGCGGAAAGCTCCGCGAGGATGCGCTCTATCTCCGTTTTCTCCTTTGCCGTGAGCTCGCGCAGCTCGTTATTGGCCTTGACCGCAGCCATGGGCTCAATGAAAAGCGTAGCGCCAGAGGCCGAGATATCGTGCACAAGGCCGGGTATCGCGCCCTTGCATTCGGCCTTTACGGGAACGACGAAGCGATCCGAGCGCATGGTTATGATGGGCTCCTGCAGGACCTTGGCGTAGGACGGCGAGGAGATTATCTTTTGCAGGCAGTCGCGCACACGCGCTCCGGCAGCGCGGATCTTGCGGCGGATATTTGCAAGCTCCGGCGATGCCGCGTCCGCTATCTCGTCCTCGCCCACTATAGAGCCAGTTATCTTTTCTTCGAGAAAACGGTTTGCGTGAAGCGCCGCAAACAGGTGGTCTATGCAGCTTTTGCCGAGCTTATCGTCGGAGGTATAGCCCTTGACAAGGCGGGCGCACTGCAAAACGCGGGCAATGTTCAGCAGCTCTATCGTATTAAGGCTGCCGCCGAGATCCGCTCTGCTGAGCGAGGGGCGGATATCCTTAACGCCCGAAAGCGAGGGACTTCCGCGCACGACCATCATGTCCTTTGCAGCGCTCGTCTCGGCAAGGCGGCTTTTCACCTCAAGCCTGTCCGCGCTCGGGCGCAGCTTCATGCAGGCCTCCCTGCCTCCATCCGTGACCGCCTCCGCAGCGAGCATGTCGAGCACAGCGGGAAGCTCCAGTATCTTCAGTGATTTTTCGTAGAAATCCATTATTTTATCTGTCTCCAATAATCGAGGGTGGAAAATTTTCTTTCTGTCTGTGTGAGCAGATACGTCTCGGCTGCCCTTGACGCACGCCGGAGCGCATCGTCCGGGAGCGTGAATGCAAGCATTTTTCGCGCCGGAGCGTAAATTATATATCTGAGTGCCTGCAGTGATGCCGGACACAGCTCGTAATTTGCCTGCACCTGCGCGTTATTGCACTCGCCGCAGCAGATAACGCCGTTGCGCGGGCTGAAGCGCGGAGAAGCAGGCTCTGACGAGCCGCACACGCAGCAGGAGGTGAGGTTCGGCTCATAACCGGCAAGCGCCATCAGGCGCATTTCAAACGCGGTTTTTATATGCTCCTGCGGGTACATGCCGTTTGACAGGGCAAAAAGGCAGTTGAGTATAAGCTGCAGAAGCAGCGGGTCGGAGTTTCCCTCCTCGGAAAGCGCCTCGACGCATTCGGCAAAATAGCTTGCCAGCGACAGCGCGCTTATATCGCCGCGCAGCCCCTTGAACTCCTCTATTGTAGAGCCCTCGCTCACAGACCAGAAGCCGCTGCGTTCAAGCAGCGTGAGCTCGGAGAACACCAGAAGCTGCGTCGAAGCCGAGTTCTTGCTGTTTTTGCGCAGCGCTCCGCGAGCCTTGACGGTCATTTTGCCCATGTCCTCCGTCAGGACTGTGAGTATCCTGTCGGCCTCCTTGTACCGCACCTCGCGCAGTATGAGACCTCTTGTCGTTTTAAACATATGTAATCTGTCAGTCCTCCGGCGAAGGAGAGCCCTCCGCCGATACTTTTTTCTGCTTCTGTTTCTCCGACGCTCTGTACATGAGCCAGCTCATCGGATCTCCGGTCTCGGCAAATATCTGCCACAGGACATCGTCGCTCATATGACTACCTCCGATACGATCAGTATCGGACAGGTATCAGGCGAGTATTCGTGGTAATTATTCCGTGAAGCCGAAGTTTCGCAGCTGCGCCGTGCTGTCGCGCCAGTTTTCCTTGACCTTTACCCAGGTCTGGAGGAAAACCTTCGTTCCCATGAAGTTCTCGATATCGCGTCGGGCAAGCTCGCCGATCTTCTTGAGCATTGCCCCCTGCTTTCCGATGATAATGCCCTTGTGACTGGCCTTTTCACAGTAGATGGTCACGTCAAGGTCTATGATGCCGTTATCGCGCTCGGTAAAGCGCGTTACCTCGACGGCCGTTCCGTGAGGTATCTCCTTATCGAGGCACAGAAGGAGCTTTTCGCGCACAAGCTCTGCGCAGATCTGCTTTTCCGGCTGGTCACATATCATATCGTCGGGGAAAAGCTGAGGGCCGGGCTGCGCGTATTTTTCGAGCTCCGTCAGAAGCTCGTCTATCCCCTCTCCGTTTTTTGCCGACATGGGGATTATGGCATCAAAATCATGGGCAGTCGAGTACGCTGCCATGACCTCCAGAAGCTCAGTTTTCTCGACGGTATCTATCTTGTTTATGACAAGTATCGCCGGAACTTTCGTCTCCTTTATGCGGGCTATGAGCTCTTCCTCCTGACGGCCTATGTTGGCGATGGGCTCTACAAGCAGCATCACTGCGTCAACATCGGCGACGCTTTCCTTGACGACATTGACCATGTAATCTCCGAGGCGCGTTCTCGGCTTATGAAAGCCCGGTGTGTCGATCACCACAAACTGCGTATCTCCGCGGCTCAGCACGGCGCTTATGCGGTTGCGCGTGGTCTGCGGCTTATTGGACACTATCGCTATCTTCTCGCCGACAAGGGCGTTTGTGAGCGTTGATTTGCCGACGTTCGGGCGGCCACATATCGTTATCATGGCTGTTTTGCTTATCATATCACATGTCTCCCATAATTTCTTTTTCTCTTGCGCGCATCTGCTTTTTCATCTCGCCCTCGTCGATATGGTCGTAGCCGAGAAGATGCAGGACGCTGTGAACCGTAAGGTAGCTCACTTCCCTGTCAAAGCCGTGGCCAAGCTCCTCGCCCTGCTCGGCGCAGCGCTCGAGCGATATCATCATGTCACCGAGCATGACAGCGCCGGTATAGGGGTCGGTATCGCAGAGAGATGGATCAAATTTGCCGGGGCTGAGCTCGTTCAAGGGAAACGACAGCACATCCGTGGCTGCGTCTATGCCGCGGAAATCGCGGTTTGTCTCGCGTATGCCCTCGTTATCCGTGAGCATAACGCTTATAAGGCAGGGTCTGTCCGCACCCTCGGCTTCAAGCGCCCTTGCTGCGGCTTTTTTTATGAGCGCAGCGGCGTTGTTATGTCCCATGCCGCTTTTTTCGCGGCTTACATATATCTCATGCTTTATCATTGCTTTTTCCTCTTGTACGCTCCGGCCTTTTTAACGGGCTCGGGCGGATTTTTCTTATCGTATACCTCGTATGCCTCGATGATCTTCTGAACAAGCCTGTGCCGCACGACATCGGCTCCTGTGAGCCGGCAGATGGAGATATCCTCGATGCCGTCGAGCACCTTCATGGCTATCTTCAGGCCGCTGACCTTATCCTCGGGCAGGTCTATCTGAGTGATATCGCCGGTTATGACGACCTTCGAGCCGAAGCCTATGCGCGTGAGGAACATTTTCATCTGCTCGCGTGAGGTGTTCTGCGCCTCGTCGAGGATAATAAAGCTGTCGTCGAGCGTGCGTCCGCGCATGTAGGCAAGCGGTGCGACCTCGATATTGCCCCGCTCAAGGTATTTCTGATAGGTATCGGCTCCGAGCATGTCAAACAGCGCGTCGTACAGCGGGCGCAGATATGGGTCTACCTTGCTTTGCAGATCGCCCGGCAGGAAGCCGAGACGCTCGCCCGCCTCGACCGCGGGGCGCGTAAGGATTATGCGGTTTACCTCCTCGGCTCTGAACGCCGCGACAGCCGCTGCAACCGCGAGGTAAGTCTTGCCGGTACCCGCCGGACCTATGCCGAGGGTTATGGTGTTGTTTGCAATAGCGTCGCAGTAGCTTTTCTGACCGAGGGTCTTGGCCTTTATGGGCTTGCCCTTTGCCGTTATGCACACCACGTCGCTGGCAAGCTCGTTTATCTTCGACTCCTTGCCCTCCGAGACGAGCTTGAGGATGTATCTCACGCTCTGCGCGTCGATGCTCTCACCGCGGGCGGCCAGCGTCAGAAGGCCGTTTATGGCCTTTTCCGCGAGCATGGCGCTCTCCTCCTCGCCGCAGATGTGTATCTTGTTTTCGCGGTCGAGTACCTTCACGCCGAGCTCGGACTCGATTATGCTCAAATTGCGGTCGAATGAGCCGAACACACTTATGACGTGCTCCATTCTTTCGACCTCTATCGTTCTTTCAATCATAGCCTGCCTCCTTGGCAATGTTCTCAGTGCACTGAGCACGCAGCGTCACAGTGAGCAGGCCTTCGCTTTTTGAGACCGTATACTCCTCCGAGACGATCTGCCCGTCCCCGATGCGGCGCTGAAGCTCGGCTCTGAGCGTTGCCTTCATCCGCCTTGCGGCATCATTCTCGTCGATGGGAACGGTCCTTGTCTCGTACTGCGTCGTGCGCTCAAGGGCATATCCGACCGGCAGCGTGAACACGCCGCCGAGGGATATGTATCTTAATTTATTTATTTTATCACAACTTGTGTATTTATTTCTACTGTCAGAGAAAAAATTTATCCGCTTTTTCCCGATAACGAGCGAAAAAGCTGTGTCCGTCCCCTGCTTTTTATCTTTGCGCTCCTCGCTTAGCGGCGTTTGGGCGCTTATCTCGTACCATGTGTCGGCAATGACCTGTGCCATGGAGTGAACATAGCGCGCCTCCCCCGTTTCGCTGCTCATAAGGCCGCGCACGAGCACGTCGCCCTTTGCAACGGCGCTGCCCTTCACCGCCGCGCTCTCGCCCTCCAAAACGGACATGCGCCTTATGACTCCGCTTTTTGCCGCAACGATATCGCAGGGCGCTTTTTCGTTGACGATCTCCGGCTTATCCACGCGCTCGTGAACGACTATCTGCGCCCGCGATGAGCGCACGTTCAGGCTAAGCCACGCGATCTCCGGCATTTCGGCAACCACATAGCTGCGCACCGCATCCGACGAAAGCGATGGCCAGAACGCACCGTATTCAACGCCGCAATCGGCTAAGACCCGCAGTATCTGCGCGTCGCTGAGTGTATCGTTTCCCTCTATATCTATGCTCCACAGAAACAGCGAGGACAGGGCGGCAAGAGCTATACTCAAAACGCCCAGCGTTATGAGCGCCGCTCTTCTTTTGGCGCTCAGCGCAAGTCTTCTGCCGCCCTTCTCCTCCAAAACCCTTATCTCAAGTCCGTTTTTCCCGTTTTGCGACATAAGGGCAGGCAGATCGGATGTATATGCGAAAAACGTTATCTTAAAATCCTCGCAGGGGCTCGTTTTCCAGAATGCTATGCCGCGTCCGGCGCAGAAATTGAGTATCCGCTCGGGCTCTGCGCCTCCGACCTCAAGCTTGACCGTTCCGCGGGCAAGATCGTAAAGCTTTTTCATCATTCAAACTCCAATGCCGTAATCGTGCCGCAGATGAGCATATCTCCGGCGTTCATTGCCTCAAGGCGCAGGCCGTCTCCGAGCACGCTGAGCTTCGTTTTGCCGCAGCCTATCACAATAAGCGCGTCGCCGTAGCTTATTATGCCGCCGTGGTTTTCTACGAGCAGGCGGCTTCTTCCGCACAGGCTGAGCTTCATGCTGCCAAGAGCATCGGCAGGGATGTCGAGCCTGTCGGCAAGAAGCTCGGTGCTGCCCCGTTTTGCTTTCATACCCCAACACCTCCGCAGTCTAAATCTATGCCGGAGAGCATAGCTTAATACATGGACAAGGAGCTGATATATTGAAAAAGGCGCTGTATATTCTCGCATCGCTCGCTGCCTTTGCAGCGCTGCTTATCTTTCCGAAGGCCGCGGCTGAGGCCGTAAGGAGCGGACTTACCTTGTGTGCACAGGTGATAATCCCGTCGCTGCTTCCGTTTTTTATAGCGGTTAATCTGCTGAACGAGCTGGGCGCGTCAAGGCTCATATCTAACGCGCTCGCTCCCTTCGGAGCAAGGCTCTGCATATCGGGCTTCGGAGTGACGGCTTTTATAATAGGCGTGACGGGCGGATATCCTCTGGGCGCGGCGTATATAGCCCGACTGCGCTCTCAGGGGCTTATAGACCGCGGCGAGGCATCGAGGGCACTTATATTCTGCAACAACTCCGGCCCTGCATTCATAGTAGGGGCTGCCGGTATCGGCGTGTTCTCATCAGCTGCCGCAGGATTCTTTTTATACGCGGTGCACATTCTCGCTGCGCTCATGTTCGGGCTTATGATCAGTCCCAAAGCGCCCCGCGATATCTGCTATGACGAGGATATATTCTCACCCGTGAGCTTTTCGGCAGCGTTCACGGCCTCCGTAAAGCGCTCTGCCGACTCCGTTATAGGCGTTTGCGCCTTTATACTCGCATTTTCCGCGCTGAACGGCGTGCTCGGCGGCATGGGCATAATTTATGCGCTTGCAGGCGAGCTGTCATACCGGCTCGGAGCGGAGCTCGGCTTCTGCCGTGCGCTGCTGATCGGTGTGCTTGAGCTCGGAAACGGCATCGGAAGCATGACAGGGCTCGGCATGAGCCCTCTTGATCTCGCGCTTGCCGCGTTTATCCTCTCATGGGGCGGGCTGTCGGTTCATTTTCAGACCTTCGCCATGACTGCCGGAACGGATATAAAAACCGCCCGATACATGATCGGACGGTTTTGCGTAGCGCTTATAGCAGCAGCTATGGCGCTGCTCGGCGCTGCTGTATTGTTTTAAAAGAAAAGTATTCCGGCAACGGCTGAGGCCGCGATATAGAATATCGGATGCAGATCCTTTGTTTTCTTCACAAGGTTTGTGAGCACCCATATCACCGCTGCGAGCAGCAGACCCTTCCACGAGATAAGGTCGGCAAAATTGCCGCTTGCCTTGAATGCATCCAGCTGCACGAGCGCTATGAGCACGACCGAGAAACCCGCTGCCGCGATAAGTCCGGCGGATGCGGGGCGCAGCCCGTAAAAGGCGCTGTCCACAAAGCGGTTCTCCCTGAATTTTTTAAGGCAGGTGGCTATGATGAGTATGATGATGATCGCCGGTGTCACAAGGCCGAGCGTTGCGATTATCGCTCCCGGCAGGCCGCCTGTTATATAGCCGACATAGGTCGCGGTGTTAACGCCTATGGGACCCGGCGTTGACTCGGATATTGCGATCATGTCCGCTATCTGCTGATAGGTAAACCAGCCGGTGCGGTCAGACATATCGTAGATAAACGGGAGCGTTGCCAGTCCGCCGCCGACGGCGAAGAGGCCGGTTTTGAAAAACTCCCAGAACAGGCGCAGATATATCATGCCTTACGCGCCTCCAGTTCCTTTATTATTATACCGGCAAGCGCTGCTGCAACAACGTAGATCACCGGAGATATGTCCAGAAGCACGCTGCCGAGGAACACCGCTATGAATATAAGGAGCGTTTTCCAGTCGATAACGGATTTTTTCCACAGCTTCACGACGGCGTTGAGGATCAATACGCACACGCACACGCGGATACCGGCAAATGCGCTCTGCACCGCGGGAAGGTGGGCAAAGTTCTGGATAAACGCCGCAATGATCGTTATTATAACGAGCGATGGGAACACGACACCGAGGGTCGCAAATATGCCTCCGATAACGCCCGCCTGCTTCTGTCCGACGAAGGTCGCGGTGTTGACCGCTATAACGCCGGGCGTACATTGCCCGATCGCGTACCAGTCCATGATCTCCTCGTCATCTGCCCAGCGGCGCTTTTCGACAACCTCGCGCTGCAATGCCGGAAGCATCGCATAGCCGCCGCCGAAGGTAGTAACGCCTATAACAGCGAAGGTGCCGAACAGGGTAGCCAACTGACTTATCTTATTTTTCATTTTCTCAGGCCTTCTGCATACTCTGAATATTTTGCAAGCTTTGCATCGCACTCTGCCTTATTCTCGCCCTTACAGAGGATATAGACCTTGACCTTGGGCTCGGTGCCGGACGGACGGACGATAAAGCTCGTTGCATCGGCAAGCTCAAAGTACAGAACGTTCGAGCCCTTTATCGGGGTCTGACCCATAACGCCGAGCTCGGGGACCTTTATGCTGCCGTCGGAATAATCGCGCAGCCTGAACACCTCAACACCGGCTATCTGCTTGGGCGGCTTCTCGCGCAGCTCCGCCATGAGCTTTTTCATCTTGACAAGACCGTCAAGTCCAGGCATAACGAGGTTGAGCGTCTTTTCGGCATATCTGCCGTACTTTTCGTACAGGCTCTCCATAGCCTGACTGAGGTTCATTCCCTTATCGTAATAGTAGGCTGCCATCTCCGCGACCATCATGGAGGCCGTGACAGCGTCCTTATCGCGGACATAGTCGCCCATCATATAGCCGTAGCTTTCCTCAAAGGCGAAGATGTATTTATAGCTTCCCGCCTTTTCCCACTGAGCCACACGCTCGGCCATGAACTTAAAGCCCGTGAAGGTATCCTCAAAATGCACGCCGTTTGTCTCCGCAACGGTCTTTGCCATCTCGGTGGTAACTATGCTCTTGAGAGCGCCGGCGTTTTCAGGCAGAGTACCGGCTTCCTTGCGTGCATTGATAACATAGTCCAGCAGCAGAACGCCGAGCTGGTTGCCGGTGATGGGCACATATTCCTCGCCCGAGCGCACCATCACGCCGATACGGTCCGAGTCGGGGTCTGTTCCGATTATGAGATCGCTGCCGACCTTTTTAGCGAGATCGATCGCCAGATAAAAGCCCTCGGGATTTTCGGGATTGGGGCTTTCGACTGTGGGGAAATTGCCGTCGATGACCATCTGCTCGGGCACGGGATAAAGCTGAGTTATGCCAAGCCTGTGCAGTGCCTCGGGAACGAGCTTGTGACCGGCTCCGTGGAAGGGAGTGTAGACGATTTTGAGCTCCGGTGCGGTCTTTTTAACTACCGTCTTATTGATGGCCTGACCGAGCACCTGCTCAAGATACGCCTCGTCGGTCTCTTTTCCGATGATCTCTATCTTTCCCTGCGCGAGAGCCTCGTCAAAATCGCAGCTTATAAAATCATCAAAGATATCTATCCTGCTCATCTGCTCGGCGATAGCCTCCGCGTGCTGCGGCGGAAGCTGCGCACCGTCGGACCAGTAGACCTTATAGCCGTTATACTCCTTGGGATTGTGCGACGCCGTTATGTTAAGACCCGCGCACGTTCCGTAATAGCGCACGGCAAAGCTCAGCTCCGGCGTGGGACGCAGAGCGTCAAAAATGCGGACATGTATGCCGTTTGCGGCCATGACGCAGGCGGCCTCATGCGCGAACAGCTCGCTGTTATTGCGGCAGTCAAAGCATATGGCTATGCCCTTTTTCATCGCATCCTCGCCCTCGGCCTTTATAACGTTTGCAAAGGCCTGAGTAGCATGACGGATGATGTGAACGTTCATCTGATGCAGACCGAGCTTCATCGTTCCGCGCAGTCCTGCCGTGCCGAACTCGAGCGGGGCGAAAAAGCGGCTTTCGATCTCCTTTTCGTCGTCTGCTATTGAATTGAGCTCCTCCCACTCGGATTCGCTCAGTGCGGGGCTGTCCAGCCACCTCTGATATTCTTCCTTATAATTCCTCGTCATATTCTGCGCTCCCTTCACTTAAATTGACAGCGTCCTCGTACATAGTCTTCGGAACGTATATCTCAACTCCCGTGCCGCTCGTTCCGAGGATGAGGCGGCCAAAGTCGCCGTCGTTCGGATATTGTCTGATGCACGGGATACCATACGCCTCAAGTAAGTTTACTATCATTTCATCATTGATGTCAAGGCACTTGCAGTGAGTAAGGAAAACGGGCTCGACCGGCTCGCCGTTTTCATCCTTAGGCCACTTTTTCAGGAGCTCGCCCGTCATACGTCTGCCCCATTCGGGCTTTGCTTTCTCGTCCATTGTTCCCTCCGTTATTTGTGATATTTCGATCCCTCGATTATCTTGAAGGCGCGGTATATCTGCTCGGCGAGCATTACCCGCGCAAGGTGGTGCGGAAAGGTCATTTCGCTCATGCTAAGGCGCATATCCGCACGCTGCTTTATCCTCGGCGATATGCCGAAGGAGCCGCCGATAACAAAGCATATCCTCCCCCGTCCCGATACGGCGAGGGAATTTATTTTCTGTGCAAAGCTTTCGCTGTCGAGCTGCCCGCCCTCAACACACATGGCTATGACGTAGGCATCTCTGCCGAGAGCTCGCTCTATCTCCGCCGCTTCCTTATCCAGTGCAGCGGCTATCTCCTTATCAGACGGCGCAGGACCCAGCTTTGTTTCATTGAGCTCTATGCATTCAAACCTGCAATAGGCCGTCAGGCGCTTTGAGTACTCGCTGAACGCATCTATGTAAAACCGTTCCCTGAGCTTTCCCACGCACACTATCCTTATATTGAGCATTGTACCCTCTCACATGCCTCCACTGCAAGCATATTATTTGCCGGAGCGACACTAATTTGCACATTTTCGCTCGAAACAGCCGCTCTGACCGCTCCGAAAGCGAGCTCGGGCGTGTCGTTTTCGCGGCTTAGGTGTCCTAATATTATATGCCTTGTGCCGTGAGATGCAAGATAATTTGCAAGAGCTGCGCTGTCGTCGTTGGATAAATGTCCCGTGGGCGCAAGTATCCTGCTTTTGAGAAAGTACGGATAAGGTCCGTTTTTGAGCATTTGGATATCATGGTTTGCCTCGATAAGCGCAAGCTGCGCTCCCTCGAGCCCTTCCAGAAGAGCATCGTTTATGCTGCCGGTATCGGTAGCAAAGCCGAGGGTCTGCTCTCCTTCAAAGCGATAGCCTACGCTGTAGGCCGCATCGTGCATCGTTTTAAAGCAGCTGAGCTCAATACCGCCGAGGTCGAAGCTGTCGTCCTCGGGTATGTGATTTAAATTATGTTTTATATCCGGCTTTACACGGCAGAGCTCCTCGCAGAGAGGCTTTGGCGCAAATATACTCAGGTCATGGTGCTTTACAAGCATAGAAAGCCCTGAAATGTGATCGGAGTGCTCATGGGTTATGAGCACTCCGCACAGATCCTGCGGAGTAAGTCCGAGCTGCGCAAGAGCTGCAACAGTCCTGCGCATGGATATCCCCGCATCTATAAGTATATTCGCTTTGCCCTCAGAAACGAGGCTGCAATTGCCCGAAGAGCCGCTGGCAAAAGTCACTATACGCATGTTTTGTTTATCCTACCGATATTACTTTTTCGCGCAGCTCCGGCTCGTCGGGATATGTGACGATGCTGATGTCCGCGCCAAGCTTTCTGAGCTTGCCGACAAAGTTTTCATAGCCGCGCTCAATGAAATGTATATCCTCTATCTCGGTCATGCCGCTGGCACAGAGTCCGGCAATGACCATCGCCGCGCCCGCTCTGAGGTCGCAGGCCATGACGGGAGCTCCCGTGAGCTTCGTGCCGCCTTCAAAAATGGCTATGCGTCCGTCAACCTGAATATCCGCGCCCATCTTGCGCAGCTCGTTTACATACTTAAAGCGGTTATCGTAAATACCCTCGGTTATGACGCTCGTGCCGTTTGCCATGCACAAAAGCGCACCCATCTGCGGCTGCATATCCGTCGGGAAGCCGGGATACGGCAGGGTCTTTACGTTTGCCTTGCGCAGGTGTCCGTTGCCCTTGACAAGGACGGAATCCTCATACTCCTGAACGATGGTGCCGGTCTCGCGCAGCTTTGCAGAGATGCACTCAAGATGCTTGGGAATGACGTTTTTGACGAGCACCTCGCCGCCTGTGGCCGCTGCCGCTACCATATAGGTTCCGGCCTCGATCTGGTCGGGAATGATGGAGTAGCTGCCGCCGTGCAGACGCTCAACGCCGTTTACCTTGACCGTGTCCGTGCCCGCGCCGCGCACGTCCGCACCCATGGAGTTGAGGAAGTTTGCAAGGTCAACTATATGCGGCTCTCTTGCCGCGTTTTCTATTATCGTTCTACCGCTTGCCATGGTCGCCGCCAGAATGATGTTCATCGTCGCGCCGACAGAGACCTTATCGAGGTATATCTTCGCGCCGTGCAGCTTGCCGTCTATCGCCTCGGCATAGACAAAGCCGTTGCGGACATCGACCTCCGCGCCGAGCGCCGTCATGCCCTTTATATGCTGGTCGATGGGGCGAACGCCGAAATTGCAGCCGCCGGGCATCGTAGTCTTTGCGCTGCCGAATCTGCCGAGCATCGCGCCGATGAGATAATACGAGGCGCGGATCTTGCGCATGAGTTCAAAGGGAGCATCGCAGAAATGGACATTGCGGCTGTCGATCTCTATAGTGCCGGGGCAGATCATTCTGACCTCGGCTCCGAGCTGAGATAATATCGTAAGAAGCATATCGGTATCGCTGATCTGCGGCATATTCTCTATGCGGCATACACCGTCTACCATCAGCGCCGCCGGAATTATGGCGACCGCCGCGTTCTTTGCTCCGCTTATTTCTACCTCGCCCTGAAGCGGTTTTCCACCGTTTATGACGTATTTTTCCATATATAGCACCTTTCATCGGTGTTAGATCACCGGTTTGTTATTATAGCATAGCGAATATGCCGAGGCAATTAGCAATGTAAACAAATCGTAACTACTTTTCACTTTCCAAGAGGCGTTTTGCCTTCAGGACCGCGATGACCGTTTTGCCGTCGGCTATCGTACCATCCATAACGAGCTCTGTCAGCTCGTCGATATGGTGCCGCTCTACGCTCAAAAACTCGCCGTCGTCAAGGTGCATGGCTCCTCTGTGAAGTCCTCGGGCAAGGTAGATGTGCAGCGTTTCGGTCGAAAAGCCGGGCGAGGTGTAGTCCTCTCCGAGGCTTATGATCTCATCGGCGGTAAAGCCCGTCTCCTCGGAAAGCTCTCGCACGGCGCATTCCATCGGATCCTCGCCCGGCTCAAGCTTTCCGGCAGGCGCTTCAAGAAGCTCCTTCTGATAAGGATAGCGGAACTGACGCACGCAGTAGCAATAGCCCTCGTCGTCAAGCGGCAGTATCGTTGCGCCGCCCGGATGCTCGACGACCTCGCGCTTGACGACTCTTCCGTCACAAAGCTCGGCGTGGTCAAGACGGACGTTCACAATAACGCCGCTGTACATTTGTTCACTGTCTATTCTCTTCTCAATATAGCTCATAATGCGCCTCGGGAAAAATAATTATTTACTTTACATAATGCTCATACAGTATAGCACCATATTTGTTATAATTCCATAATTTTTGTACAGAAAATCAAAAAAAATTCCGTTAAGCCATGCTTTGTTAACGAAATTTTGTGGGCTGTTATTCAATTTGAGCATCTTTTGTTTCCTTAGTGTAAAATTGTCAAATTCAGGAGTGAAATGTTATGTTATCCGATAGGACTTACTGTACCTCCGCCGCGCACGGCGGAGGTACAGACTATAATGCTATAATTCATCGGGGGCGTAAGCCCCGCGGCCTTTATTATGCTGCATTTGTCTCCGCCATACGGCAGATAAGGACTTACACAAACGCTGCCCGTGTGGAAAACTCTTATTCGCATCATTTTCCGATATTCACTCTCCTCGTAAGACGGCGTATGGGGCTATCTATGTTCTGTTACTCATCTTATAAAATTTATTTGATTATACCACATCAAAAAGGCATTGTCATTCGCCATAATTTTTTGCCTTTAATTTAACGCTGTATTATTGCTTATTTAATGTTTATTTGATATACTGACTTGATTAAATAAGTTATCTGTGCGAATGTGTGTTTTTAAAGCGCTGTGCAGGACGGGTTCACGGAGGATATAAATGAAGAAGCTGTACGGAAGTCTGAAGATGAGCTGGCTCACGGTGATACTTTTTGCGGTCGCTGCGGGCGTTTACACCGGAGCTGTCATGCTCATAGACGCTCTTGAGGAGACATCGTTTCAGGATATAGGCATAGCCTACGAGTGGTGGGTCATTTTCGCCGTCATCATCGTTGTAAACTGCAGCAAGAGCTGGGAGGCAATGCTCAAGTGCTTTGTGTTCTTCCTCATAAGCCAGCCGCTCGTATACGCAGTTCAGATACTGTTCGGATCGCTCACCGTCGATAAGGCATGGCTTTACTACGGCAGCGTCTGGCTTCCCGCGACCTTCCTCACCCTGCCGGGCGGCTTCATAGCGTATCACTGCAAAAAGCAGAACCTGCTCGGTGCGGTGATACTCGGTCTGGGAAACACGATACAGGCCTTTATGGGCGTATCCTACTTCTACCGCGCATTTCACAGCTTCCCGCATCACCTTCTGAGCGGCATAGTCTGCTATGCATCCATATTTATAATGAGCTTTTACATACAGAAGGATAAAAAATACCGGATCGTGTCCATTCTGCTTGCGTTTATACTCGCCGGTGTCTTTACCGCATACGTCCTTGCAAACGGCCTCAGCCTCGGCTGAGCGCCGACATAATATAAAAACAAAAAACAATTAAGGAGAAAAGGATCATGAAAAACAGACACAGACTTATGCGCATGATATGCTCCGTCGCTTTGGCGTTTACGTTCATTTGCGCGGGCGCAGCTCAAGCCTATGCCTGCACCGCAGTGTATGTAGGCTCGAAGGCCAGTGCCGACGGCACGGTGATCATGGCCAAATCCAATGACTATCAGGACGTTTGGGCAAACTATGTGACCATTACCGAGCGCGTTGAGAACAAATCGGGAAGAACGATGCCCGTCGATAACGACAAGACGGTGTTTGCGACTCTCCCCGACACCACCTATCGCTACACCTCCACCCCGTGGATGGAAAGCGCTACGGCTGCAAACGGTCTCGGCAGCGATGCGACGGTCTGCACGAACGAGTACGGCGTTGCAATGATAATGTCCATCACCTCTTTTTCAAATGTTGCCGCGCTGGAGGCCGATCCGCTTATAGAGCACGGTCTGTCCGAGTTCACGGCGGTCGATCTCGTTACCTGCCAGAGCGCCACGGCCAGAGAGGGCGTTGAGGTACTGCTGTCTCTTATCGACAGCTACGGCAGCAGCGAGGTCAATATCGCGCTCATCGCCGACCAGAAGGAGGCGTGGTACATTGAGATGTACAGCGGCCATCAGTATGCAGCTGTAAAGCTGCCCGATGACAAGGTCTGCGCCTTCGGAAACGAGTTTTCGCTCGAATATGTATCGGATTACGACGACTGCATACTCTCCAAGGAGCTTGAGAGCCTTGCAAAGGACAAGGGCTTTGCCGTATACGGCGAAAACGGCGAGCTCAACCTGTTGGCCACCTACTCCGGCGACGAGGTAGTTACGAACTATTCCCACATGAGAACGTGGATAGCACATCAGCTCATGGCTCCCTCCGCCTACGGCGATTACGACAAGACTGCGCTCTATCCCCTGTGCTTTGCTCCCGACGAAAAGGTCTCGCTGCTCGACGTTATGGAGATCATGCGCAACCGCTATGAGGGCACGGAATACAGCCCCGATGAAACAGGCCGCACTGATATGCGCGTTATCGGAACGGACACCGCGCTGAGCGTGCATATTGCGCAGATATACCCCGATCTGCCCGCGGACATGTCCTGCGTGACATGGGAGAGCACGGGTCCTGCACTGTACGGCGTATTCGTTCCCGTATCAAATGCCGCGACGAGCATAAGCGCTCCCTACGCCCGAAGCCAGACCGCTGACGAGGCCGGCATATTCGACACTCAGCTTTACCCCTACTACCGCTTCAAGGAGCTCAACACCCTCGGCGTTGAGAAAAACGCATACAAGATCTACGGTCAGCCCGTTCGCGCATACTGGCATCAGGCGGAAACGCTCATGACCGAGAGCATGCAGACCGTTCTGAAAACGGCAGCCTCTCTCGACGACAGTGCGGCGGCAAAGCAGTACATAACCGATTACTGCAACTCGGTGCAGGAGCAGGCCTTTGACGATGCAGGCCAGCTTCTCAACGATGTCCGCTGGTACATGAGCAAGAACAGCAATACCATGAAAAACGGCAGAAATCCCGAGACGCACGAGGTCATTGACGAGCTCAAGCAGGTCGATCCCCTGACCGTGACACTGGATGCCTCCGCATACGGCGAGCTGCCCGACGTACAGGAAAGAGGCAGCTCGGATTCCACCTCGGTTTCCTCACAGACTATCGCCATCGTCGCTGCGGCTGCGGTCGTTATAGCGGCTGTCGTTATCATCATCGTTAAAAAGCGCGGAGCTGCCGAATAAGCGGTTCCTCAAAGGAGCAGGCAATGAAAAAGCTTATCTCGGCACTTATGGCCGGAATGCTGCTGCTCGGCATCACAGGATGTCAGAGCAGCAAGGAGCCGGAGCCCACGGCGGAGCCTACCGCCGCTCCGGCTTCGGCAAGCGTAAAAACAGTTTCTTCGGGAGGCATGGAAATGGATTATATTGTGTTCGGCAGCGGCGAAAAGACATTTGTCATACTGCCCGGTCTGTCGGTTCACAGCGTTATGGGCTCGGCTGACGCTATTGCGGAGGCATACAAGGACTTTGCCGATGAATACACCGTGTATCTCTTCGACAGAGCAAAGGATATCTCGGACGGCTACACCGTCCGCGACATGGCAGCCGATACCGCCAAGGCAATGAAGGCACTCGGCATTGAAAACGCCGATGTTTTCGGCGCGTCTCAGGGCGGCATGATAGCCGAGTACCTCGCCATTGACTATCCCGAGCTCGTGCATAAGCTGATCCTCGGCTCGACGCTTGCAAAGCCGAACGACGGCTTTAATGATATAGTTGACGAGTGGATAAGCCTCGCCGAGGAAAAGCAGGAGACGAAGCTGCTGGAAAGCTTTGTTGACAGCGTTTATTCCGAGGCGACGCTTGAGAGCTACCGCGATACGCTCATTTCCATGAACTCCGGCATAAGCGATGAGGAATACGCCCGCTTTATCATTCTTGCCCGAGCCTGCAAAAGCTTTGACTGCTATGGCGAGCTTTCGGGTATAAAATGCCCCGTGCTCGTTATAGGCTCGGAGGGCGACAGGGTCGTCACGGCGGAGGGCTCAGAGCAGATAGCCGAGGCTCTCGGCTGCGAGCTTTATCTGTACGGCGATAACTACGGTCACGGCGTATACGACGAGGCTCCCGATTACAGGCAGCGCTGCCTTGACTTTTTCCGTGCATAAAAGGACTTGATCAGCATGATATCGGTAAACAAGAAAAACGCGACCGCGTTTTACGCGGTCATTCAGGCACTGTATTTCTGCTCGCTTGCGCTCATAGCCTGCTTTGCATCGACGTATCTGCTCGACCGCGGCTTCAGCAGCGGAAAGATAGGCATTATCCTCGGCCTCGGCAATCTCGGCTCGGCAGGATTTCAGATCCTTGTCGCTTCCTTTGTCCAGCGCACCGGCATTCGGCTGGGGCGGGCAATGTTCGCCGTGCATGTGCTTATAGTACTGCTGTCGGCGGCGCTCCTGCTGCTGCCTCTCGGAGGTCTCGTATTCTGCATAGTGTACATTCTTGTATACTCGCTCAACTCCTCGATGCAGTCGTCGGTAAACTCCCTGTACCGCGGCTATCACGAGCAGGGCACGAGGATCAATTTCGGCGCGGCACGCGGCTGCGGCTCGATGGCCTTTTCGCTCACGAGCCTTGCAACCGGCCTGCTGATACAGAGGTTCACGACGAACATCCTGCCCGGACTGTACATGATCCCCTGCCTCCTGCTGTGCTTTGCCGTTCTCGCATTTAACGCGCCGAACCTTGCAGAGCGTCAGCCGGGCAGCGTAACGCCGAAGGAAAAGAAAATATTGATGAGCGAATATCCTCAGTTTTATATTTTCTTTGCCGGTGTGCTCTGCCTTGCTACGGCAAACGGCTTTATGGACACCTATCTTATTCAGGTCATTATGCGCATAGGCGGCGACAGCTCGAACCTCGGCGTTGCCATGTTCATCTCCGCAATGACGGAGCTTCCGGCAATGCTCCTGTACCGCCGCGTCGCCGACAACATCGGAAACCGGAAGCTTCTTATATTTGCCGGCTGGATGTGGGCGGCAAAGAACCTTGCCATCATGCTTGCACCGAACGTCTACCTGCTGTACGCAGCGGAGCTTCTGCAATTTGCCGGCTATGCGATCTATGTTCCGGCAGGCGTCCGCTTCGTGGCACACACTCTGCCGGAGAGTGAATTTCTCAAGGGTCAGTCCATCGTGGGCAGCGCTCTGACGCTCGGATATCTGATAGCGAGCTTTGCAGGCGGTATCATGATCGACCTTATCGGCATAGGTCCAACGCTCTGGGGCGTACAGCTTTTCTCTGCCGCCGGCGTTATATTGTTTACCGTCGCAATGACAAAAAGCCTGAGCATGTTCCCCGCCGTGCCTCTGGCAAAGCAAAAGAAAAAATAACCCCCAATTTCCTGCCTTGCAGACAAGTGAAGGAGGTACGTCATAAATGAAAATGAAGCTTACGAAAAAGCGTGCGGCGCTGTTCGTGTTTGCAATGAACCTGCTGCTGTTTATACTGCTGACTGCGCCCTTTAAGCTCTGGGCGGCAGCGTCGGAGCTTACACAGATGCGTCCGACGGCGGCGCTCACGCCGGTGCTCGGCATGATCTTCGGCTGGCCGGCGGCGCTCGGCTGCGCGGCGGGCAATCTTGTCTGCGACCTGAGCGCGGGCTATGAGCTTCTGTACGCGGCAATAAACAGCGTTTTGCAGATACTCTACGCCATGTGCGCGTATTTCTTCTGGAAGAAGATTAACCGCGAGCGCGGCGGCAAGGAGTTCCGGCTCGACAGCGTGTCGAGGATACTCAAGTTCTGCCTGCTGCTGGGTCTGAACGCGCTGCTGACTATTCTTTTCACCAGCATTTTAAACCATGCATACAACGTTGCGGATATCATTTCGCTCGATAATCTGTATCTTTTCATAAACAGCTTTGACTCGGGGCTGCTCTTCGGCGCTCCGCTCATGATACTGGGAAGCCTTTTGCAGATGCACATGGAAAACCTCAAGGACGGCGGAGAGACAAAGCCCATTCAATTTTCGATGAACGAGCGGATGATACTCAATACGCTCGTCACCGGTCTTTGCATCTGCGTGCTCGTTGGCATCGCCGTCTACATGACCGACAGGTACGGCTCGGGCAATATCAGCGTTCTGGGCAAGATATATCTCTTTGAAATGCTTGCGATGAACACCTATTTTGCGCTGTCTATCGGCTTTATGCGCTTTACGGAGAAGAAAATATCCCGTCCCATCGAAAAGCTTGCCAAGATCGCCGGAAGCTACTACTCCGGCCGCTCGACGGACTCTCAGCGCAGCAGGCTGCTGAGCGAATGCGAGGTCTATGCAAAGGACTCGACCGAGGTCGGCGAGCTTGCGCGCTCGTACATGTCCATGATCCGCGATCTCGGAAAATATGTGGATAACCTTCAAAGCGTCATGGCGGAAAAGGAGCGCATAAACGCCGAGCTCAAGCTTGCATCGGATATTCAGGCGCATATGCTGCCGTGCATCTTCCCTCCCTTCCCCGAGCACTGCGAATTTGAGCTGTATGCGCTCATGCATCCTGCCAAGGAGGTCGGCGGCGATTTCTACGACTTTTTCATGATCGGTGAGAACAGGCTCGCCCTCGTCGTTGCGGATGTATCCGGCAAGGGCGTTCCTGCGGCGCTGTTCATGGTCATCACAAAAACGCTCATAAAAAACTACACTCAGATGGGCAACGAGCCCTCGGAGGTATTTACGATCGTAAACCGGCTTCTGTGCGACGGAAACGACGCGGGGCTGTTCGTGACCGCGTGGATGGGCGTTCTCGACATAAAGACCGGCGATCTTACATATGTCAACGCCGGACACAACCCTCCGCTTCTCAAAAGAGCCGACGGAGAATTCGAGTATCTGCGCGAGAGAAGCGGTCTTGTCCTTGCCGGTATGGACAATATAAAATACCGGCAGAGCAGTCTGCGCGTAGCTCCCGAGGACAGGCTGTTCCTGTACACCGACGGCGTTACGGAAACAACGGACACACAGCAGCAGCTTTACGGCGAGGAGCGGCTAAGAGACTTCTTAAACAGCCACACATACTGCGATACCGAGGCCATGCTCAAGGAGCTCAGGCTCTCGCTTCAGAGCTTTGCCGACGGTGCGCCGCAGTTTGACGATATAACCATGCTGCTTATGGACTTCAAGGGTGCAGCGGAGGCTGCAGGCCGCTGCTTCGAGGCGAAGGAGGAAAACGTCCCCGAGGTCCTCGGCTTTGTCGAAGCCGAGCTTGAAAAGGCCGGCTGCTCGATGAAGCTTCAGATCGCCGTGAGTGTCGCCATCGAGGAGGTCTTTGTGAACATCGCCCACTATGCCTACCCCAACAGCGAGGGTACGGCAAGGCTTTCCGTAAGCATAGACGATGCCTCCGACACCGCGACCTTTACGGTTTCAGACTCGGGCATAGCCTTTGACCCGCTGGCAAAGGACGATCCCGATATTACGCTCAGCGCCGAGCAGCGCGAGGTCGGCGGTCTGGGCATCTACATCGTAAAGCAGACAATGGATACTGTCACCTACGCCCGTGAAAACGGCGAAAATATACTCACGATGACTAAAAAGCTGGAAAGGAGTCTGAGCAAATGACGATCAATCCCGAACAGAAAAACGAAACTCTGACCCTTCACATTGAAGGCAGACTTGACACCATCACCTCGCCGGAGCTTGAAAAGGTGATAAACGAGCTGCCGTCGGAGATAAGCGTTCTGATCCTTGACCTTAAGAAGCTGACATACGTCTCGTCGGCGGGGCTGCGCGTTCTGCTCGTAGCGCAGAAGAAAATGAATCACCTTGGCTCGATGAAGCTTACCGGTGTCTGCGCCGATGTGATGGATGTCCTTGAAATGACCGGCTTTGCCGATATACTGGTGATCGAATGACGGAGCTTGCAACAAGAGCCATCATCTTTGCGGCGGAGGCTCATGACGGAATGCGCCGCAAGCAGTCGGATTGCCCCTATATTCTGCACCCCATGGAGGCAGCCGTAATAGTCGGCACGGTGACGAGCGATCAGGAGGTCATCGCTGCGGCGGTGCTCCACGATGTTGTGGAGGATGCCGGCATCACACCGCGTGAGGTCGAGGAGCGCTTCGGAAAAAGAGTCGCACAGCTCGTCGCATCGGAAACAGAGGATAAAATGCGCCCTCTGCCTGCGGAGAGCACATGGAAGGCACGAAAATCGGAATCGCTCCGCATTCTGAGCGAAACTCAGGACAGGGATATAAAGATTCTGTATCTCGGCGATAAGCTTGCAAATCTGCGCTCGATACATCATGTATGGCTGCATAAGGGCGATGCCGTATGGCAGGACTTCAACCAGAAGGATCCTTCGCAGCAGGCATGGTACTACCGCAGCATTGCCGAGAGCATAGGGGAGCTTTCCGACACACAGGCGTGGCAGGAGCTTGACAGACTGATAAGGACGATTTTCGCGGAGGTATAAAAATGTCTGAACTGCTTACATATCATATAAACGACAATGTGCTGACCGTTCGTCTGAGCGGACGCATAGACGCATCGAACGCTTCGGAGGCGGAAAAACAGATAAACGCCGCACGCTCCGCAGCGCCTGAGGCCGCCGTCGTGATAGACGCTGAGAAGCTCGAATATATATCGAGCGCCGGTCTGCGTATACTGCTGCGGCTGCGCAAGGAAAAGCCGGAGCTTGCGGTCATAAACGTCTCCCCCGAGGTGTATGACATTTTTGATATGACCGGCTTTACGGAAATGATGACGGTCAAAAAGGCTTACCGCCGCCTCTCCGTCGAGGGCTGTGCGCTTATCGGTCAGGGCTCAAACGGCGCTGTTTACCGCTATGACCCCGAAACGATCATAAAGCTGTATTTTAATCCCGACGCTCTGCCGGAGATACAGCGCGAGCGTGAGCTGGCAAGAAAGGCGCTGGTCCTCGGCATCAATACCGCGATCCCGTATGACGTTGTGCGCATCGGCGAAAGCTACGGCACGGTCATGGAGCTTCTGGAGGCCGCTTCCCTGTCGGAGCTCATTAAAAATGACCCAGAGCATCTGGAAAAGCCGCTTAAATACTATGTGGACATGCTCAAGCAGATACACTCGACTGTACTCAAGCCCGGCGAGGTGCCGGATATGAAGCAGGTCGCGCTCGACTGGGCGGCATTTGACCGCGAGCACCTGCCCTCTGAGATCGGAAGCAAGCTGTATGATATGGTGCAGGCCGTTCCCGAGCAGAACACGATGATGCACGGCGACTATCACACGAACAACGTCATGGTGCGCGACGGTGAGGCTCTGCTTATCGACATGGATACGCTCTGCACGGGGCATCCCATATTTGAGCTTGGCTCCATGTTCAATGCCTACGGCGGCTTTTCCGAGCTCGACCATTCGGTGATGGAGCGCTTCATCGGCATTCCATATGATGTCGGCATAGAGTTCTGGCACAGAGCGCTTGCCATGTATCTCGAAACGGATGACGAGAAAAGGCTCGCGGAGGTCGAGGACAAGGCAAAGATCATCGGCTATATGCGTCTGCTGCGACGCACGATACGCCGCAATGAGCCTAAGCGTGATGAGCTGATCGCATACTACCGCAGGAAGCTTATCGATCTTGTCCCTGCCGTGAATGAGCTGACGTTCTGAAAACCGAACAGCATAAAAAAACAGGTACAATCCAATGGACTGTACCTGTTTTTTTATTAAGCTTGGATATTACTGCTTTGCAGCGTCGTCCTTGCCGGCCTGAAGAGCCTTCATGTTGCCGGGCAGGAACTTTGCCTTGCGCTCGCCGAGCTCGATGCGGATTGCCTCGCTCATCTTCTCGTCGTCAACGACGGGAGCCTTGGCCAGCAGTGCGCCGAGGATAGCAACGTTTGCGCCCTTGGGGTTGCCGACCTCTTCTGCAATGCGGTTTGCGTCGCAGTAAACGACCTGAATATCGTCGCGCTCTGCCTTGCGGTCGATCAGGGAGCTGTTGATGACCAGAACGCCGCCGGGCTTGACGTGTGCCTCGAACTTGTCCAGAGAAGGACGGTTCATGGCGACAACGACATCAGCCATATCGACCAGAGGAGAAGCAACGGGATCGTCGGAAACGATGACAGAGCAGTTTGCCGTGCCGCCGCGCATCTCGGGGCCGTAGGAAGGCAGCCAGGAAACGTGCTTGCCGTCGAGCATGCAAGCCATTGCAAGGAACTTACCGATCAGGAGCATGCCCTGACCGCCGAAACCGGCGAATATAAACTCTTTTTTCATATTATTCGGCCTCCTTGTCTTTCTTAACGCCGAGAGGATAGTAAGGAATCATATTCTCTTCGAGCCACTTCATAGCCTCGATCGGGCTGAGACCCCAGTTGGTGGGGCAAGTGGAAAGAACCTCTATCAGGCAGAAGCCCTTGCCCTGCATCTGATAGGTGAATGCCTTCTTGATGGCCTTCTTGGTCTTCATGATGTTTGCGTTGGTGTTGACCGCGCAGCGCTCGATGTAGTAGGAGCCGGGGATGGTCGCGAGCATCTCGGAAACGCGGATAGGTGCGCCGCACCATGCCTCGTCACGACCCTTGGGGGAGGTGGTGGTCTTCTGACCAACGAGGGTGGTAGGAGCCATCTGGCCGCCGGTCATGCCGTAAATGGCATTGTTGACGAAAATGGTGCAGATGTGCTCGCCGCGGTGTGCAGCGTGGACGATCTCGGCAGTACCGATGGAAGCGAGGTCGCCGTCGCCCTGATAGGTGAATACGAGGGTGTCCTTGCCGACGACGCGCTTTGCGCCGGTTGCAACTGCGGGTGCGCGGCCATGTGCAGCCTCGTACATATCGCAGTTAAAGTAATCATATGCAAATACGGAGCAGCCGACAGGTGCTACGCCGATGACCTTACCTTCTTCGATAACGCCTTCCTTTTCAAGCTCCTCGATGGACTCTGCTACCAGACGATGAATGATACCGTGGTTGCAGCCGGGGCAGTAATGGAAAGTCTTGTCGGTAAGGAGTTTAGTTCTCTCAAATACTACGGACATTTATTTACCCTCCTTCATGCTCTTGATCTTTGCAACGATCTCGTCGGTGGTGGGCATCTGGGAGCCGCAGTGACCGAAGAAATCAATGGGCTTTGCGCCGTTGACAGCGATCTTAACGTCTTCGAGCATCTGGCCTTCGTTCAGCTCTACGTCGAGAACTGCCTTTACGCCTTCAGCATTGACTGCCTGTGCAACTGCATCGTACGGGAACGGCCATACGGTGATGGGACGTACCAGACCGACGTTGATGCCCTCTGCCTTGAGCTGATCAATAGCAGACTTTGCAATACGGGCAACAGTGCCGAATGCGGTGACGATGTACTCTGCGCCTTCAAGGTTGTAGTACTCCCACTGCTGCTCGTTCTTGGTGACCTCTGCGTACATTGCCTGAAGCTCTGCGTTATGTACGGACAGGGACTCGGTGTCGATGTAAATGGAGTTGATGACGCCGCGCTTTGCAGGATCGTCGCCGGGCTTCCAGCCGGTGCATGCCCAGGGCTTCTTCTCGGGATCGATCTTGTAATCGACCATCTCGGGCATCTCAACAGGCTCCATCATCTGAGCGATGATGCCGTCTGCGATGAACAGTACGGGGATACGGTACTGCTCTGCCTTGTCGTATGCGTACATCATGATGTCAACAGCTTCCTGAACGGAGGAGGGTGCGTAGGTCAGCAGGTGGTAGTCACCGTTGCCGCCGCCCTTGACAGCCTGGAAGTAGTCGCCCTGAGAAGCCTGAATGTTGCCGAGGCCGGGGCCGCCGCGCATTACGTTCAGGATAACGCAGGGAAGCATTGCGCCTGCGCAGTAGGAGATACCTTCCTGCTTCAGGGAGATGCCGGGGCTGGAGGAGGAAGTGATGGCGCGTGCGCCGGTACCGGCTGCACCGTAGATCATGTTGATAGCTGCGACCTCGGACTCAGCCTGCAGGAAGCAGCCGTTTACGTCGGGATCAAACATACGTGCAGACATGTATTCAGGAATTTCGGTCTGCGGGGTGATGGGATAGCCGAAGAAATAACGAGCGCCGGCTCTGATGGCTGCCTCTGCAATAGCTTCGCTACCCTTCATAAGAGTTTTTGCCATTATAATTTCCTCCTTAATCCTTCTCGATGTGGATTACCACGTCGGGGCAAGTGCGTGCGCAGGATGCGCAGCCGATGCACTCTTCAGGTTTTACAACCTCTGCCGGGTGATAGCCTTTTGCGTTGATTTTTGCCTTGGAAAGTTCAATGCAACCCTTGGGGCACGCTCTTGCACAGAGACCGCAGCCCTTGCACAGGTTCTCATTGATGGTTACCTTTACCATGTTGCTACCTCTTTTCTTTATTTTTGCTATTTGCTGATTTATTTAATCCGCGTAAAGCGGGGTCGCGCATTTAATGCTTGAAGTTCTTCTGCGGGTCTACCGTGTGCAGGCCGTATTTGATATACGAATCCCAGTCACGGTGCATGTACACATCTATTGGAATGGGCTTGCCGATATACTTCGGATCGTGCCCCTCGGCGAGGAACTGCTCAAGCAGATCCTTTTTGCCTGTCGTATACGCCACGGGGATGCCCGTCCTGTCGGAGACCTCCTTGAGCATCTCATATCCGTCGCGCAGCTCCTCAACGGAGGTTTCCGTTGCAAGGTTTGTATTGTTTATCATACCGGTTATTTGGAGTCTCGAATGCACCTGCATTCCCTCCTGAAGCCTTATGAGCTTCTCGACCGTGCCGGAAAGCGGTCTGCGGATATTTACGACGTTGAGCACCTCAAGAGCGCCGGGCTCGAGCTCCAGGAAGTCCTGATGATAGCGCCCCAGCGCCGTTGCGCCGACATCGTCGCCGCCGACGTCAAACACGACCGTATCCCAGTCAAGCACAAAGGCCGAGGCGACCTCCGCCGGCAGGGACAGCGTTTCGATACCTGAGCAGGCATAGTTCGGAGATACAAGCCTTATCTCCTTCTGCTCGACCATCTTGCCGCGCTCGGTCAGTCTGAAATATGTATTGACCATATCAAGGTCTATAAGCTCCGTCCTGTCTCCGCGTGCTGCGGCCTGCATTGCAAAGTTGAGCGCAAGCTCGCTCTTGCCGCTGCCGTAGTTGCCGATAAGGACCTTAACATTCTTCATTGAAAGTAACCTCCGTTCATTATATGAACGCATTCAAACACATATATATTGTAGCATCATGTAATTTTAACGTCAACATTTATACTCGTTAATTTCAAGATAATCGCTTGCCATAATCACCAAAAATAACGCAGTTTTTTTGTGTATTTAGTCAAGTGAAATATTTTGCACCGTATTTTTAATTTTAATAAATGCAATTTTTGCGTTTTCTCGGTGATTTTGCACCGTTAAGCGGGAAAATGCATTTTTTAGGTCTTATGAGCAATTTTGATTTAAAAAATGTGCAGACACTTTTTTCGCCGTATCTGCACATCAGGTCAACATTCCGTATTTTGTTTTTATGCGCCTGAGCTTTGACAGCACAGGCTTTTTCAGCAGCAGCAGAAATACAGCCGTGCCGGCCGCGTGGACAAGGTTAAAGGCAAAGCCCGATGCGTACATGGCAAGCAGCGCGGCAATGCTCACATTCTGCGAATACATGAGAAGCGAGCCCGTGTCGAGCAGCAGGCCGTAAATGACGAGCACGGAGAAAAAGCCGTAGAGTATGAGAGGCGCTGTTTTTACCTCTCTGCCCGAAAACAGCACTCCGGCAAAAAATCCGACGAGCCCGAAGCCGAGCATCTGCCACGGTGTCCACGGTCCCTGACCGAAGAACATGTTGGATATCAGCCCCGACGCAGCGCCGGTTATAAAGCCCGCCTCGGCATTGAAGGCCGCCGCCGTTAAAATGACTATCGCACACACGGGCTTAAACTGCGGCGCCCAGTAAAACGCTGCGCGGCCCGCAACGGCAAAGGCCGTCATCACCGCAAGCAGCACGATCTCGCGCACCTGCGGCCTGCGCCCCTCGAAGCGGGCAAAAAACGGCAGCATGGCAAGCAGTATGATGATGAGCGAGGTCAGATAGTACCTGCGGTTATTCCAGAGATATGTTTCGACAATTATAACTATCGCCGACAGAGCTATCACCGCGGCGGCGAGCGCAAGGCGCTTATGCTTCAGCGCGTTAAGCACTCGATCACCTCCTCGCATAGGACCGTTCCGTTTATAAGGCCGCGGCTGAGCTTCGCCGCCGCCGTCGTATAAAAGAAGTTGCCGGAGAAAAATTCGTGCGGTGCGCCCTCTGTCACTATCTCGCCCCTGAACAGCAGGGCACAGCGGTCGGCACAGCGGGCACAGAACTCAATATCGTGGCTTACCAGAAACACGGCCTTGCCCTCGCCGCGCAGCTTCCTCAAAAGCTCGCCGAAGCGCTGCTTGAACTGCCCGTCCATGCCCTTTGTCGGCTCGTCGAGCAGCAGAACGTCGGGCTGCGTCAGCAGCAGCTTTCCGAGTGCGAGACGCTGCTGCTCACCTCCCGAAATGTCAAAGGGATGGCGTTCGAGGATGTCATTGAGCTCAAGCAGCCGTACGATGCGCTCAAGCTCCGCTTCATCGGCCTCAAGCTCGCGCAGCTCGTCTGACACCGTGTCCTTGACAAACAGCTCACGCGGATCCTGCGGCAGCGCCGCGATGCGCACTCCGCTGCTTTTGACCTTTCCGCGGTACGGCTTCAGTCTGCCGGATAGGAGACCTATGCTCGTGCTCTTGCCCGAGCCGTTGCCGCCGAGCAGAGCGCATATCTCGCCCGCGTAAAGCTTCAGCTCAAGCCCGCGCAGAACGTCGGGAGCATTTTTTTCGTACCTGAACCAGCAGCCTTTGAGCTCTGCGGCAGGAGAGCCGTGCTCAAAGCTGCGTTTTTGCGTTATGTCAACCGTGCCGTGCATGTGCGAGGCAATAAACGCTCTGCCCTGCCCCACCGTCAGCGGCGCTTCGCCCTCACCGCCGAGGGCGGCAAATATCTTAACAGCCGCCGGCATTGATGAGAACACGGCGCTGCTTCTTATCTGCATCGCGGCTTTCTGCGGCGCATCACAGGCGATCAGCCTGCCGTTTTCCAGAACGGCGAGCATATCCGCCATAGGCAGCGCCTCCTCGAGCCTGTGCTCGGTGAGTATGACAGTCAGGCCGAGATCCTCGTTTAATTTGCGCACGGTGGAGAGAAAATCCGCAGCGGCGATCGGGTCGAGCTGGCTCGTGGGCTCGTCAAGGACGAGCACATCGGGGCGCAGAATGGCAGCCGACGCGAGGTTTACAAGCTGCTTCTGACCGCCGGAGAGCTCGGCGACGTTTTTATCGAAAAGCTCGGAAAGGCCGAAATAGCTTGCCATTTCCGCAACGGCAAGGCGCATTTTCTTTTGCTCCCAGCCGAGGCTTTCCGGCCCGAATGCGAGTTCGTGAAAAACCTTGTCTGTAACTATCTGATCGTCAGGATGCTGAAAAACGAAGCCTATGCGCCGCGCCTGCTCAGCCTCCGGCACATCGTTGAGGGCTCTGTCGAAGAAGCGCAGCTCACCCTCCGCCCTGCCGTGGTCTGCAAGACAGCTTTTCAGCCTGCGCAGAAGCGTGCTCTTGCCGCTGCCGCTTGCGCCGCAGATGAGAGTTATCCCGCTCTCGGGGATGTCCATTGTGATATGCTCGAGGGCCGGTCTGTTTTCGTTTGGATATGTAAAGCTCAGATCGCGGATCTCAAACGCCGCCATACGAGAGCCTCCTTTGCATCAAAGAGCTGGGGTGCAAAGCACAGCAGCGCAAACGCCGCAGTGCCGGACGCGGACGCGCCGCCGAAGCCGCTTATTATGACAGATGGATAATAGCGCGCATAGATGCCGCCGCCGAGAACGCAGGCAACGGTCACTCCTGCCGCCAGTATACACACGGCAAGCGTTATGCCGTCGCGCAGCTCGAATTTATACACCGAAAAGCTCGTTCTTCGGGCTGCGCCGTAGCCGCGGCTTTTCATTGAGTTTGCCGCCGTCACGGAGCTTTCAAGCGCCCAAGTGAGCGTGACCGACAGCACGTTCATGCTGTTTTTTACGCGGGTGAAAAAGCCGCCCTGCGCACTGCCGCGGCCTATCTGGGCGCGGGCAGCATCGATGCTGCGTATCTTGCGTCCGAGCTTCGGCACAAGGCGCAGCGACATTGACAGCAGCAGCGACAGCGACGGGCTGAGCCTGCCGAAGAGAAACAGCAGCTTGTCCGAGCTCATGACGGCGTTAAAGCAGTCAAACCACAGTATCACGGCGCAGAACATCATTGAGGCGAAGAAGCCGAAGGTCAGCGCCTCTCTTGTTATCGCATTGCCGTTTGAAAGATAGAAAAGCGGCGTAACTCCGCCGTGGTTGAACAGGGCGTTTATGAGCGACATCAGGATGAGAAAGGGCACGAGGTACAAAAGCGTTTTTGCAAAGTGCCTCACTCCCTTCAGGATGCTGACATAGACAGCCGAGCCTATGAGACTCAGGATAAGCAGCAGCGGATGCATGTACAGCATCGTGAGCGTCAGCACGGCGGCAAAATAGGCAAAGCTCACCGCCGGATGCAGTCCGGAAAAAGCGTCCTTCATCAGACCATCCCGCCTCCCACGTCCGCGCCGAGGTCGCAGGTATAGCGCCACTCCACCCTGTCGCCGTCATGCAGCGCATAGCGGCTGCATCCGTAGTTAGGCTGCCAGCCGTTGACCATATACGTCCAGCCGGACAGCGATCCGCAGTCCTTTTCATAGAGGTTCCCTATGCCCTCGACATAGGCGCTGTTATATGCAGGCGTAAAGGATGCCTCAAGCTGTATCCCGTTTTCGCGGCACACGCGCTGCAAAACGTCGTACACCGTCTCGCCCTCGTATATCTCAACGCTGACGGTATTTAAAATAATGCCGTCAGACGGCAGGACATCAAGCTTTTCCGGCTTCAATTCGCTGAGATTGCCGAGTATGGTCGTGCAGTCTATAGAGAAGCTGCAATAGCTTTTGCGCGTCGTGTCGTCGGGCGTATTCTCCGGCTCGACCGGCTCTGGCTTTCCGCTCGGAACGGGGTCTGTTTTGTACTTATCCTGCTCCGTACGGCTGCCGTCGGAAAGCTTGGCGCTGCTCGTAGGCGCGGGAGCTTCCTCATCGGCGCGGATAGTGTAGGCAAAAACGCCGTCTGAGAGCTTAAAGCTCAGGCTCGTGCTTTTGCTTCCCGTGACGGAAGCTGCTGAGAGCCTGCTGCCCTTTTCATCGTAAACGCTTGCCGCGAGCGCCTCCCACTTATTATTCAGAGTTATCGACAGCGTGGGAAGAAAGCCGAAGCCCTCGCCGCTTTTGAGCGTGACAGCTATGCTGCCGTCGGCGTTTTCCGCTATATCGACAGCCATGCACAGATCTCTCGGCTCGCTTACATCAGCGCCCGATACCGTCCATTTATAGCTGTACGCTCCGCTTTTTCCGCATATGGAGGCTATCTCGTTTGCGCTTACAAGCTGCTCGAAGACCTCTTTTTTTATAATGCCGTCCTCGCCGAGCTCAATGTCACCGGCGAAGTTTACGGCCTCCGCGTTCTTCATGCAGCCTGCAAGCAGGCTGCATATAATGAGAACGCAGAGTAAAAGTGTTGCTGATCTTTTTTTCATTTAAGGTATCACGCTGCTGCGCGGTAGATAAACGTTACGATCTGGGCGCGGGTGCAGACTGCATCGGGGCGGAAGGCACCGTCATTATAGCCCTGTGCTACGCCGTTTGCCGCCGCCCACATGACCGCGTCGGCATAGAACGCACCGTCGGCGACATCGACAAAGCCGCTGCCGGCCTCATACTCGGGTGCGTCGAGGTAGCGGTAGAGCATGGTCATTGCCTGTGCGCGGGTGCACACGGCGTTGGGAGAGAAGGTGTCGGCAGTCGTACCCTTTGTGACCCCGTTCTCCGCCGCCCAGATAACGGCATTTTTATAGTAGCTGTCGGGAACGTCCTTGAAGCTGCACTCACCGCTTACCTCGGGGCTGCCTGCCAAACGGTAGAGGAAGCTCACGATCTGGGCGCGGGTGCACCGACCGTCGGGAAGGAAAATGCCGTCGCCGTAGCCGTTGACTACGCCGTTTGCGCTGCCCCACATTGCGGCATCGTAGTAATAGCTGCCGTCCTTGACATCGCTAAAGCTCTCAGTTTCCTTAACGCTTACCATACACACCGCGGGGATAATTGCGTTATTCTCTGCTGTTGCGACAACGCAGTACTCGCCGGCGCTCAGGAAGCTGAGCTTATACTCACCGTTTCCGAGCGATGCTGCCTTGAAGTCCTTTATCTCGGTCTTGAGATCGGCGCTGTAGGCCTTGAGCTGAGCATTGTCATATGCCTCGAACTTGGGGCTCCAGTTCTCGTCGTAGCCGTTCTGAGCGGTGAGCTTGAGGGTGAGCGACGCATAAGCTGCGGTGTCTGCCGAGGAGCCTTCGAAATAGGCGTATGCGTCGTTATTGGGATATGCGTTTGCGTTTACATAGGCATAGACATGCTGACCCTCGCTGACCTTGTCGCCGAGGCTCATGGCCATGCTGTTATCGACAAAGTAGCCGAAGTTGCCGCTCTCGTCGCCCCAGAGCTTGCTTATATACGCGCCGTATTCGCTGCTTGCGGTGGCGTAGCCTTCCGCTGCGCCGCCCTCGTAATACTTCTCGTGTGCGGCATACAGCACCTCGTCAATGTCGATGATGCCGTCGGCGTTGCGGTCGGAGGCGGTGACGCAGGCGTAGCTGAGCTCAACGCCGCCCTTGTTTGCTATGCTCACGAGAACATCCTCGCTGAGCTCGTTGCTCAGGCAGAAGATCGTGCCGCTGTCGTTTTTGTAATAGATATTGCCGTCTGCATCGCAGATGAGGCTGCAAACGCAGTAGTTTTCATAGCCCACGGCATCGAAGAGCTCGACCAGCTCCGTCTTGCTGACATCGTCGGCCTTGACCTTTATGAGCGAAACGCCGCCGGGCGTGGTGTTATAGGTGCTGTAGAAATACAGATATCCTTCGGTCTCAAGATAGGCCGTGGACAGGAGCATCGAGCACTGGGCGTTGCCCTTGAGCTCGACGGTGTTCTTGACCTCGAGAGTGTTCTTGTCCGCGATGACGAACATGCCGGGATCGTCAAAGCCCTTGCCTGCGCCGAAGTAAACGTGATCGCCGTAAACAACGGGAGTCGAGGTGCTCTGAGCGCCGAAGGGTACGGTCTTGACGCTGCTTATCTCGCCGCTTTCACCGTCAACAGCGGCGGAACCCAGATAGCCGCCCTTGGTGGTGAAGTAAACCTTGCCGTCGGAGTATGCAAGGCTGCTGCGCACATCGCCGCAGCCGATGAGAGCTGCGCTCGATACGGGCTTTACCTCTTCATTTTCGGCGTAGGTCTTTTTGAAGGCCAGCAGTGCGCCGTCGCCCGCGGAGTCCTTAGCGCCGTCGTCGGTGCCGACAAAGACATAGTCGCCTACAGCGACCGCACCGGCAAAGTAGAAGCCGCCCTTGACGGCGCAGCTCCAGTCGAGGCTGCCAGTCTCGGCATCGAGGCAGACGAAGCTTGCATCCTCGGTCTCGCCGTTCCAGAAGCCGGCGTAGAGCTTGCCGTCGGAGTACAGCACCGGAGACAGAGACTGACCGCCGAGCTTATCGGTGTAGACCCACTTGCTCTCAAGCGTCTCTGCGTCGAAGGCCTCGATCGTGCCCTTGGTAAGGGGTGCGATTATCATACCGCCGGCATAGGCGGGAGTGATCAGACCGTAGCCGGAGGATGCCTGCGTTTTAACGCTCTTTACGATGCTGCCGTCGGCAAGGGAGAGCATCGTGAGCTCATCGCCGCACAGGGTGACGAGCTTATCGCCCACGATTATCGGCGCGGAGGGAGCTTTGCTCCAGTCGCTTGAGAGCTGATTTGCCCATTTGAGCGTCGTGTGCTGTGCGTCAGCCGGAGTTTCGGCTGTGCTTATCGCCATGTTCGTATCGCTGCCGCGGAAGCTCGGCCACTGCGAGGCATCGTCGGCAAACGCTGCCGTGCCGGGCACGATAAGGCTCAGCACCATTAAGAGAGCCAGAAGCAGGCTCAGTGATCTTTTTTTCATGTTTTTACCTCCAAGTAAGTTGTTTTCTGTTCTTTGTTTTCTCACACTACTCGTAGGTAATATTGAGCGTCCATGCGTCCTCGCGCATATATCCCACCTCCTCAGAATTTCAAATGCTCACACTGCGGCAAGTCTTCCGGCTCATGGGTCACTCTCAGGCGCGCCTTCCCGCTAAGTAAGCGATGATTAAATGCGTCAGATGGCTGAGCGAGAGAATTTGAGTCCTGATAACGGCACTTTTTCGCAGGAATACTTTGTGTATTTCAAGAAAACGTGACTAAATCAGGGCACAAATTATCCGTTCAGACGCTGACTGTCATTTATTCAGCGCTTACTTAATAAAAGCAGTGGCTTCTGCGCCCTCGTCGCCATTCACGGCAGCGGGACTGCTTCGGATTTGCACCGAATTCCTTGTTAGGCTGCGTCATGCAGCACCGCAGGCAGCATTTAATCAGTTTATTATATCAGCTTTATCTCCGAGGTACAACAAAAACCGCGTTTTTCCAAACCGAAAAAACGCGGTCAACTTAATCTTAATCAACAACAAATTTACCTTCCATTATGCTTTCGCCGTTTGCCAGCCTCTGCGTAAGCTCGGCATCGGGCTTTACGCCGTAGAATATTTTTTCGGCCTCGTCGATGCCGCCCTTATCGCAGAACAGCTCGAAGAAATATTCGTCATCCGTCCACACGAGCTGCACCTCGCCCTCCTCGTGGATTATCCGTATCACCTCATAGCCGTTTAGCACGACATGCTTAAGCTCCGAGCGCTCGGAATCCGCTCCGCTGAGGCTGTTGCGCGGATCCTGCGTGACTATTTCCTGCCTGAAGTCTATCCAGCTATCGTTTTCATCTATATAAGTGAGTGATACGACACCTTCACGGACAGCTACTGTGTTAGCGAGCTCATAGCCATCAGGAATATACGTCAATGAATAGGCCGTTTCGATCTCCGTCGGTGCGTTTGCTATCATGTTTCGGTCAACGGTAAAGGAATATAAATTGCCGTCGTCATGGATGAATATTCTGATAAGCCCCTCCCTCAGCGCAGGGACGGCAAGAACCGTGCCCGTGAGCAGAGCCGCGATTATCGCCGCGATAAGTATCTTTTTTGCGGTCGTATTCACGCAGTGCCACACATTCGAGGCGCTTTTTTGGATGATCCTTCGGGCTTCTCTTTCAAAGCGCGGGGAAAACTCGTGCTCTATGCTCTCTGCGGCAGGGACATAGTCAAAGCCTTGCAGCGTCCTATCCAGAAGCGCGTTTTCAAATACCGTCATTGTTTTTTCCACGTTTAAGCACCATCCCTTCCTCGACGCACAGCCTGACTACAAGCATTTGTGCTCTTGCTATCTGCTTTTCGACGGTCGCCTTTTTTCGCCCGAGCAGCTGCGCCGTCTGCACGGCTTTAAGTCCGCAGACGCAGTGCAGCAGCAGCACATCTCTGTATATATCCGGCAGCTTCCCTATCGCTCTCGACAAGGTCTCTCTGTCCTCGGAGGCAGCGACCTGAGCAAAAACATCAATGTTATCTGCAAGCTCTATCTCGTCAATATCAATCTGATCATCGCGCCGCTTCTTAGCCGGAAGCATATTGAGCGCCGCATTCTTCGCCGCTGTCAGCGTATACGCACGCACAACGCGCTTATCATCGGTCGGCAGGCTTCTTATGTTTTTGGCTATGCCGATAAAGGCATTCTGCACGGCATCCTCGGCCTCGTGCTCATCGTGCAGGATATCATTTGCGACAAAGAACATCTGATCGCGATATGCATAATATATCTTCTCGAATCTTCGCAGCTCAGCCGCATCGTCAATGACGGCTGCATAAAGCATCAGCAAGGTGATCCCCCCTGTTCCGATGACAGTGTATATGATTTTTCATGTATTTTCAAGTCAATTGAAAATTTAAAAAATTTTTTTCGAAAAGTTGTCCTATTTTTTCGTTTTTCTCTGTCTATATAGATAAGGGGACAAAAAAACACAGAAGGGAGGGAAGATATATGAAAAGGATAGCCTGTCTTATACTGAGTCTTTTGATCATCACCGGCGTGCCCGTTTCCGCATATGCCGCGCAGCCGTCCGGCGGCATTGAGCTTCTAAGCCTGTGCACAGCAAAGCCGACTGTTGCATTTCGCATTGCCGAAGGCGGAAATGCGTCTGTTAAGCTCATATGCTCCGGCAAAAGTGATGTAACAAAGATCAAAACAAAGACCTGTATCGAGAAAAAGTCCGGAACCAAGTGGGTCAAGGTAAATGTCGGCACTTCCGATAATTACATTTACCACAGCGTGAGCTCTTCAAGAATGATGATATCTTTCAAAGAGCAGCTCACCGGCTCCGGCAGCTACCGCTGCACGACAACATTCACACTGTACGCAAAAACCACGGAAACCATCACTATCACCATGTATGCCGAATATTAAAAAAACAAAGGAGAACAAAAAATGAAAGTTAGAAAAATCTTGTGCGTTGTCCTGATATTTGCTATTATGATGTCACTGGGCGTGACAGCTTTTGCGGACGGCATTGCTCTGCATGGAAACAGTTCTATAGCCGCTATAACAAATGATGGATTTGAGGCTCTTTTTGGTACCGGAAACGCTGATGCGGAATATAATTACACCGTTTCGCGCACCATGAAAGATGACATTTTCCATGCAAGCATGTCTGCTACGATAAGCGTAGGAGAAAACGATTATCTTTTAACCGCCGCTGGCGATGTTGATCTTCTTGAGCTTACTGACGGCTCAAGTATATTAAACGGACCTCTCTACGGCGAAATTTCAATAGGCGAAATCAATCTGCCGCTCACAGCCGGTTTTACAAAATCGGTTGGTGAAAACAAAATCAACGCAGGAATAGTTATTAATCCTTTAATTGATTCTGATGCGCAGATTATGTTTGCCTTCGGCGAACGTGTCATGGCCGATGATGTCGATGTTGTAAGGCCAAATGTCTCGTTGGAGTCCGCACCTATTTCTCCTTCTGACGAAGAAGTTTCTCCGCTCGAAGTCGATGCAAATTTTGTGAAGAAAGGGTCGACTACTAAAAAACTAACTAATGTTTCATCTGTTAACGGGCAAACATTGTCTGTATACTATGCTTCAAATGCAAATAGAGTTGGTATAAGAGTTCAGCCATACGTAAACGCGGTCAAGTCGCATTATGATAATCTTAATAATGTATCAAGCAAAGTTCGTGTAAGCAAATTAGTCATATCTTTATCACGTAATTCCGCAACTGACATCAGTAGTATCAAAGGTCTTGATGATATGACTTCTCATTATAGCAGCAGCAGTTTCATAAATATCAAAAATCTTATAGTATACTTTCTTGATCTCTTTGGCCTTCCTACAAGTGGCCTTGACTCCGCTCTATCTTCATTAACGAGTCAGCTAACTTGCAGTTCAACCGGCAGGCAAGCTACCTTAACTTGTAAGTACGGTGCAGCCAGTTCAACAGCTTCACTTGATAAGCCTGGTATGATGGCCGCCTTTAACCTTGATCCTTCGACCGCTTCTCATTCAGCTATATATAATGTTAGTTCACAAGTTCAATATTCCGTTGCATATAATATTCCTCTATCGGGAGCAACTTCGTTTTACGTTGCAGCCAATAATGCAAGTCTAAGTTACTCACTTTGGCTGACCAAATAAGCAAGGGAGGCAAACATGTCAAAGTCAAAATACATATGGATAGCAATCGGCGTAGCTCTCATCATTGCCGCTATCATTATTGTACCGAGCTTCATTGAAGATGAGCATGATTTTGTTGAGCTCGAAGCCGAATATACCAACGCGGACGGCAGCACTGCCGTATACGGCGGCATTTATTCTCAGTACATAGGTTATAAATGGATGGTGCCCGTCAAGCCTCTTGATGATGATTCAGCGCTGTACATGGAAACACATCTCCCTGACGGATGCCGAAAGTATCCCGTCGGTATATTCGACTATGTAATACCCGATGCGGCGGCTGATTCTCCTATCACCTTGCGTTTTGAGCGAGGCCGCAAAGCCCCCGATAAGGTCACGGTCTACGTCTTCGGCAAAAGCTTTTCGCCCATCGATGAGCTTCGCACGGAAAACGCCGATTCCGTTTTGCAGCTCGGCGGCGGCAAACGTATCTATGCGATCGACGATCCCTCTCCCGAAACCGCGTATTGGGTGAAGGCCTGCTGGGGAGACGAATATCTTTACTATCTCATCCCTCTTTCTGACCTTGACCTGAGCGTTTACCTTAATAACGATTAAACAGACCGGCGCAGCGAACCAAAACGATTCGCTGCGCCGGAAGTCTATTTAATGTTATCTGCCCGCGCCGATGAAAAACAGCGAGAGCATACCGGGTCCGACGTGGATGCCGGTGTACGGCTCGTGGGTCGCAATGATGAGCTCCTGCGGCTCGGCTATGGCGCGCACCAGCTCCGCGAGCTTTTCCGCGTCCTCGGGACAGTCGCCGTGGCTTATCGCAACGCGCTGATGCTGCGGATCGACGGCCTTGGCCTCGTACTCGTGCGCGATGGCCTCGATCGCCTTCTTCCTGCCGCGGAGCTTGGCAAAGACGACTATCTTGCCCTCCTCGTCGCCGCGCAGAAGCGGCTTTACGTTGAGCACCGTGCCCACCATCGCGGCAATGCCGGACAGCCGCCCGCCGCGGCGCAGATGCATGAGATCGTCAACGGTGAAATACTCGCACAGGCCGCTGCGGTCGGATGCAAGGTGCTCGATGAGCTCGTTCATGCCGAGACCTGCGTCGCGGTAGTCGGCAGCCTTCATCGCAAGCAGGCCGATGCCGAGCCCCGCACCCATGGAGTCAAAGACCTCTATGCGCCGCTCGGGATACTTCTCGCGCAGCTCCTCGGCGGCAAGGCGGCCTGCGTTGAACGTTCCGCTGATGCCGGAGGAAATGCTTATGTAGACGATATCGCTGCCCTTGGAAAGCTCGGTCTCAAAGGCCTCGGCGATATCGTGCGAATTGGTCATGCTCGTGCGCACCTCGGTCTTGGCGCGGAGCATATCGTAAAACTCGTGTCCGTCAAAATCCTCGGGAGCTAAGGGGCACTTTATGACCTTGCCGCCCAGCTCATAGCTGCACGCGATCACATGTATATTCAGCTCCGCGAGCTTTGCAGCCGGTATGTTGGCCGCAGAATCGGTGAATACTTCTATTGACATCATACACCTCCGTGTGGAAAAGATACATTGCATATCTAATATGTTATATCATATTACCGCATTTCCGGCGTTAAGTAAATACCTTTTATAAATATAATATAAATAATAATGAATATCATATTTTCTTGTAATGCCTGTCGTTTGGTGCTATACTGTATTAAATCACTCAAGGGGAGGTCTGACTTATATACAACAGCAAGCATGTCGCGGCAAAGCTGCGCCGCTGGGATAAATACATCTCGGCTTTCTCGCTCCCGTCATGGGACGAGCTCCCCGATTTTGAGCTGTACATGGATCAGGTCATCTCGCTTGTATCGCGCTTTCTCGACCTGTTCCCGCACACCCAGGGCAGCGATCCTATCATAACGCCGAGCACGATAAACAACTATGTGCGCATGAAGATCATGCCCGCTCCCATTAAGAAAAAATACACGCGGATACATCTTGCCTATCTCATCATGATATGCACGCTCAAGCAGAGCCTGAGCATCTCTGTCGTGAGCAGGATCATACCCATGGGCATACCCGAGGATGAGGTCCGGGATATATACAACGACTTCGTCATGCGCCACCGCAGTCTGTGCCGCCTGTGCACCGAGCAGGTGCGGCAGCTCGCCGTCGATGTGTACGACCCCAATCGCAAAGACGACGGAGCGGTCAAGCATCTTGTAGTGGAGTCGGCGATATACTCGCATCTGTACAAGCTGCTGACGGAAAAGATAGTCGCGCTGGATGTTGAGCCTAAGCCCTCAGCCGAGGAGGAAAAGACAGAATAGATCATTACCCCGAGCGCTAAAGCACTCGGGGTACAGACTGTCAAAAAACCTATGCTGCTGAGAAAAAATATCCGCGCAGCGGGGGAGTTCGAGGGGGCAAGGCCCGCCTCGAGTTGGATTATAGCCATCAAAAAAGCCTGAGTTATCAGGCGT